>JBKOXO010000137.1:0-18356 GCA_046744105.1 Actinomycetota bacterium
GCTGTATGCGGCGGCGATCCGCACGTCGCTCGTCGACTTCAAGGCCAACCGGCAGAGCATCGCGGTGCTGTCCGTGGGGCTGGTCGGCTTCACCATGGCGACGGTCGGGCTGGTGACCTTGTGGGTGGTGCCCGCCGTGTCGCTGGCCGCCGCCTTCGCGCTCGGTGCGGTGGTGGCGCCGACGGACGCAGTTGCCGCCACCGCCATCGCCCGGCGGGTGGGCATGCCGCGGCGCATCGTGTCGATCCTCGAAGGCGAGAGCCTGGTCAATGACGGCACCGCCCTCGTGGCGCTCAACACCGCCATCGCTGCGATCACCGGCACAGTGGTCACGGGCCGCGTCGGCCTGGACTTCCTGATCGCCGCCGGCGGTGGCGTGGCGATCGGGCTGGTGGCGGCGGAGGTGCTGTCCCGGATTCGCCGGCACATCCGGGATCCGGTGCTCGACACGTCGCTGTCGTTCGTGGCGCCCTACATCGCGTTCGTGCCGGCTCAGGCCGCGCACGCATCCGGCGCGGTGGCGGTGGTCGTCACCGGGCTGGTGCTGGGGCATCGGGCGCCGGTGTTGCAGACCGCCGCCTCCCGGATCGCCGAGACCACGAACTGGCGCACTGTGCAGTTCCTGCTGGAGAACGCCGTCTTCATGCTGATCGGCCTGCAGCTGCGGGGCATTCTCGACGACGTCGACGACGCGCCGCAGGCCGTCTGGAGTTGCCTTGCCGTGCTCGCGGCCTCGATCGTCGCGCGGGTCGTCTGGGTGAACGGTGTCGTGGCGATCTACAAGGTGGTCGCGCCGGAACGCGCGTGGTCATGGCGGGCCGGAGCGGTGGTGTCCTGGGCGGGAATGCGTGGCGTCGTCACGCTGGCCGCGGTGTTCCTGCTGCCGCCAGAGACGCCGGCTCGCGATCTGCTGCGGCTGATCGCGTTCGCGGTGGTGGCCGGATCCCTGCTACAGAGTCTGACGCTGCCGTGGCTGATCCGACGGCTGGGCCTGCGCGGTCCCAGCATCGCGGAAGACGCCTTGCAGTACGCCGCGCTCGTCACCGAGGCGTCGCGGGCCGGGGCGGCGCGGCTGGAGCAGGTGCGCAGCCCGGACGATCCGCCCGAGGTCGTCGAGCAGCTGCGCTCCCGTACGAACAAGCGAGCCAATACCGCCTGGGAGCGGCTGGGCCGCCCGGTCGCCGAGCTGGAACCGCCGTCGGCGGCGTATCGCCGGCTGCGCATGCAGATGCTCGGCGCCGAGCGAGGTTCCATCCTTTCGGCACGCGACTCGGGCCAGGTGCCGGACGACGTACTGCGGGCCGCCTTGGCCGCCATCGATGTGGAGGAGTCGACGCTGGAACGCATCGAGGACGCCGAAGCGCGCCTGGAGGACGAACTCGTCGCCCCGCCGCAGGCCGGCGAATGCGAGCACCTACGCGACGCGCCGCACATCGCCGTGGCACGCACCCCTGAGGGCTGTGAGGAGTGCCTGCGCGACGGCATGTCGTGGGTGCACTTGCGGCTGTGCCTGTCGTGCGGGCACGTCGGCTGCTGCGACTCGTCGATCGGCAATCACGCGGCGAAGCACTTCGCCGACGTGGGCCACCCGGTGATGCGCAGCATCGAACCCGGCGAAGCATGGCGCTGGTGCTACCTCGACGAACGCCTCGGCTGAGGAGAATTCGGCAGCAACGGGGGGAAGCGGGTGATCGAGAGCGTCATCGCCGACATGGACCGGCGGCGCGGCAATCTGCACGCGCCGCACCTGCGATATTTCCTCGACACGTATCAGCGCACGACTCGCGCGATCGGCAGGGCGATCGACGACGGCCGCTTCGAGGACGCGGACTGGGTCGAGCGCTGGGACGTCGCGTTCGCGCGGCTCTACCTGGACGCGCTGGACGCCGGCGACGCCGCGCCGCGGCCCTGGCGGCTGGCCTTCTCTGCGCCCGCCGAACTGCCGCCGCTACGCCACGTGCTGTTCGGCATCAACGCGCACGTCAACTACGACCTGCCGCAGGCGCTGCTCGGCGTCATCGGCGCCGCCGAATTCGACGACGCCGCATTGCTGGAGCGGCGCCGTCGTGACCACGAGCGGGTCGACGGGGTGCTCGCCTCGCGGGTCGGCGCCGAGGACGTACAGCTGTCTACGTCCGGCAAGTCGCTACTCGACCGCGTGCTCACACCCCTGAATCGGATGGGCTCCAAGCGCTTCCTGCGGGAGGGTCGCCAGAAGGTGTGGCACAACACCGCCGAATTGCATGCGGCGCGGGTCGTCGGCCCAGAGGTCTACCGCACCCGGCTCGCGGAGCTGGAGCTGCTCAGCGCGGCGCGCATCGCCGACCTGCTCGCACCCGGCCAGGTGCTCCTGCGCCCGGCGGTCGGTGGGTTCGGCGTCCTGCTGCCGCCGCCCTAAGCGCTGCCGATCGACTTTGACCCCCGAACGGTCGCTCCAGACCGTCCCCACGACGCTTCGGGGGTCAAATTCGATCCGGGAAACGACGAAGGGGCGGACCCGTGTGGGTCCGCCCCTTGTCGTGTGTGGACTCAGAAGTCCATGTCGCCGCCACCGGGCATGCCTGCCCCGGCGCCGGCCTTCTCCTTCTCCGGCTTGTCCGCGACGACGGCCTCGGTCGTCAGGAACAATGCGGCGATCGACGCGGCGTTCTGCAGCGCCGAACGCGTCACCTTCGCCGGCTCGATGATGCCCGCCTTGAACATGTCGACGTACTCGCCGTTCGACGCGTCCAGGCCGTTGTTCACCGGCAGGCCGCGCACCTTCTCGGCCACCACGCCGCCCTCGAGGCCGGCGTTGACGGCGATCTGCTTGAGCGGAGCCTCCAGCGCCACCTTGACGATGTTGGCGCCGGTCGCCTCGTCACCGATCAGGTCCAGCTTGTCGAAGGCGCTGTCCGCGGCGTTGAGCAGCGCGACGCCGCCGCCGGGCAGGACGCCCTCCTCGACGGCCGCCTTCGCGTTGCGGACGGCGTCCTCGATGCGGTGCTTGCGCTCCTTCAGCTCGACCTCGGTGGCCGCGCCGACCTTGATCACCGCGACGCCGCCGGCCAGCTTCGCCAGCCGCTCCTGCAGCTTCTCGCGGTCATAGTCGGAGTCGCTGTTCTCGATCTCGCTGCGGATCTGGTTCACCCGGCCCTGGATCTGGTCCGCGTCACCGGCACCCTCGACGATCGTCGTCTCGTCCTTGTTGGTGGTGAACTTGCGGGCCTTGCCCAACAGGTCGAGCGTGGCGTTCTCGAGCTTGAGGCCGACCGTTTCGCTGATCACGGTGCCGCCGGTGAGCACGGCGATGTCGCCGAGCATCGCCTTGCGGCGGTCGCCGAAGCCAGGCGCCTTGACGGCGACCGACTTGAACGTGCCCCGGATCTTGTTGACGATCAGGGTGGCCAGCGCCTCGCCCTCGACGTCCTCGGCGATGATGGCCAGCGGCTTGCCGGTCTGCATGACCTTCTCGAGCAGCGGCAGCAGATCCTTGACGGCGCTGATCTTGCCCTCGTGGATCAGGATGTACGGCTCGTCGAGCACCGTCTCGAGACGCTCTGCGTCGGTGACGAAGTACTGCGACAGGTGGCCCTTGTCGAAGCGCATGCCCTCGGTGAGCTCGAGCTCGAGACCGAAGGTGTTGCTCTCCTCGACGGTGATGACGCCTTCCTTGCCGACCTTGTCCATCGCCTCGGCGATGATCTCACCGACGGTGGTGTCGGCGGCCGAGATCGACGCGGTAGCGGCGATCTGCTCCTTGGTCTCGACGTCCTTGGCCTGGTTGCCCAGCACCTCGGACACCGACTCGACGGCCTTCTCGATGCCGCGCTTGAGCGCCATCGGGTTCGCGCCGGCAGCCACGTTGCGCAGGCCCTCCTTCACCAAGGCCTGGGCCAGCACGGTCGCGGTGGTGGTGCCGTCACCGGCGACGTCGTCGGTCTTCTTCGCTACTTCCTTGACCAGCTCAGCGCCGATCTTCTCCCACGGATCCTCGAGTTCGATCTCCTTGGCGATGCTCACGCCGTCGTTGGTGATCGTGGGGGCGCCCCACTTCTTCTCCAAGACAACGTTGCGGCCCTTGGGCCCGAGCGTCACCTTCACGGCATCGGCGAGGATGTTCATGCCGCGCTCGAGGCCGCGGCGGGCGTCCTCGTCAAACGCGATCAACTTTGCCATGCGGTGTCGTCCTTACCTAGGTTGACGGACTGTGCTGCGCACCGGCGCGATGCCCGCGACGGACGGCGGCTTCCCACCTCATCGGGCCGACTGCGCTGGCACTCAGCCTAGCCGAGTGCCAACTCGGTTTTAGCACTCGGGTGGGGTGAGTGCAAGGCAGGCACACTGGATCCATGGGCGGCTGGATGCTGCACGTCGATCTGGATCAGTTCCAGGCCGCCGTCGAGCGGCTGCGGCGTCCGTCGCTGGCCGGACGGCCGGTCATCGTCGGCGGCAACGGCGACCCGAGCGAGCCACGCAAGGTGGTCACCTGCGCGTCGTACGAAGCGCGGGCGTTCGGCGTTCACGCGGGTATGCCGTTGCGGGCGGCCTTTCGCCGGTGCCCGGACGCGGCGTTCCTACCGTTGGACACGGCCGTCTATGAGAAGGCATCCGCGCAGGTGATGGCGACGCTGCGCGGCTTCCCGGCCGAGGTCGAGGTGTGGGGCTGGGACGAGGCGTTCCTCGGCGCTGGGGCGCAGGATCCCGAGGCGCTGGCCCGCGATGTGCAGATCGCCGTGGCCGAATCCTGCGGGCTGTCTTGCTCGATCGGCATCGGCGACACGAAGCTGCGGGCCAAGCTGGCAACAGGGTTCGCCAAGCCGGCCGGCATCGCCCGGCTGGACAAGCACAACTGGATGCCGGTCATGGCGGGCCGGCCCACCGACGCGCTGTGGGGCATCGGCCGGCGCACCGCGGCCAAGCTCAGCTCCCGCGGAATCCACACCGTCGGAGAGCTCGCGGCGGCCGACTCGGCCCTGCTTGCGGAGTGGTTCGGGCCGACGATCGGACCGTGGCTGCGGCAGCTGGCCCACGGCGCTGGTGGCGGCGCCGTCCGCAGTGAACCGCGGGTCGCCCGCTCGCGCAGCCACGTGATCACATTCCCCCGCGACCTCACAAACCGTGGCGAGATGGCACCGCGGCTGGAGCAGATGGCACGCCGCCTCACCGCTGAGGTGGTAGCCGAAGGCCGGACGGTGCGCCGCGTCGCGACCACGGTGCGCACCGCGACGTTCTACACCAGGTCACGCATCACCACGCTGCCGGAGCCGACGCAGGATGCCGAGACGATCGCGCGCGCCGCGGTGGCCCTGCTGGACCGGTTCGAGCTCGACCGCCCGGTACGGCTGCTCGGCGTGCGGGTGGAGTTTACGGTTGGCCCGTGACCGCCCTGGATTCCCTTCGCGCCGCGTACGGCGAACTGCTGGCGCACATCGACGCCTTGGACGACGAGGCAGCGTGGCGACCGACCGGCTGTGCCGGCTGGACGGTGCGCGACCTGGTCTTCCACCTGCTGACCGACGCGCAGCGCGCACTCGTGGCGCTGGGCACTCCGGCCGATGGTGCGGCCGACGTCGACGCCGTGAGTTACTGGCGGGCCTGGCAGCCCGGCACGCCCGGCGCGCAGGCAGGCCGCCGGGCGATCCGGATCATGGCCAGCGTTTGGAGCAGTACGAGCGCGCTGACCGCGCTGTACGGCGAGACCGCCCGGGCCGTGCTGGTGCAGGCCGCCCGGGCGGACGGTGGCGCGCTCGTCGCGACCCAGGGCCACGTCCTCACCGTCGACGATCTACTCGCGACGCTGGCTGTCGAGGCGGCGGTGCACCACCTCGATCTCGTCACATTCTCGGACGGACCGGGGCCCGGCGCCCAGAGCCTCGCGCTGGTCCGCGAGACGCTCGACGGGCTACTCGGGCATCCGGCACCGATCAGCTGGGACGACGCTCGCTACGTCCTGATCGGCACAGGCCGGGCGCCACTGAGCGACGCCGAACGCGCCGTCCTGGGCGCGGACGAGGCGAAGCTACCGCTGTTCGGCTAGCGGGTTCACCCGGCGGGTGAACGGGGCGAGGGGGCGGACCGCGACGGGTGCGGCGAGCAGGTCGGCGAGTTCGAGTTGCAAGGCGCGGAAGAAGTCGTGCTGGAAGTGGTCGCGCACGGCGCCGGCGTCGGCGAACTCCTCCCATACCCAGACCAGGTCGTCGTCGCTGGGGTCCGCGGCGACTGCGAACAGCGCGGTGCCCGGCTCACCATCGAGCGTGTTGACGTAGTTGGCGAGGACGCGCAGCAGCTCGTCGCGTTTGCCGTCCTGCGCCGTCAACTGAAGCAGCGCACCGAACTCACTCATGGTCATTCCCAACACCCGGTCGCGGGTCAGGGATTCCCGAGTCGCGCCGCCAGCATCTCCCGGGCGACTCGAGCCTGGGCGTCCTGAAACGCGCGCAGTGTCGGCAGCCCGGGCGGCGGCGGCCATAGCGCGCGCGTCGTGAACATCCCGGCGACCGCGGCGAGCAGCGAGTCCGCTGCGCGCCGCCCGCCGGCCCCGGCGGCGGGATGCCGGGCGAGCAGCCAGTCAAGGTCAGGGCCACCCTGCATCCGCACGCTCGGCGCGAACCCGACGACGTCCAGCAGTGG
Source organism: Actinomycetota bacterium (assembly GCA_046744105.1). GTDB lineage: Bacteria > Actinomycetota > Actinomycetes > Mycobacteriales > Jatrophihabitantaceae > DASXRA01. The sequence goes on from JBKOXO010000137.1 coordinate 6,613, forward strand.
CGCGCCGCGGGCACCCCACGGCCAGTCGACGAAGACCACCTCGCCGTCGGGTCGTATGAGCATGTTATCGGCGCGCAGGTCCAGGTGCAGCAGCGTGTCGCCGGCAGCAGCCTGTCGCCACTCGCTCTCCAGCGCGATCAGCTCGCCGAGATGCGCCCGCGTCCAGTCATCCAGCGTGTCGGGCTCGGCCGTCGACCACGAGGCGAACTCCGCAGCCGTGTCCGCGTCGTCGACGACGCGCGGCCAGTCCGGCACCGGGCAGGGCGTCAGCGACTCGTGCAGCCGCACCAGCGACGCCATGACATGCTCGAGCTCGTCCATGCGCCAGGGCATTGCCGGATGCCGGCCCTCCACGTCCTCGTACACGAGGGCCACCCAGTCGTCATCGTCGTGAACGCCGATCAGCCGCGGCACGGGAACGCCTGACGGGAACGCGCCGGTCAACCGCGCCTCGGCGCGGTGCATCGCCGGGGACTCAGGATTGGTGCTCGCGCTGACGGCCTTGACGAACACGCGGCGTCCGTCGGCAAGCCGCAACCGCGCGGCAACACCCGGCGAGAAGCCATGCGGCTGAGTGTCGGCGCCGGCGATCGCGGCGCCGCCAAGCGTGGCGACGGCGTCGCGCACATCGCCCGGCAAGTCGGGCCAGTGCAGTCGCTTGCCCTGCGCGGCTGGAGCAGTCATGAGCCGATCGTCTCCGCTGTGGCAAGGCGATTGGCAATGAGCGTTCGCGCTCCCAGGGTGCGCCGCTTGGCGGCGCGCACGAGAGACACGCACCGGCGGATAGGAATAGCAAATCGGTCCGACCCGCAGGAGCGGATCGGACCGACCTTGCCTGTAGTAGTTCAGTTGACGATGCGCACGCCGTCCGCCTGCGGACCCTTGGGGCCCTGCGCAACTTCGAACTCCACACGCTGACCCTCGTCCAGCGAGCGGTAGCCATCGGCCTGGATGGCCGTGTAGTGGACGAAGACGTCCTGGCCGCCGTCCACGGCGATGAAGCCGTAGCCCTTCTCGTTGTTGAACCACTTGACAGTGCCCTGTGCCACGTGCACTCCTTGCTAGGGGCGTCTGGCACCACCCTTCGTAGTGCCAGGGTCTTCGCTCCTCGGTCCCGCTGTCACTGCAGTGCACGTGTGCAGTGGTTGCCCACGTGGTACTCCAATGGCCGAAACACTCGTAACTACGACCAGGCCCGGACGGTACACGGCGCGCCGCGAAAGGGCCAGATATTGCAGCGCTCAATCCAGGCGCTTTGCCATGTTCTGAGACGTGATCTCATAGCCGAGCGACTCGTACAGCTGCCGAGCGACGGAGTTCCGGCCGAATACGGTCAGCCGGAGGGACGTCAGCCCGCGCTGCCGGCATTCCTGCTCGGCGAGCAGCATGATCTCGCGGCCGTAGCCCTTGCCACGGTGGCCGTCGTCCACCTCGACGTCGTAGATCCAGCCGGCTTGGTCGCCGTTGGGGGCGCATGTGGCGACCCAGAGCACCCCTACCCGCGCGCCGGCCTCGTCCACCGCTATGAGCAGCAGTTGCCGGTCGGTGTGCACGCCGTCGGCGAGCAGTTCGTCTGTCTGGTGCGTCGCCTGCCGGCGGGCTTCGTCGGCTGGCAGCCCACGTGCCTGGGCGATGTCCGCCGAGTAGTGCTCGACGAGGTGGTCGCGGAACGGCGGGTACTCGGCCTCGGTCATCGGCCGTAGCGTGATCGTCACTTCTCGCTGTCCAGCGAGGCCATGCCGGCGGCGTTGTAGCGCTCGCCGGCGACGGCACCCGACGGGACGGTTTGCTCGATCGTGGCGAGGTCGTCCTCGGTCAGCACGACGTCAAGGGATCCCAGCGAGTCGGCCAACCGGTCACGGCGCCGGGTGCCGATGAGCGGCACGATGTCCTCGCCGCGGGTGAGCACCCAGGCGATGGCGAGTTGCGCCACGCTGACGCCTTTGGCTCGGGCGAGCTCTGCGAGGGCGTCGACGAGGCGCCGGTTGTGCGCGAGGTTCTCGCCCTGGAAGCGGGGACTGTGTGCACGGAAATCGCTCGGCGCGAAAGTATCCGGCACGCCGTCGCTGATCAGCCCGCGGGAGAGCACGCCGTACGCGGTGATGCCTATGCCGCGCTCGCGGCAGATGGGCAGGATCTCGTCCTCGATGCCTCGCGAGAGCAGCGAGTACTCGATCTGCAGGTCGCAGATCGGGTGCACTGCGGCCGCGCGGCGGATGGTCTCGGCACCCACCTCGGACAACCCGATGTAGCGCACGTGTCCCTTCTCTACCTGCTCGGCGATCGCGCCGATGGTCTCCTCGACGGGGACGTCCGGGTCGAGACGTGCCGGTCGATAGATGTCGACGTAGTCGGTGCCCAGGCGGCGCAGCGAGTAAGCGAGGAAGTTACGCATGGCCACGGGCCTGGCGTCGAAACCGCCGTACTCGCCATCGGGGCCGCGCAGCCCGCCGAACTTGACGCTGAGGAGGAAGCTGTTCCGGTCTCGTTCGGCGACAGCGCGGCCGATCAGCATCTCGTTGTGACCGGAGCCGTAGAAATCGCCGGTGTCGAGCAGAGTGATGCCCGCATCAAGCGCGGCGTGGACGGTAGCTGTGCTCTCGGTGTCGTCGGCCGAGCCGTAGCTCCCGGACATGCCCATGCACCCGAGGCCCAGCCTGCTCACGGCCGGGCCGGTCTTGCCCAGTTGTGTCATGTCCTCACCTTGCCGCCCTAAGTTGATCAAGCGAGCAGACCTGCCGCGCGCATGCCTGCAAGTGTTGGCGGGATCACCGCGGTGGGCGCGACGTGGCCCGCCACGGCGTCCAGGGTCTTCAGACCGTCGCCGGTGTTGTAGACGACCGTCTCGGCCGACGTGTCGAGCTGCCCCGATTCGGCGAGCTTGCGCAGCACCGCCACGGTCACGCCGCCGGCCGTCTCAGCAAACACACCGGTCGTACGGGCCAGCAGCCGTATACCCTCCCGGATCTCGTCGTCGTCGACGGCCGCTATCGCACCGCCCGTGGACCGCACCGCGTCCAGCGCGTATGGCCCGTCGGCTGGGTTGCCGATGTTGAGCGACTTGGCGATGCCCGTGGGCCGCACCGGCGCCACCACGTCCCACCCGTTGTCGAAGGCCGTTGCGATCGGCGAGCATCCGGCGGACTGCGCCCCGAACACCCGCCACGGGGACTCGGGCACGAGGCCCACCGCGACCAGCTCGCGGAACGCCTTGTTGATCTTGGTCAGCATCGCCCCGGACGCCATCGGGGCCACGTACTGCTCAGGCAACCGCCAGCCGAGCTGCTCGGCAACCTCGAAGCCGAGCGTCTTGGATCCCTCGGCGTAATAGGGGCGAACATTCACGTTCACGAAGGCGGTGCTCTCGAACTCGTCCGTCTCCGACAGCTCGCTGCACAGCCGGTTGACGTCGTCGTAGGAGCCGTCTACCGCGACCAGCGTCTGCTCGTACACCGCCGTCTGCACCACCTTCGCCGTCTCGAGGTCAGACGGGATGAACACGATCGACTCCATTCCGATGCGCGCGGCATGGGCCGCTACCGAGTTGGCGAGGTTTCCCGTTGACGCGCAGGCGATGCGTTCGAAGCCGAGCTCGCGGGCACCCGTGATAGCAACCGAGACGACGCGGTCCTTGAACGAATGCGTCGGATTGGCCGAGTCGTCCTAGATCCACAGCGGCGCTGTAAAGCCCAGTTCGTCGGCCAGCCGATCGGCGCGGATGAGCGGAGTCATACCCGTGCGAGAGTCCACCCGGGTTTCCGGATTCTGGCCGACCGGCAGTAGTCCTGCATAGCGCCAGATCGAGTGCGGTCCGGCGGCGATGTCGTCGTGCGTGACCCGCGCGAGAGCGTCCTGGTCGTAGCCGATCTCGAGCGGGCCGAAACACTCGAAGCAGGCGTGCTGCGGGCTGAGTGGGTACTCAGCGCCGCAGTTGCGGCACACGAGTGCAGAGGCGGGTGATTCCAGTACAGCCGTCATGGCAGCGCGAGGCCTTCCTCCTCATCTTTCCCGGGCGCGGTCGCGCCGGGACGGACTTGGCACCTGCTGCGGCGGCCCCGCATGGATCATGAGCGAGTCATCACAGTGGTTGCCGGGGCTTCATCGGGCCGTTCCCTCTGCCCCTCTTGATGAGCGGTTCTTCAGTTGTCGTGAGTCATTCTTCCATACCCGCGCGCTCCCCCGGTCGAAGGCGACCGGGCAAGAGGCGACCACATGGCGATGAGCGCTCGCGCGAAGAGCCCGGGCGCCGCGACGCGGCCCGCGCCGAAGGCGTGGAGCGGAGCAGCGGACGCACCCTCGCGGTGCGGACACGGATCCGCGCAGCCCGGATTAGGAATAGTCAGTGGTTAGCACCACGACGATGGGGCCGGGCGGCAGTTCCGGGAACCTCTCCTTCACCCGCTTGATCGCCGGGAACTCCCGCTGCAACTCCAGCGCTGCCTGCTGGTTCGCCGGGTCGCTCGGGTCGTAGTACGCGCACGTCGACAGGATGTCGTTGACGAGGTTCCCAGTGGAGGTGACCCTCCAGCCGGCGGCCTCGAAACGTTGCTTGGCGGTCGTTTCGAGGCCCACGGTCGACGTGTTGTTCAGCACGATGAGTGGGACAGTGCGCGCCGCGACGGATCCTGTGGACGTAGGCGTCAGGGTGTGAGTAGACGGTGCACCGGAGGACGGTGTCGGGGTCGCGGTGATCGTGGCTGTCGCCGTGGTGCGTAGCGATACCGGGCGCGCCTGGCGTCCGTTGGGGTGACGCAGCGCGATCACGGCCACGACGGCCACGGCCACACCGAGCACGGCGAGGACGGTGCCGCCGACACGGTCATACCTCCGCCGCGGCGGCGGCGAGGGTACGCGGCTGGTCATGGTTAGCCGCAGGATAACCCGCGCTGGTCAGTACCGCGTGGGGACACGGCCTACGAATAGCTGCGCAGTGACGTCCGGGCGCGCCTTAGACGTCGATGCCGAGGCGGCGCGCTGAGCGTTGCCGCTGCCGGCTGGCGCGCAGCCGCCGCAATCGCTTGACGAGCAGCGGGTCGGCGGCGAGGGCGGCTGGCGTGTCGATCAATGCGTTCAGCACCTGGTAGTAGCGGGTCGCCGACATATCGAACAGCTCGCGAACCGCCTGCTCTTTGGCGCCCGCGTACTTCCACCACTGGCGCTCGAAGGTCAGAATCTCGCGATCACGTCGCGTGAGGCCTTCCGCCCCCGCCTGTTCGCCGGGCGGAGTCTCGGCGACCGTCGTCGCGTCGTCGGCGTCGGCTGAAGCGTGAGCGGACTCCATGCGCGCGCTCCCCTTCGTGATCCGGGCCTTGATCGATGCTCACCGTAGCTGACCGAACCGGGGCGGCCGGCTGAGCTAGTCAACCACGGCGTGTCGTGTCAATAGGGGATTGGCACGCTGTGGACGGGCAATCACGTTGTCCACAGATTGCCCGGACGGGTTTTGCCGAACTTCCGGACACGGCACCGTGTGGCCATGGCAGTACTCCCTGACGCGGCGGCTCTGGACGCGGTGGCCCGGCACATCAGCGGCCATGCCGAAGACTTGCGCAGCCGCGCCTCGCGTCTCGCGGCCGCTGCCGAAGGGGTGCGCTGGCATTCCACCGCGGCTGCGGCGTTTCGCGGCGACGTGCACGACCTGGCGTGCCGGTTTCGCCGCGCGGCGGGCGAGGTCGACGACGCTGCGCACGCGCTGCGGCAACACGCGGCGGCGGTGCGTCGCGCCGAGGCCGTGGTACGGGCAGCCGAGCGGACGGCGATGACGGCCATCCACGGCATCGCGCACGCCCTGGGGTTGTGACATGTGGACAGGTGCGGCGGTGTGTCGATGAGTAGACCCGTGTCGGTGCGTGGCGGAGCGAACGGCGTCGAAGCTCACTACGACGACATGACCGCTGCCGCCCGGCTGTTCGGCCGCGCCGCCGGTAGCACCGGCGAGGCCGCGCTCGCCTTGCACGGCTACCTCGTGCACCCGGCGATCCTGGCGTCCACGGTGCTCGACCCAGGCGGTGCCGCACAGTTCGAGGCCCGGCTGCTTGCCGCGCTGGACGGGCCGAACGGAATCACCTGGCTGGCAGCCCGATGCACCGGCATCGACGTCGGCCTGCGTTCCGCGGCGGCCGCCTACATCGCCGCCGACCGGCTCGATCAACGCCTCGTGCCGGGAGTCGAGGCGCTGGCACACGCCCCGGCCGCCATCGCCGAAGGGGCTGCCGCCATGCGTCGGGGTGACGTGGACGCGGCGCTGCAGCGGCTGCTCACCGACGACCCGGAGCTCGCCGACCTCGCCATGCGCGCCACTGCCGACATCCTCGGCGGGGGTTCACTCTCCAACGGCACCCGGCTGCTGTCCCGGGCCTTCGACGACGGCGCGCCGCGGGTAACGTCGCTCGGCGACGACGTGGTAGCCGACGCAGCCGGGCCGCCGCGCAATCTGCGCGACCTGATGGCCGGGCTCGCCCACCGTAACCTCGGCGGTCCCGGCGAGATCGACGTGCGGCTGCTCGACAGCGCAGACGGCCGCCGCCGGGTCATCGTCGACGTGCCCGGCACGAAGGACTGGTCACCCGCGCTCCACAACCGTGACGTCACAAGCCTCGTCACGAACCTGCGCGCGATCGCCGGCGAGGTCACCACATACGAGCGGGGAATTGTCGAGGCGCTGCACGGCGCCGGCGTGCGGCCCGGCGACGACGTCCTGCTCATCGGGCACAGCGAGGGCGGCATGGTGGCAGTCGATGCGGCCCGGCACCTGGCGGCAAGCGGGGAGCTTCATGTGTCGCACGTCGTGACGGCCGGCGCGCCGATCGGGCTGGTCGCGGGCGGCGTCCCGGGAGACGTCGACGTCCTGGCAATCGAGAACGAAGGCGACGTCGTGCCACATCTCGACGACGCAGCCAACCCCGACCGGCTCAACGTCACGACGGTCACGGTGCACCACGACCACGGCGCCATCCTCCCCAACCACGATGTCGAGGCCAGCTACGTCGCGGGGGCGGCTGACATCGACGCAAGCGACGACCCGTCGCTGCGCGCCTACCTCGCCGGGCTCGGCGGCTTCCTCACGGCTCGGACCGTACGCACCCGTAAATACCTGATCACCCGGTGCTATCCGTGACACCCATTGCTGCCGGCCCCGTTCGCGGGCACGATTCCCGCCATGTACGGGCTGATGCAGGATCTGCCGCTGACCATCAACTGGCTGTTCGCGCGTGCCGAGCAGTACTTCGGCGCCAAGACGATCACCACGCGCACCGCTTCCGGCCTCGAGCGCATGACGTACGCCGAGCTGGCTGCCGGGGCCCGCCGGCTGGCGGCGGCCCTGGACTCGCTCGGCCTCGGCGCCGACGCGCGGGTGGGCACGTTCGCGTGGAACACCGCCCGGCATATGCAGCTGTACTTCGCGGTGCCGGGCAGCGGCCGGATCCTGCACACCGGCAACCTGCGCTACGCGCCCGAGCAGTTCGTCTACGCGGCCAATCACGCCGGGGACGAGGCCTTCTTCGTCGACCGGTCGCTGCTGCCCCTGTTCTGCCGGTACCTGCCTAACCTCGACAGGGTCAAGCACGTGATCGTCATGGATGACGGTGCCACCTCGGAGATCCCCGACGACCCGCGCGTCCTGCACTGGGCCGACGTCGTCGACGGCGCGGACGAACTCGACTTCAGCGACCGGGTCACCGACGAGAACCGGGCCGCCGCCATGTGCTACACGACGGGCACCACCGGCCATCCCAAAGGCGTCCTGTACAGCCACCGCTCGACGTGGTTGCACTCGTTGGCGTCGATGACCACCGGCGTCTTCGGCATGGGTGAACGGGACACGATCCTGCCCGTCGTGCCGATGTTCCACGCCAACGCGTGGGGCCTGCCGTACACGGCCATGATGGCCGGCGCATCGCTGGTGATGCCGGGACCGGACCTGTCTCCGCAGGCGATCATCGAGCTGCTCGAGGCAGAACAGGTCACCATCACCGCCGGCGTGCCGACGATCTGGATGGCGCTGGTGCCCCACCTCGAGGGGCGCGACCTGTCCCACTTGCGCACGATCATCTGCGGCGGGTCGGCTGTGCCCAAGGCCCTCTCCGAGGCGTGGCGTGCCAAGATCGGGCTGCCGATCACGCAGGCATGGGGCATGACCGAACTGTCGCCGCTGGGCAGTGTCGCCTACGTCCGGTCGGAGTTCGACGGCAGCACCGAGAACGAGCGTGCCGACGTCCGGGCCACGGCGGGCATCGCCCCGCCCGGCGTCGAGATGCGCATCGTCGACCCGGACACCCGCGAGGTGCTGCCCTGGGACGACAAGGCCGTCGGGGAGCTGGAGTGCCGCGGCCCGTGGATCGCCCGGCAGTACTTCCGCACGGACGAGCCCGGTGAGCAGTTCTCACCGGACGGCTGGCTGCGCACCGGCGACGTGGGGGCGATCTCGCCGCTGGGCTATTTGCGGCTGGTCGACCGGACGAAGGATCTCGTCAAGTCCGGGGGCGAGTGGATCAGCACGGTGGAACTCGAGAACGAGATCATGGCCCACCCGAAGGTCGCCGAGGCTGCAGTGATCGCGGTGCCGCATCCAAAGTGGATGGAGCGCCCGCTCGCGTGCGTCGTCGTCAAGCCTGGGGAAGAGCTCACCAAGGAGGAAGTGCTCGACTTCCTGCGGCCCAAATTCACCAACTGGCAGATGCCCGACGACGTCGCGTTCGTCGACGAGGTGCCGAAGACCAGTGTCGGTAAGTTCTCGAAGCGGACGCTGCGGGATCAGTTCGCCGACTACAAGCTCCCCACTGCCTGAGCGAGCGTAGACCCGGGCCGCCGCGCCCTCTTGTCCTGAAACTTGTTCGACCGAGGCGGCGCTATCGCGCGCCTGAGGTCGAACAACTTCGACGGGGAGGGCCTCTCGTAGGCTGGCGTTCGTGAGCTACCTCGCCGCAAACGGCCGCTACGACGCGATGACCTATCGGCGCTGCGGGCGCAGCGGTGTCAACCTGCCGCTGATCTCGCTCGGGCTGTGGCACAACTTCGGCGACGACCGGCCGCTCGACGGGCAACGGGCAATCCTTCGGGCGGCGTTCGATCGAGGCATCACGCACTTCGACCTGGCCAACAACTACGGTCCGCCGTACGGCAGCACGGAGATCAATTTCGGCCGGGCGCTGCACGCCGACCTCAGGCCCTATCGCGATGAACTGTTCATCTCGACGAAGGCCGGCTGGGACATGTGGCCGGGTCCGTACGGCGAGTTCGGGTCGCGTAAGTACCTGATGGCGAGCCTCGACCAGTCACTTGCCCGCATGGGTTTCGACTACGTCGACGTCTTCTACTCGCACCGCTTCGACCCGGACACCCCGCTCGAAGAGACGATGGGCGCCCTGGACGCCGTGGTGCGCCGAGGGAAAGCCTTGTATGCCGGCATCTCGTCCTACTCGGCCGAGCGCACCGCAGAGGCAGCACGGATCCTGCGCGAGCTGGGCACTCCGCTGCTGATCCACCAGCCGTCCTACTCGATGCTCAACCGCTGGATCGAGGGCGGGCTGCTCGACACGCTCGAGCGGGAGGGCGTCGGCTGCATCGCGTTCTCGCCGCTCGCGCAGGGCATGCTCACCGGCAAGTACCTCGACGGCGTTCCGGCGCGCTCGCGGATGGCAGAGGACTCGTCGCTGTCGCGTGAGTGGCTCACCGGGCAGAACGTGACGCACATCCGGGCGCTTTCCGACATCGCACAGCGCCGCGGCCAGTCGCTCGCCCAGCTGGCGCTGGCCTGGTGCCTGCGCGACCCGCGCGTGACGTCCGTGCTGCTCGGCGCGAGCAGCGTCGCCCAGCTCGAGGAGAACCTGGGCGCGCTGCGCACGCTGGACTTCGACGACGACGAGCTGGCCGAGATCGACAAGCATGCCGTCGAGGGCGGCATCGACCTCTGGCGGGGCAGCGCCACTGCCTAATCCACCGGGGCATGTCTCTCGGCGGATTAGAAGATGTGCGGGGCCAGCAGGCTGAGGTCAGCGTCGCTCAGCCGGTCCGACGCGGTGCGTGCCTGGTGCCAGTACGGGTAGAGCAGTGACATGGCGCTCACCTCGTCGAGCCGGGCTCGCTCGTCGTCGGCGAGCCGCAGCGATGCGGCCGCCAGGTTGTCGGCGAGCTGTTCGTCGGTACGCGCCCCGATCACCAGTGAGGTGACACCCGGCCTGCCGAGCGTCCACGCCAGCGCAACCTGTGCGGCCGATACGCCGTGCCCGGACCCGATCTCGACCAGCAGCTCGATCGTGTCGTAGAGCTTGCCCTCGTCGTAGACGGGCGGCTCGTCCCAGCCGGCGAAGCGACGGGTGCCCTCCGGGTTCGGGTCGGACCGGCGGTACTTGCCGGACAGCAGGCCGCCGGCGAGCGGGCTCCACACCAAGATGCCCAGCCCCTGGTCCAAGGAGAGCGGCACCAGCTCGTACTCGGCGTCGCGGGCCTGCAGCGAGTAGTAAATCTGCTGGCTGACGAACCGGGGCAGGTTGTTTCGGTCGGCGACGCCGAGCGCTTTCATCAGCTGCCAGGCGGCGTAGTTGGACGCGCCTACATAGCGCACTTTGCCCGACTGCACGAGGGAATCCAGCGCGGCGAGCGTTTCGTCTAGCGGTGTCCGCCCGTCCCACTCGTGCACCTGGTAGAGGTCGACGTAGTCGGTGCCCAGTCGCCGTAGTGACGCCTCGCAGCCGCGGATCACGTGGTGCCGCGACAGGCCCGCGTCGTTCGGGCCGTCGCCCATCGGCATGCGCACCTTCGTCGCGATCAGCACGTCGTCGCGCTTGCCGCCGAGCGCCTGCCCGAGGATCTCCTCGGAAACGCCCGCCGAGTACGCATCCGCAGTGTCGATCAAGTTGACGCCGACGTCGATGCACATGCCGATCTGGCGCTTCGCACCGTCGACGTCGGTCGTGCCGACGGCGCTCGCCCAGCCGACACCGCCGAAGGTCATCGTGCCCAGCGTGAGAACCGAGACGCGCACACCAGAGGTGCCTAGCTGTCGATATTCCACGCCCGAGAGCCTATGCAGCCCGCAAGCCCGGCGCGCTAGGCGGCCCGGTGAGACCTCTTGGTGCCCCGGCGCGCCGCGGCAAGATCCGCGCGGTCGAGGCCGAGCATGTCGGCCAAGATGCGGAACTCCTCCATGTCGGAGGCGCACGCTGCGACGACACGCGCTGCCCGCCGGCGGCTCTCGGCGAATTGTGCGGCCTCTGCCTCGGCGCGCGCCGCCTCGGAGTCGGACATCTGCTGGCCTGCCCAGGCCTCGATTCGGCTCGTCATGCCACCATCCTCCCCCTGGTGCCGACATGATTAACCGTCCGCTTTCGGCGAACGTCAGGCACGAACCTGCAGGGCAGGAGGTTGACCGAGCGAGTGGCCATCGCGGCGCGGCGAGCGCAGCAAAGAGGGATGAGACGGTATGAGCGACGAGTTGGACGCCTACTCCGCGACCGTGGTGCGCGTCGCCGAGACGGTGTTGCCGAGCGTCGCGAGCCTGCGCGTGCGCACCCGGCGCGGGCAGGGCGCCGGAAGCGCGAGTGTGATCACCAACGACGGCTTCCTCCTCACCAGTGCGCACGTCGTCGAAGGTGCCGAGGGCGCCGAGGCGGCGTTCGCCGACGGCACCGAGGTCCGCACCGACGTGATCGGGCGCGACGCGCTGTCCGACCTCGCCGTGCTGCGCTCGCGTGGCACGGTCCCGCCCGCCCTCACGCTCGGGGACGCGGCCCAGCTGCGGGTAG
>JBKOXO010000178.1:0-30390 GCA_046744105.1 Actinomycetota bacterium
GTCGCTGTCGGTGGCGCGTACCACCAGGTCGTCCAGCTGAGGGGCGATGCCCGGAACCTGCGACGACGGCGCCGGCACCCTGGAGTGCACGTGCTGGTAGGCGACCGCCATCGCAGTGTCGCCCACATAAGGCGCCTGCCCGGTGAGCAGTTCGTACAACACGATGCCAGCCGAGTAGACGTCCGAGCGCTGGTCGGTGTTGCCGCGGGTCACCTGCTCCGGTGAGCAGTAGCCGACCGTGCCCATCATCACCCCGGCCTGGGTGGCCGTGCCCTCGGCGCCCACGGCGCGGGCGAGGCCGAAGTCGGCGACCTTCACCACGCCGTCGTCGGACAGCAGGATGTTCTCGGGCTTGACGTCGCGGTGGACCAGCCCGGCGCGGTGCGCCACCGCGAGCGCGGCCAGCACCGGCTCCATGATCGAGACGGCTTCGGCTGGCCGGAGCCGGCCGCGCTCGCGCAGCAGATCACGCAGTGTGCGACCGGTGACCAGCTCCATGACCAGGTAGACGAGGCGTCCGAAGGCCGTGTCTTCTGAGCCCTGGTCGAAAACAGCAACTGTGTTGATGTGCGCCAGCTTCGCCGAGGCACGTGCCTCTCGGGTGAACCGGTCGGCGAACGCGGGATCGGCGGACAGTCCGCTGGACATGACTTTGACCGCGACGAGGCGGTCGAGCCGCTCGTCGACGGCCCGGTACACCGTCGACATCCCGCCGCGGGCGATCCGCGCGTGGATCCGGTACCTGCCGTCGAGAAGGCGGCCGACCAACGGATCTGCGGTGGCCGTCTGCACACCGGGATTCTAGATGTCGGTTGCGCGCCCGGCGGCTGACGACACCCAGCGATGAGCGCTCGCGCGAAGAGCCCGCCGCCGCGACGCGAATCCGCGGACGGCGGAAAAGGTCCAGCGCGAGCGCTGCTCGTTACCCTGGGCGCCGTGCATGCGGTGCCGGTCCAGTCGGGAGTGGCCGAACTGCTCGCCGATGCCGACCGCCCCGGGGGCTGGCTGCTGGTGGTCGACCGGATCCGGCAGTCCTACGTAGACCTAGATGATCCGACGTATCTCGACTTCGAGTACCTGCGCAGCATGGCCGACATCGTCGACGCGCTACCGACCGGCCCGCTCGCGGTCGTCCACGTCGGCGGTGGTGGATGCACGTTCGCGCGCTACGTGGCCAAGACCCGGCCCGGGTCGTCGCAGATCGTGTTCGAGCCGGACACCGCGCTCGTCGATTTGGTGCGGGCCCGGTTGCCGCTGCCGCGTGGCGCCCGGATCCGCGTGCGGCCGCGGTCCGGCCGGCACGGCGTGCGTGACGTGCGTGCCGGCAGCGCCGACGTCATCGTGGTCGACGCGTACCTGGGCGGGCGGGTACCGGGCGAGCTGACCACCCGGGAGTTCCTCACGGACGTGGCCCGCGTGCTGCGCCCCGACGGCGTGCTGCTGGCCAACCTGACGGACGGGCCGCCGCTCACCTACACCCGCCGCGTCGTCGCGTCGGCGCGGACCGTGCTGCCCCGGGTGTTGCTCACCGGCTCCACCGGTGTGCTCGGCAAGCGGCGCTACGGCAATGTCGTGCTGGCAGCCAGCCGGGCCCGGTTGCCGCTGCGCGCGGTTCGGCAGGCGGCCGCGTCGGCGGCGTTCCCGACCCGGGTGGTCGCCGGTGCGGCACTTGATGCGCTGGTGGGCGACGACGTAGCGCCGCTGACCGACGCGGCGCCGATGCGCTCACCGCGCCCGCCCGAGGAAGGCTGGCGTGTCGAACAGGACTGACCGGGTGCACACCAACCGGGCCCGCGCCGAGTCGTTCGGGGCGGCCGCGGAGGCATACGACCGGGTGCGGCCGAGCTACCCACGGGCTCTCGTCGACGACCTGGTCGCCGGCGCTCCGGCCGATGCGCTCGACGTCGGCTGCGGGACGGGCAAGGCAGCGCGGCTGCTCGCCGAACGCGGCCTGCCCGTGCTCGGCGTCGAAGTCGACGCGCGCATGGCCGCTGTCGCTCGCGCACACGGGATCGCCGTCGAAGTCGGGACGTTCGAGCACTGGGACGCGGCCGGGCGCCGCTTCGACCTGATCATCAGCGGGCAGGCATGGCACTGGATCGACCCGGACGCGGGCGCTGTCAAGGCGGCGGCGCTGCTGCGCCCCCATGGGCTGCTCGCGCCCTTCTGGAACTTCTCCACCGTGGACGCCGATTTGCGCGCTCGCATCGACGCCGCCTACGCGCGAATCGCGCCCCACGTGACCGACCGATCGGTGGTACGCAGCGGCGGGCCAGCGACGATCCCGCCGGCCGCCGATCAGCTGCGCGCAGCCGGGCTATTCACGAGCGTCGAGCACCGCCGCTACCCGTGGGAGCGCGACTACACGCGGGACGAGTGGCTGGCGCTCGTCCGCACGCACAGCGACCACAGCACCCTGCCCGCCGGCCAGCTCGCGGCGCTGCTCGACGCCGTGGGTGACGTGATCGGCAACCAGCTCGTGCACGCTCGCTACGTCACGGAGGCAATCTTCGCCCGCCGCGAGTGAGTTGTGGCAGGCTTGTCGGCATGCCCGAGGAGGCGCCGGACATCGAGTTGATCGCTGTCCCCGAGGCTGCCCAGGTGTTGGGTGTACCACCCAAGCGGATCAGCCAGTGGGTACGCGACGGCGTGCTGCTCGGAGTGCGCGATATCGCCGGCGAGCGGTGCGTGCCAGCGGCGTTCATCCAGGAGGGCGCGGTCGTAAAGGGCCTGCCGGGCGTGGTCACGCTGCTTCGCGATGCGGGCTACGAGGACGACGAGATCGTGACCTGGCTTTTCCGCTCAGACGAATCGCTGCCCGGCACGCCCATCCAGGCCTTGCGCGATAACCGCGGCACCGAGGTGAAGCGCCGCGCCCAGGTCGCCGGCTACTGATGAGCCATCTGATCTACCTGGCACTGCTCGCCGGGTGCCTGGTCGGGACCGGGGCGTTGGAGCTGTTCCTCCATACCCGGGTGTATGTGCGCTGGCGCCGCCTGCTGCTCGCGCTCGCGCCGACCGTAGCGATCTTCACCGCGTGGGACGTGTACGCCATCCACCGTCACCAGTGGCGCTACGACGGCCGGTGGATGACCGGCGTGACGCTGCCCGGCAGGCTGCCCCTGGAAGAGTTGCTGTTCTTCGTGGTGATCCCCACGTGCGCCATCTTGACGTTGGAAGCCGTGCGCCGGCGCCGTCCACAGTGGACGATCGGCGACGAGTCGTGAGCTACACAGCTTTGGCGATCGCGGGCGTCGCCGGCGCCGTGCTCGTCGACCTTGCGGTGCTGCGCACACATCTCTTGCGCCGAAAGGCATTCTGGACGGCGTACGGCATCGTGTTGCTCTTTCAGCTGATCGTCAACGGCGTTCTTGCGGGGCTGCCGGTCGTCCGTTATGACGGCGCTGCGATCACAGGGCTGCGCCTCGCGTATGCGCCGATCGAGGACGTGGCGTTCGGCTTCGCGATGGTGCTGCTGACGCTCGCTACGTGGGTGGCGCTTGGTCGTAGTGCCGCGCGACGAGCGCCCCGACAAGGCCGCGCGCTGCAACACCCGCCCGGCGGCCGATCGGCACGGTGACCCGCCCGCGGAACACGTTGTAGTCGGCCGCTTCGATCTCGTCGAGGATGCGGCTGTAGAGCGCGACCGCGGTGCGCAGGCAGTCTTGTGAGGTCGGGTGCACCAGCTCGATGCCCGGGACGGCGCGAAGGTACAGATCGCGGGTCCGGGCGATCTCGACTGCCAGCAGATTGCGGATCGGTTCGTCGACCGCCCCGGCGCGGGCGGCCCGGTGCAGGCGGTCGCGGTCGACGCCGAATGTGGCAAGCGATTCCTGCGGCAGGTAGACGCGCCCGCGCGCGAGATCCTCTGCGATATCACGCAGGAAGTTGGTGAGTTGGAAGGCCATGCCCAGGTCGATCGCGTACGGCTCCAGCACCTTCTGGTCGATCGAGGCGTCGGCCCTTCCGAGGATGGGCAGCATCTGCAGGCCGATCACCGCGGCCGAGCCCCACATATAGGCAGCGAGGTCAGCGTGGGTCTCGTAGCTCGTGACGGTGAGGTCCGAGCGCATCGCGTCGAGGAAGTCGGCGAAGTACGAATGGGTGATGTTCCACCGGTGGATCGTGTCGATCACCGCCCGGCACACCAGGTCGGCGGACGTACCGAGTTCGAGATCGGCGAGGAAGTCGGCGCTCCACGCCTCGAACCGGGCGGCGCGGTCGGCGCCGCCGAAGCTGTCGACGATGTCGTCCGCGTAACGGGCGAACCCATACAGGGCGTGGACGTACGGGCGCTTGGCCGGCGGCAGCAACAACGTGGCGAGGTAGTACGTCTTGCCATGTGCAGCATTGAGGCGCCGGCACAGCCGGTATCCCTCGGCCAGACGGCCCGACGTGATACCGGCTGCCCCCAGGGCGCGCCTCATGCGGCCATCGTGACAGCCCCGGTAACGCGCGCGGCGGCCAGCCGCCCGGACACGAGTGCCATTGGGATGCCGACGCCGGGCTGCACGTTCGCGCCGCACCGCACGAGGTTCTCGATGCGGCGATCCAGGGTGGGCGGCCGGAACGGGCCGGTCTGCGCGACGGTGTGCGCGGCGCCGAACGGCGTGCCGGCGGGATAGCCGCGGGCGGCCCAGTCCGCAGGTGTCGTCATGTGCAGCACATCGGGTTCGAGACCCGACCTCTCCAGCATGTGTTCGGCGTAGGGCGCCGCTGCCGCGGTCCAGTCGATCGGCGCGCGATGGGCCAGGTTCGGGACCGGGAACAGCACGTAGCGTGCGTGGGCGCCGGGCGGGGCGAGGGCCGGATCGGTCACGGTCGGCGTGGTGATCAGGAACGACGGATCGCTCATCAGCTGCCCGCGCCGGATGATCTCGTCGAACGTCGATCGCCAGGCTGCGCCGAACGAGATGGTGTGGTGGGCATCCGTGGTCCCGGACCGTACGCCGGCGTACAGCACGACGCAGGACGGCGAGTAGCGCGTCCGCGCGCTACCCAGTGGGCGATTGTCGACGACAACATCGGCAGGGATGCGCTCACCGCGCCGCGTGATCACGGCTGCCGCCCGGTCGTGGAGAATCTCGAGGCGTTCCGCGACAATACCGTGGCGTATGGTCACGCCATGCCGGACGGCTGCGGCGGCCAGCGCCTGAGGCACCGCGTGCACGCCGCCAATGGGGAAGTAAACGCCGGCCAGGGCGTCCAGGTAGGCGATCACCCCGTACAGGGCGAGCGCCTGCGCCGGCGCCAGCCCGGCGTACATCGACTGGAACGTGAACAGCCGCTGCAGCCGGTCGTCCCGGACGAACGAGGCCATCTTCGGGGCGAGCCGCCGGAACCCGCCGAGCGCGACCAGCCGCAACAGCGGCCGGCCGAGCAGCGCGAGTGGCGAATCCAGGTTCCGGTCGATGAAGTGCGGCATCTCGACGTCGTAGAGTTCGCGCAACCACGCGACGAGACGCCTATACCCGTCGGCCTCACGCGGCCCGCAGAGCGCCGCGACCTCGCATGCCATCGCGTCGATGTCCGCATGCATGTCGAGTGTCGAGCCATCGGCGAACCGGGCGCGGTACGCCGGGTCGAGCCGGCGCAGGTCGAGCGTCATCTCCTCGCCGACCGCGGCGAGCGTCTCGGCGACGAGCCACGGGGCGGTGAGCACCGTCGGCCCGGTGTCGAACGTGTACCCCTGGTCGCGCAGCACGCCGGCGTGCCCGCCCGGTGCGTCCATACGCTCCAGTACAGTTACTTCCCGGCCGGCACCGGCGAGGTGCAACGCGGCCGCCAGCCCGCCGAGCCCCGCCCCGATGACCACGACACGGTCCGTACGGCCAGGTACGGTCCTCACGTATGCCGCTCGGTGGCAAGCACGGCGAGCCCGTCGAGCACCTGACGGGCGTCGGCTGCGATGGCCGCCGTGTCCAGCGCGGCACGGGCCTGCGCCGTGCGCTCGGCGATGCGGGCCTCGACGCGATCCAGCGCTCCGGTCGCGACAATCACCTTGCACAGCGCCGCGGCGCCGGCCTCGTCGAGGTCGCGATTGCCGAGCCCGGCACGCAGCAGCCCGGCCTGCGTCGGCTCGGCCGCGTTCATCGCCAGCGCCACCAGCATCGTGCGCTTGCCCTCGCGCAGGTCGTCGCCGATCGGCTTGCCGGTACGTCCTGGATCGCCGAACACGCCCAACACATCGTCACGCAGCTGGAATGCCTCGCCGAGGGGCAGCCCGTACCCGGAAAGCGCCGCGACCAGCTCCGGTGCCGCGCCGGCGGCTGCCGCGCCGAACTGCAACGGTCCCTCGACGGTGTACTTGCTCGTCTTGTACTCGGCGACCCGCTGTGCCTCCTCGACGGAGAAGTTGCCGCGGGCCTGGACGAGCATGTCCAGGTACTGGCCGGCCATCACCTGCTGGCGCATGTCGTCGTACACGGCCCGCGCCCGGTGGCCCTCGGTGGAGGTGAAGTCTGCGGCGGCGAACATCGCATCCGCCCAGGACAGCAGGAGGTCACCGACGACGATTGCTGCGGCCGTGCCGAATATGCGCGCGTCGCCGGTGAACGCACCGCGGGCGTGCATCGCAGCGAACGCGGCGTGGACCGACGGGCGGCCGCGGCGTGTGCCCGAGCCGTCCATCACATCGTCGTGGATCAGCGCGCAACCGTGCAGTAGTTCCAGGCTGGCCGCCGCGGTGACCATCGGCGCGTCGCCGGACGCGTCGCGGACGCAGCGCCAGCCGCAGTAGGCGAACATCGGGCGCAGCCGCTTGCCACCATGCAGCACGAAGCCGCGCGCGGTCTCGGCGAGCGTGCTGAGATCACCGCCGAGCTCGGCCAGCCGGGCGGCGCGCGCGTCGAAGAAGGTGGCCAGTTCCGCGTCGACCCGCGTGACAACGCTGCCGAGGTCGATCACAGCGCGGACACTACGCTGATCCGCATGCCACGAACGGTACGGGACGTGCTGGCCTCCGGGCAGCGCACGTTCTCCTTCGAGTTCTTCCCGCCGAAGACGCCCGAGGACGACCGGCTGCTGTGGCAAACCATCCGCGAACTCGAACCGCTACGTCCCTCGTTCGTGTCCGTGACGTACGGCGCCGGCGGCAGCACTCGCGACCACACCATCGAGATCGTCGAGCAGATCGCGTCGGACACGACGTTGCTGCCGGTCGCCCACCTGACCGCGGTCAATCACTCGGTGGCCGAGCTGCGCGCGATCATTGGCCGGTTCGCTGACGTGGGGGTGGTCAACATGCTGGCCATTCGCGGCGACCCGCCGGGCGACCCGATGGGGGAGTGGATCAAGCACCCGGCGGGGCTGAGCTACGCCTGCGAACTGGTCGAGTTGCTGCGTGCGCACGGCGACTTCAGCGTCGGCGTGGCGGCCTTCCCGTACAAGCACCCGCGCTCGGCGACCGTCGAGGAGGACACCGCGCGATTCGTGGAAAAGTGCCGGGCCGGCGCCGACTACGCGGTGACCCAGATGTTCTTCGATGCCGACGAGTACCTGCGGCTGCGCGACCGGGTGGCCGCAGCCGGCGGCGAGGTGCCGATCATCGCCGGCATCATGCCGGTCACCACGATGCGCACGATCGAGCGTTCCGAGCAGCTTTCCGGCGCGCCGTTCCCATCGGAGCTGGCGGCTAAGTTCGCGGCGCTGGGGGACGATCCGAAGGCGGTGCGCGCGCTTGGCATCGAGGAGTGCTCGCGGCTGGCGCAGCGGCTGCTCGACGAGGGCGTGCCGGGCATTCACTTCATCACGTTCAATCGCTCCAAGGCCACCCGCGAGGTATGGGCGAATCTGCGTATGACCGCGACGACCTGACCGAGGCCTGGTCCGCATTGCACCGGGGGCTACGGCCGTCGCCGCTCGTGCGCCACTGGCTGGCCCTGATGTGGACGCTGGCCCGGCCGCTCGTCGCCGCGCGCGTGCCGCCGGCGGCGGTCACCGTGGCCGGCGTCGTGCTCGCGGTCGACGCGCTACTGTTCGCTGCCCGGCTGCCGCTCGTGGCGTTGGCGCTCATCCTGGCCGCGGCGCTGTGCGACGGGCTCGACGGGGCGGTTGCGCTGCTCCAGGGCCGGATCACCCGGGCGGGGGCGTTCGCTGACACGATCGCCGACCGAATCGCCGATACCGCGTTCGCGCTGGCGATGTGGCAAGCCGGCGCACCGCTGTGGCTGGCCGGGCTCGCGGCAGCGCTCTCGATCGGGCTGGAGTTCGCCCGGCGGCGCCCGCTGATCACCGTCGCGGAGCGCCCCACCAGGGTGATCTGCGCGGCGCTCGCCTGCGTCAGTGCCGCGGTCAGCGACGCGACCTGGCCGCCTACTGTGTGCGCGGCCGTCTGGGTGGCAGCGACCTTGATAGCGTTCGGGCAACTCGCGCGATCATGACGAGGGTGGCATGCAGGTACCCGTTGTCGTGGGCCAGCTGCCGACCACCTGGGACCCGGATCGCAACGGCAAGCAGATCGTGTCGTTCCTCGATCACGCGACCGGCCGGGGGACGTGGTCGTGCTCCCGGAGGCGGCCCTGTCCGGTTACGACGATGCCCTCTCGGGCCTCGACGACCTCGACCTGGGCGAACTCGAGACTGTCACGAACGCCGTGGCGGACGCCGTCTGCCGGCGCGGCGTCCACTCGCGTGGCGGCGCGGAGATCTTCGCGTATCCGACGTACGCAGCCAATCCCCGGGAGCCGGCCGGTGTGTGGCGCAGCCACCTCGTCAGCCGCGCCGCCGAGACGCAACGATTCGTTGTCGCGGCCAATGTCGCCCATCCGGACCAGCACTGCCCGAGCATGATCATCTCACCGCGTGGCGAGGTGCTCGCCGAGACATCGACGTGCCATGCAGCGTGCCTTCGTGCCGAGCTGGAGCTCGCGGACGTACGCGACGACTACCTCTCGCAGCAGCGGGGCGACGTCGTGGCGCTCGTTCAGATGACGTCGTAACCGATCCGGTCCGCCGCGGCGGCGATCCAGCCACGGGTGCCCGGGTCGGACAGCGGCCTGCTGAACAACGGCCGGGCCGGGAATGTGTCGGCGGCCGCGGTGAAAAGGGTGATCTGGGGCTGGCCGGTCATCGCGGAGACGTGCCACAGCCCGTCGAGGTCCGGCCAGCGCGTGTCGATCGTCCGCGCCCACGCGCGGCACAGGTCGTGCGGGCCGGTGTTGAGCAGGTGCGACGCGCCGTTGCGGATAGGCCAGGTGTCGGTCAGGTCGAGCAGATGCAGGGTTCGACCAGGCCGCCACGCGGTGAGGTACGGAGTGCCGCGGGCGGTATCGACGGCCCGCCGGTCCTGGAACACCTCGGCCAGGCAGGTCGTGATCTCCAACGCCGCGTAGGACACGCCACGATCGGACGGCCCGGGAGGTGGCTGCTGCGGGTCGAAACGGGCGTGTGACGGACCCCAGAAGCGCAGCGCATTCCAGGGGACGATGTTCTCCCCGGCCGTCCGGTGCAGCCGCCACAGCACGGTGTGCGCGGCCACTGCGGCGAGGTCGCCCTCCTCCCGCGTCAGCGCCTCGGGCGGCGGCGGGAGGGGGAGCTTTACCACCGGTCGAGGTCGGCCGCGTGCGCTGCAACCGGGGCCGGATCACCGCCGGTCAGCAGCCAGTCGCGGGGGCTGCGCTTGTGCCCGCGCACCTGCAGGTCGTCCTGCGGCGTGGTCATGAAGCCCTCGACTTCGCGCGGATGCATGCCTTTGGGCAGCGCGGCAAGCACGGCGGCGAGACCGGGTAGCGGGCGCAGATCGTCGTCGAACTGCCACCTGGGCAGCCGCAGCGACCGGCCGACGCGCACGCCGTACAACGCCCGGTTGCGCACCCGATGCCGCACGCGTGAGTCGTCCACGCCCCACTTCCTGGCGATGTCTCGTGTCGCATACGAGCGGCGCAGCAGGTCGAACTCGATGCGGGCCGCTTCGACCGCAGCCCGGTGCGACTCGGCGTGCCGGTCAGCGGCCGCGGCATCGACGCCGCTGTGCTCGGCGAGTATCGCGGCCTCGGCATCGGTGAGTGTGCTGGCGCCGGGGCGCGGCTCGCGGGCGAGTGCCGCCCGCAAGGCGGTCACGAACTCGGATTCACCGCCGGGCACGCCGAACTCATTGAGCAGCGCCGCAAACGAAGAGCTCACGCGCACACTTTACGACACTGTAGCGAGACGTGCCGAGCCGATGTAGAGCGCAACCATCGGGCGATGAGCGTTCGCGCGAAGAGCGCCGGCGCCGGCTCCGCCCAGCCGGCATGAGCTACCCGGGGCCTATGAGGTTGGCGACGATCTTGGCGGACTGTGCTACGAGAGGCAGCCCGCCGCCGGGCTGCGTCGAGCCGCCGACCAGGTAGAGCCCGCGCACCTTCGCGGCGTTCGCCGGCCGTCGCATGCTGCCGAGCAGGCCGTGCAGCGCCGGACCATAGATCGCACCCCCGGGAGCGTCAGTGCGCCGCTGCAGATCCGCCGGGGTGAGCACCTTGCTGAACACCAGTCGTTCGCGCACCGGCAGCCCACGCGCGGTGAGCAGCGAGAGCACTCGCCCCTCGTAGCCTGACGCCAGCCCCGCGCTGTCCCAATCGAGGGCGCCCCGGCTGCCGTCGATGCCGTGCCGGGGCGCGTTGACGAGCACAAACCACGCCTCGTGACCAGGCGGGCAAACCGCCCGATCGTCGGGCGCGCTGATGTACACGGCAGGGTTGGTGACCGGCCGGCCGGGCCGGCCGAACACCGCGTCGAACTCGGCGTCGTAGTCGCCCTCGCCGAACAGGACGTTGTGGTGCGCCAGTCCCGGCGTGCGCCCACGAACGCCGAGTAGTAGGACGAACGCGCTGAGCGAGTCGGCGTGTGGCGCCTGCCGCGGCCGGCTCGGGTACAGCAGCCGCCCGTAGACGGTGCTCGCATCGGCGTTGGCCACGACGACGTCGGCGGGCAGCCTCGTCCCGTCGACGAGCGACACCTCGCCGACCCGCCCGCCGTTCGCGGTGATCCGGGTGACCCGCGCCTCGGTACGAATGACCGCGCCGCGTTCGCGGGCCCGGGAGGCCAGTGCCGCGACAAGCTGGTGCAGTCCGCCCTCGACATACCACGCTCCGAAGGCGTGCTCCAGGAACGGGATCACGGCGAGCGCGGCCGGCGCGCGACGCGGATCCGAGCCCGCGAATGTCGCGTACCTGTCCAGGAGCATGCGCGCCCTCGGGTCGTCGAAGTGCCGGTTGCCGACCTGGCGCAGGGTGCGCCCGGGCCGGACCGCCGCGATGTCACCGACGTGGGTCAGCCGCCGGGCAACAGCGCCTGCGGTCAGGCCGCGGCCGAACACCGGACCCTCGACGGCATCCCAGATGCGCGAGCCGCGCGCCACCAGCGCCGCCCACGCAGCACCCGTGCCCGCGGCGAGGGTCTGGTCGAAGCGAGACACCTGCTCGTCCAGATCACGAGTCGTGGTGAGCACCGCGCCGTCAGCGAAGCGGTAGCGCACATACGGATCGACGGCCCGCAGCTTGAGCATCGAGTCGAGCGGGTCGCCGGTGTCGGCGAACAACCCGGCGAACACCTCGGGCAAGGTGAGCACCGATGCGCCGGTGTCGAAGCGGAACGTGCCGGCTGGGGTTCGCTGCTCGAAGAAGCCGGCCTTGCCGCCGACCTGCTCGCTGGCTTCGACCACCGTGACGTGGTGGCGCAGCGCGGCGAGCCGGGCGGCGGCGCACAGCCCGCCGACCCCGGCGCCGACCACCACGACGCGCGCCATGTGGTGATAGTGCCTTAGCCGCCTAGGGGGTGCGCGTGCACATCCCGCCCCTTCCAGGTGAGCGTGCCGCGCCGGCTCCCGGCCAGCGACCGCGCGACGAGCCAGCCGAACGCCGCCACAGACGCAGGGTGGAACAGCGCATCGGGCCAGACGCGGCCACCTGTGCGCCGCCCGGCGATCACCCGGCCCGCGACGCCCGCCGCGTAGCCGAGCAGTCCCGTCCGCGACCCGCGCAACGCTGCCACGACCGGAAGCACGTACGCGACGCCTAGGCCGATGAGCACTCCCAGTGCACCGGCCGGCGAGCCGAACGCCGCCCACAGCGACTTGCCGTATCCATCTCGCAGCGCCGCCCAGCCGTCGTACATTCGGCAGTTGGCGATCGCCGTGCCGTCGACGATGCCGCCTCGAGCGCCGTGCCGGCGCAGCGCGCGGGCCAGGGCGATGTCGTCCAGCACGGCGCCGGGCGGGTGGCCGCCCGCGCGCTGGTATTCCTCCCGGCGCACCACGAGAAATTGCCCGTTGGCCACCGCCAGCGACGGTCGGGGCGAGTGCTCGGCGAGCCTCAGCGGCAGGAACGTCAGCCACGACCAGGACAGCAGCGGCTGGACGAGCCGCTCGGCCACCGAGCCTGCGACCTGCCTCGGATACGGCGAGACGAAGTCCAGCTCGTGCTGTTCGAGGAGGGCGACGGCGCTGGCTACCGCGTGCGGCTCGAGGCGGACGTCGGCGTCCACGAAGACCAGGATCGTGCTGCTCGGCCGTGCAAGCTCTGCGAGCTGCCGGCACGCATGTGGTTTGCCCAACCAACCGGTCGGAGGCGCCGTCCCGGCCACAACGCGTACGCCTGCTGCCTCGGCGATCTCCCTTGTGCCGTCGGATGATCCATCATCGAGGACGATGATCTCGATCCGCTCCCCGGGTTGCTGGGCCAGCAAGGTATCCAGGCAGGCTGTGATGTTATGCGCCTCGTCCCGCACTGCAAGCAGCACCGACAGATCGGGCAGCACGCCCACTCGGCCCGGCCGACGCAACAGCCATGCGTTGACCGCGGCATGCCCGGCACCGGCGAGCGCCGCGGCCGCGCCGAGCTTCACAAGCACCGGGCCACCAGCGGCACTACGACCACGCCCATGCCGAGCGCGCCCCAGAGCGCCGCGGCGGGCAGGTTCAAGAACGCCGCCAGCCCGACGATCGACGACAGGTAGATCCACAGGTACAGCGCGAACATCCAGCGATCGTCGGCCATCGGCGTTCCGGCCAGAATCGCCTGCATGGCAAGGGAGATCAGCGTCGCGACGAGCAGCCATCCTGCATAATTCGTCAGTGCCACGCTAGGCACGCCCGGCAGGTGCGGGTTCGCGCCGGCCCACCGCCATGCGCCGGCGGAGACGAGCTGCGGGTCGAGGAACAGGTCCCAGGACGCGAGCGCCCACCCGCCGACGAGCACGCGTACCGGCATCGTGGTGGCAACCCGACGAGCCACCAGGGCGGCCGGCCAGGCCAGCATCGCCCAGGCCAGCGCGGCGACGAGGGGCACGCCCGCCAGCCTGACGCCGAGCATCGCTGAGTATCGGTATTCGCCGAACGGAACGCCGGTGTGCACGCCGAGCACGTCGGCACCGAAGCCGACGACAGCCGCAACGACGAAGCACGAGAGCCCGCGCCGGCCACGAGTCAGCATCGCGTGAGTCAGCGACGCGGCAGCAACCACCAGGACGATGCCCACCGTGAGGCGCCCCTGCGCCGCACTCGGGGTCAGCACATACGCGATCTGCAGCCCGACCGCGGCCAGCACCAAGGCGCCGACCATACGCAGCCGTACGTCAGCGGCGCGATTCAGAACGCGTTGGGCAGGTCCAGGCCCTGCTGCGCGGCGCCCGGCGAACGCCTGAACTGCATTGCCACCCAACGCAATCGCTTCACGATTTCGCGAGTAGCCCCGGCAGTCATCGTCGGCCGTAGCTTTGCTACGGCTCTCCTGCACCGTGTTGCGAGTCTCGCCGGGCCTCACGTGCCTCGCCGCTCGCAACGGGCGCGACCTTCCCGACACGTTCTAAGCATCGAGCGGCAGCCACGCGCCGAGTACGGCGAACGGCCGGGAGTCGCCGGGGAAGCGGTGGCCTCGGGCAAGGTCGACGAACCCGACCGATCGGTACAGGCGGAAGGCGCGGGTGTCCGCGTCCGGCGTGGACAACAGCATCGCGCGATGCGGGATCTCCGCGGCCAGCGAGGTCAGCAGCCGCCGCCCGATGCCGCTGCCCTGGTAGTGCGGGAGCACATGCATCTCCGACAGCTCGAACGCGTCCGGCATCCACTCGGCGGCGACATCGTCGGTGACCGCGCGCCGCACCAGGTCGTGCCACCACTGGCCTGGCTTGGACGTGTAGCCATAGGCGAAGCCGACCAACCTGCCGTCCGGGCGCAGCGCAGCGCGGCAGGTGAAGCCCTGATACCCGGTGTGCCCCTGCGCGGTCACCGACCGCTGCGCGCCGGCGTACGTGGGGTAGTTCATCGCGACGACGTAGATCGCCATCGCCTCGTTGATGCGCTGCGCGAGTTCGGGTCCGGTCCACGACTCGATCGTCACGTCGGCAGCTGCCGGCAGCGCGCTCACGGCACCTCACACCCGTCGAGCGAGCCGGTCGTGCTCAGCACGCCGAACCGGGCGAACAGCTCCTCGGCGTACCAACGGCGCAGCGCCGTCTGCCGGATCGCCTCCTGATGCGCCGCACCTCGATAGGCGAAGTCCTGCAAGGCATCGGCGTCGCGCCACAGGCTGAAGGTGCCCTGCACCCCGAGGGGCATCTCCGCGACACCGAACGCGGCGCGCAGCCCGGGCCGAAGCGCGACATCGGCCGCGACAGGTGGTACCGCGCGCCAGAACGTGACGGCGTGCCGCGGTGCCAGGCGCGCGTGCGTGAGCGCGGCGACCGGGCCGTCCCAGCCGGCGGCCTTGCCCGCGAACGGCGACCGGTGCGACCAGCGCCCCCGGCTCGCCAGCGGCAGCAACACGGCCGACCACGACTCGCGCGAGCGGGCCTGCCAGCGCCGCACGATTGGTGAGTCGGCGAACGCCCTCGCGGCATCGGCCGATGCCCAGCTCGCGAGCAACGCCCACCGCGTCGGGTCGGCACCGCGCAGCCCGAAGCTGCTGCTGGTGCCGAGCAGTTTCGCGAACCGCGCCTTGGCAAGCGCGCGGACCCGGCGCGGGTCGAGCGCCGCGGCGGCAAGCGCGGACGGAACGCGATGCGGTGCGATACGCCACACGTGCATGGTCACCAGGCCACTCACAGGCCCACCCTATGCTGCACCGCCGCGAGGTCACGCCACGTCTGCCGGCTCGCCACCGGTGAGCAGCACCAGCTCGTCGAACGTCGTCGGGAACACCGCATGCGGGATGCCGCCGGCCGCCCAGACCTGCGGATATGCCTGCAGCGCCACATCGACGAGCGTGCGCAGCTTCGCTGGATGCCCCACCGGCGCGACGCCGCCAATCGGCTGGCCGGTCGCTCGCAGCACCAGCTCCGCATCCGCTCGTCGTAGTGCGGACGTGCTGAGCAACCCGGCGACCTTCACCGTGTCGACGCGGTGTGCCCCGCTCGTCAGCACGAGCACTGGCTCACCCGCAGGGGTCGCGAACACCAAGGAGTTGGCGATCGCGCCGACCTCCACGCCCAGCTGGTCAGCAGCGGCGGCCGCCGTGGGCGCCGCCTCGGGCAGCAGCTTCACCCTGCCGGACATCCCGGCGGCGGCCAGCACAGCATCGACGGCGATGCAGTTCGGATGCATGCCGCAGACGCTATCGGGCGTCAGGTGTGCACGCCGCACTCGATCTTGCTGGTGCCCGCCCAGCGTCCCCCGCGGGAATCCTCGCCCTCGAGGATCCGCCGGGTGCAGGGGGCGCAGCCGACCGAGCCGTAGCCGTCGGAAAGCAGTGGATTCACCAGCACACCGTGCTCGGCTATGTAGGCGTCGACGTCGTCCTGTGTCCAGGCCGCGATCGGGTTCAGCTTGACCATGCCGCGCTTGGCGTCCCACTCGACGACGCGCACGTTGCGACGGGTGATCGCCTCGTCGCGGCGCAGCCCTGCCGCCCAGCCCCGGTACGGCTGCAGTGCAGCCTCGAGGGGGGCGACCTTGCGCAGCGCGCAGCACAGATCCGGATCACGGGCGAACAGCCGCGGTCCGTGCGCGGCGTCCTGTTCGGCGACCGTCTGCGCCGGCTTGATCGTCCGGACGGTCACCGGCATGGTGGCGGCCACCGCGTCCCGGGTGCCGATCGTCTCCGCGAAGTGATAACCCGTGTCGAGGAAGATCACGTCGACGCCGGGCAGTACCCGCGAGGCGAGGTGGGGGAGCACCGCGTCGGCCATCGACGACGCGACGCACCAGGATGAGCCGAACTGCTCGACCGCCCAGTTCAGGATCTCGAGCGGGTGTGCACCCTCGAGTTCGTCGCCGGCGCGCGTCGCCAGCGTCTCCAGGTCGGTCGTGACGCACGTCATGCGTGCTCCTTCGCTTCGGTTGTCCAACTCGGGGCGCTACCGATGAACGAGAGCCGGAACACCCGTTGACAGGCGCCACAACGCCATTCGCCGTGCTTCTCGCCGTACGGACGCAGGTCCTCGTCTCCGCAATACGGGCAGTAGAACGGCGCCGCCCTTTCCGTCATTGCAGCCACGCCTCGTCGGCGCGGGCGACGTACGTGGCGAACGACTCGCCCTGCTCACGCCGGTCGAGGTAGCCACGCAGAATCCGCTCCGCGTAATCCGGGGCCTCGGCGGCACTGACTTTCAGCCCTCGGAACTTGCGCCCGAATGCCACCTGCGCGCCGAGCTGGCCGCCCAGGTGCACCTGGAACGCCTCCTGGTCGCTGCCGTCCGGGCCCCGCGTCACGATGCCCTTGAAGCCGATGTCGGCGACCTGGAAGCGGGCACACGAGTTGGGGCAGCCGTTGACGTTGATCGTGATCGGGGTGTCGAAGTCGGGCAGGCGGCGTTCGAGCTCGGCGCGGATCGTCTCCGCCCGGGCCTTCGTCTCGACGATCGCCAGCTTGCAGAACTCGATGCCGGTGCAGGCGATCGTGCCGCGGTGGAATGCGGAGGGCCGTACCGACATGCCTAGCCTGTCGAGCTCGACGATCAGCGGCTCGACATCGCTCACCCCGAGGATTACCAGGCCCTGCTGCGGTGTGGTGCGGATTCGCCCGTCGCCGAACCGCTCGGCGAGCTCGGCCACGGTGCTCAGGGCCGACCCCGACGTGCGGCCGGCCTTCGTGGTGGCGCCGACGGCGAACCGTCCATCGTGTTGCCGCTCGACGCCGACGTGGTCGCGATGCGGCGGCGACGGCGGCGGCTCGGGACCGTCCGGCAGCGCTCGACCGAGGTACTCCTTCTCCAGCACCTCGCGGAGCTTCTCCGGCCCCCAGTCGGCCATCAGGAACTTCAGCCGGGCGTGGTTGCGTGAGCGCCGGTAGCCGTAGTCGCGGAACACCGAGGTCACGCCGGCCCAGACCTCGGCGACCTCGTCCGGCTCGACGAAGACGCCGAGCCGCTGGGCGAACATAGGGTTCGTGGACAGCCCGCCGCCGACCCACAAGTCGAATCCGGGCCGGCCGTCCGGGCCGACGACCCCGACGAACGACACATCGTTGATCTCGTGGTTGGTGCAGTGCCGCGCGCAGCCGGTGATCGACGTCTTGTACTTGCGCGGAAGGTTGGAGAACGCCGGATCGCCGACGTATGCCGCGACGGTGGCCCGCAGCGCCGGTCCGGCGTCGAGCACCGCGTCGGCGCTCACCCCCTCCAGCGGACAACCGAGCATCACCCGGGGCGTGTCACCGCAGGCCTCGGTGGTCGACAGCCCGACGGCATCGAGCTTGTCCCAGATCGTCGGGACGTCCTCGATGCGCACCCAGTGCAGCTGGACGTTCTGCCGGTCGGTGATGTCGGCGACATCGCGGCCGTACGTGGTGGAGATCTCCCCGACGACACGCAGCTGCTCGCTGGTGAGCGCGCCGCCGTCGATGCGGATGCGCAACATGAAGAACTCGTCCTCGAGCTCCTCGGGCTCGAGCACCGCGGTGCGTCCGCCGGCGATACCGGCGCGCCGTTGCGTGTACAGGCCGTACCAGCGGAAGCGGCCCCGTAGGTCCGCCGGGTCTATACCGGCAAAGCCGGTGTACTGGTAGGTGTCGATGATGCGCTCACGGACCTTGAGCCCGTCGTCGTCGCGTTTACTGCGTTCGTTGGGGTTCAACGGCTCCCGATAACCGAACGCCCACTGGCCCTGCCCTCTGCGCGCAGGCATCTGCGAGCTCCTCTCCGACGACGCGTGCCTGAACGGGACCCGACGCCGGAGCTGGCGCGGGTCAGCGCAGTGGCGGACACGCCGCGGCGATCACGCGCAGCAGGTCGACGTGCCGGCGCGCGGTGAGTCGGAGCGGCAGAGCTCGGTGCACGTGTCAAGGGTGGCACATATTGCCGCCGATCGCGAAGTACAAATGTCGAGGAGCGGACGTCGGCGCAACGCGGTGGCCGACGCGTCGCGAGATGTGCAACCATCGCGGCGTGTCCGCTGCCGCCATACGCCTACGTACGGCCAGGGCCGCGTGACCGGCATCCCGCTGCTGCTAGACGTCGCCGGACGACATGTGCTGATCGTGGGCGGCGGACGGGTCGCCACCCGGCGTGCTCAGAGGCTGGCCGAGTCGGGCGCCGTGATCAACGTCGTGGCACCTGAGGTGTCGCCTGAGCTGTGGGCGCTGGCGTCTCGCGTCTCGGCGCGGCCGTTCCGAGAAGCCGACGTGGACAGCGCTTGGCTGGTGTTGGCCTGCACGAACGATCCTGCGGTGAACGCCGAGGTGTCCGACGCCGCAGCTGTCCGGCGGATCTTCTGCGTTCGCGCCGACGCCGCAGGCGGTGGTACGGCGCGCACGCTGGCCAGCACCCGCCGGGGCGACCTAATGGTGGCCGTCGCCGGCGGCGACGACCCGCGCCGAGCGAGCGCAGTGCGCGACGCGATCGCCACCGCGCTCGACCTCGGGGAGCTACCGCTGCGCCCACACCGGCCCGTCAGTACGGGCTCGGTGGCCCTGGTCGGTGGGGGTCCCGGTGATCCGGAGCTGATCACCGTGCGGGGGCGGCGGCTGGTCGCGTCGGCTGACGTGGTGGTCGTCGACCGATTGGCCCCCCGCGCGCTGCTCGACGAGTTGCCGCCCGATGTCGAGGTCATCGACTGCGGCAAGTCGGCGCACCGGCACAACCTCACCCAGGACGAGATCAACGCGGTGTTGGTGGACCGGGCACGCGCCGGCAAACGCGTCGTTCGGCTCAAGGGTGGCGACCCGTTCGTCTTCGGGCGCGGCGGCGAGGAGTGGCTCGCCTGCCTGGCGGCCGGCGTACCGGTGACCGTGGTGCCCGGAGTGAGCTCGGCCCTCGCCGCGCCGGTCGTGGCCGGCATTCCGCTGACCCACCGCGGACTGGCCGCCGACTTCACCGTCGTGTCGGGGCACCTGGATCCCGGGCGACCGATCGATACCGGCCTGGACTGGGCTGCACTTGCCAAGGCGTCCACGCTGGTATTGCTGATGGCAATGGAACGGCTCGAGTTGATCGTGAAGGCACTGGTGGCGCACGGGCGCGATCCCGGGACCCCGGCGGCGGTGATCGAGCGCGCAACGCTCGACGGCCAGCGCATTCTCCGGGCGCCGCTCGGCCGGTTGGCCGACGAGGTGGTCTCCCAGGGCGCGGGCGCACCGGCCGTGGTGGTGGTGGGTGAGGTCGTCGACGCCCTTGCGGAGCCCGGCGATACCAGCTAGCCTTCGAACAGACGTTCGATAGGAGTTGGCCATGGTGGCAGCGGCACTGCACCCACCACCGAGTCGCAGCGCGGCATTGCTTCTCGAGCAGGCGCGATCGATGCTGCGTGACGCGGCGTCGGCCGGCCAGCCCGCTGACCGGTTCCGGCTCGCCCACCTGGCGGCGCTGCGAGGCGCGGCGGCGCTCTTCGCGCAGCGTGCGCGGCCCGCCGGTAAACGCCGCCTGGTCAGCGCGTGGGTACTCGTCGACGCGGTGGCTCCAGAGCTGGCCGAGTGGTCGGCCTACTTCTCGGGGACGGCCGGCACGCGAGCGGCCGTCGAAGCGGGAGCGCGCAGCGTGGTGTCCGAGCGCGACGCAGAGGATCAGCTACACGCCGCGGAGCAGTTCGTGACGCTCGTCGAGCGCATGCTCGGCCTGATGGCGCCCATTGCCAGCTGACCCCGGCGGTTCGGCGCCGCTCGTCGTCGGCGGCTCGCACTAGTGTTTGCGACGATGGCCGAGCGCAAGCGCTGCGAGCAAGGAGCATCAGTGGACACCGCCAGTCGGCGTGAGCGGATGGCGCCGCTACGGCACCGCGTCGTGCTGCGTCTACTCGACGACGCAGTCCGGTCCGGGTCGCTGACCGGGCCGCCCCTGGAAGTCCTCGATTGCGGCGGAGGCAGCGGCAGTTCCGCCGTGCCGCTGGCTCAGGCCGGTGCGCGGGTCACCGTGGTCGACGTGAGCGCCGACGCACTGGCGACGCTGCGCCGCCGAGCCAGCGAGGCGGGTGTCGATGACCAGGTGCGGGCAGTCCAGGGCGACGTCGAGGCGTTGGGTGAGGTGGTGCCGGCGGCAGCGTTCGACCTGGTGCTGGCGCATGAGGTGCTCGAGGCGGTCGACCATCCCGACACCGCGCTCGCCGCCGTCGTCGCTGCGACCCGCGCGTCCGGCAGCGTCAGCATCGTGATCGCCAACCCGGTCGCCGGTGTGCTTGCCCGAGTCCTTGCCGGCGACATCGGCTCGGCGCTGCTTGAGCTGCGCGCTCTCACCGGGCCGATGCGCGGCCCACTCGACGTCACGGCCCTGCGGGCGATGTGCGACCAACTCGGCCTGGCCGTCGAGCAAATACACGGCGTGGGCGTGTTCAGTGAGTTCGTGCCCGGCTCCGAACTCGACGCGGGACACGCTGCGCCAGCGGGCGACGCACTCGCCGAGATGGAGCAGCTCGCCGCCGACCATTCGCCCTACCGAGAGATCGCCAGCCGCATCCACGTGCTGGCCCGCCGCACCGCGGAGCGATGAGCTGGCGATGAGCGCTTGCGCGAAGAGCTCCGCCCAGGCGGGATGAATGGGTCGCAGCGCCGACATCCCGCGGGCCGCCGGCCGCAGCGACGGCGACGACACCGGCTGCCCGATCCTGCACGTCGACATGGACGCCTTCTTCGCGAGCGTCGAGACCCGCCGCCGCCCCGAGCTGCGCGGGAAGCCGGTGATCGTCGGGGGGTCGACGCGCGGCGTGGTCGCCGCCGCGTCCTACGAGGCCCGCCGGTTCGGAGTACGCAGTGCGATGCCCATGGGGCAGGCGCTGCGGCTATGCCGGCATGCCGTGGTGCTGCCGCCCGACCGCACTGCATACGCCGAGGCGTCGAGCGAGGTCATGGCGATCCTGCGGGACGTCACGCCACTCGTCGAGCCGCTGTCATTGGACGAGGCGTTCCTCGACGTCGCCGGCGCGCAGCGCTTGCTCGGCCCGCCGCTTGAGATCGCGCGAACCATCCGCGCCCGGGTGGCCGCCGAACTCAGGCTGACCTGCTCGGTCGGTGTCGCCGCCACGAAGTTCGTCGCGAAGCTGGCATCCGCCCGCTGCAAGCCGGACGGGTTGCTCCTGGTGCCTGCCGCCCAGACGCTGGAGTTCCTGCACCCGCTGCCGGTGACGGTGCTGTGGGGCGTGGGTACCCGCACCGCGCAGCCGCTGCACCGGTTGGGCGTACGCACCGTGGGCGACCTCGCCGACACCCCGATCGCGACGTTGCGGCGTGCTGTCGGAGTCGCGGTGGCCGAGCACCTGCACGCCCTTGCGCATGGGCAGGATCCACGCGAGGTCGAGGTGCAAGACGTCGAGAAGTCGATCAGCGCTGACCACACGACCGCCGTCGACCTCGTGGACGAAGCCGATGTCAGCCGCGAGCTGCTCCGGGTGTGCGTCGAGGTGGGGCAGCGGCTGCGTAGTCGCGGTTGGGTTGCCAAGACAGTCGGCATCAAGATCAGGTTCGCTGACTTCCGCACCGTGACCCGCGTGCGTACCGTTGCCGACTGGGTGGATTCGACCGCCGAGTTGTACCGGATCGCGCTCGATCTTTACCGGGCGCTGCAACTTGACCGCCCGCGGGTCCGGCTGGTCGGCGTCAAGGCCGAGCACTTCCGTGATGCGGCCGAGACCGCTCGGCAGCCGACGCTCGACGAGGCTGCTCAGCGGGGGCCATCCCGAGTTGATCGGGTCGCCGATGCGACACAGGCACGGTACGGGCCTGCGGCGTTGCGACCGGCCTCGGTAGTGCCAGGGCACGAGCATCGGCATGCTGGCTGAGCGCGAAATCTCCGAAGTGCTGCAAATTCTGGCAGGCAGCGGGCAGGTTAGCTTTCGCCCGGCGCATAGGGCTCGTATGCTCGACAGTGTCAACTCTCAACCGGGAGCTGATCGCAACACCTGGATCGCAGGCCGCCCGGCTGATGGCCGCTCGGCCACCAGCGCAAGGACAAGGAGGGCACGGTGCCGCTCTCCGAGCACGAGCAGAGGCTGCTCGAGCAGATCGAGCAAGCTCTGTACGCAGAGGACCCAAAGTTCGCGTCTGCCGTGCGTGCAGGTCGTTCGCGGATGCACACCCGGCGCTGGATCATTATCTCGGCCGTCGGCGTGCTCGCCGGGCTGGCTGTCGTTCTGGTTGGACTCACCGCCAAGCTCGTCGTGCTGGGCGTGATCGGCTTTGTGCTGATCGTCGCGTCCTGCGTCTACGTCGCGACGATGCTGCGCTCCAAGCCCGGTCGTGGCGCCGAGGTCGGCGACGTCGGTGCGAAGACCCGGCGCCCCGGGGTTCGGTCCCGCATGGAGGACCGCCTCCGTAAGCGTTTCGACGAGCAGTAGCTAGCGCACGAGCTAGCAAGCACGACGAGTCAGAAGCCACGAGGCGCGATACGCGCATCGCATGGGCATGCGATTGGTGACCCTGGGGAACGCAACCACCGGGCGATGAGCGCTCGCGCGAAGAGCCCCGCCGCCGCGACGCGGCCCGCGCCGTAAGGCGCGCAGCGCAGCCGGGAATGTACCCGAGCGAAGCGAGTGATGCAGGCACGGATGCGCCCAGGCGGGATTAAGTCAGTGGCGGCGCCGGGCGCCGATGCGTGTCCAGCCGAGCGACAGCGGCAACAGCCGTGCGCGGGTGCGCTCCCAGCCGGTGCGGGTCGAGCGCAGCGAGCCCTCGACCCGGCGGAGCTCCGGTATCAGCGTCTGAGTCGCAGCATCCTGTCCTGGCCGCGCGTAGCGCGAGCGCTCGACTGCGCTGGCTAGCGTCCGCAGCGCGGCGTCGGCACCGCCATCTACGCCCTCGCGGCGCAGCCAGGTGACGACCTGGCGGGGTGTTCGGACCGGCGACCAGACATAGCCGAGGTCAACTGCGGTGTCGGCGAGCTCCCGCCACAGCGGATCGGGGTCGCGAGCAGCCGCCCGCAACCGGCGGCGCCGCCGCAGCAGTCGCACGCCAGCGGGCACCAGGATGACCAGGACAACCAGACCTGCGATGCCGACCAGCAGCCAGGTCGCCCACGTAGGCAAGCCGCCAGAACCCTGCCCGGCAGGAGCTCCCGTCCCTTCGGGCTCCACGGTGTTCCGCTTGTTCTGCTCACCGCCTCGCACGGTTCCCGAGCTGGCGCCTGTCACCACATTCCCCGGGTTGGACGTGGCCCGCGGCGCCCACGGGATCGCGGCGGCTCGCCCGGCGTCCGTGCCGACGAGCGGGGTGGGGTCGAACGGCACCCAGCCGATACCGTCGAAGTAGCCCTCGACCCAGGCGTGGGCGTCGTTGGTCGTAACGGTGAAGCTGCCGTTGCTGTCCGGCGCGGAATGCGTGTACCCGACGACGACGCGCGAGGGCACTCCGGCCAGCCGCAACATGATCGCCATCGCGGCGGCGAACTGCTGGCAGAAGCCGACCTGATTGTGCAGGAAGTCGACGAGATCGCTCCCCGAGTCCCCAGTCTTCGTGCTCAGGCTGTACGTGAAGGTGCTGTTGCGACCGACGAAGTACGCAAGGATGGCCGCCGCCTTGTCGTACGGCGTCGTCGCGCCTTTGATGATCGTGTTGACGGTTTGCGTGACGTAATTGGGCATGCCCGGGTGTTCGAGCCAGTGGCGCGGCGCTGGGTCTCTCGCCAGTGATTTCGACCGCCGCAGCTGGTCGGTTAACGGGTTCGGCTCCACGACGGTCTCGGTGTACCGGTCGCCCTTCTGGATCCGCCCACCGACCAGGGTGGCCTGCTGCCGGCTCCAGACCCAGCTGCCGGACAGGTTGTCGATGCGGGAGGGCGACTGGAACAGCGGGACGGCCACGTCGTCGAGATTGGCGCTGGCGATTGTCGCGGTGAAGGTGCGTCTCGGCACGTCAGGGCGTGAGGCGTCCGGGTCGGCGACGAACGTGGTGGTGGACGTCAGCGGCTCGGTCGTCCCGCGCGAACCTTGCCGCCAGCCGCTCGCCTCGTAGCGGTCCAAGACCAGCTCGCCGAGGTAGAACGGGCTGTGATCGCCCAGCCTAGCGGTCGACACGTCCAGCAGTCGCACCGGGTCGTGCCGGTTGAGCTGGCCCTTGAGCTTCACGAATGGATCAAGGCTCACGCCGCCGCCGCCGCCTCCGCTGCCGTGGCCGCCATGAAGGGCATCCGCGAGCAGATTGCTCTTGCGGACCGGCAGCACCAGCGGTATCGCCAGCGCGATCACGATCGCGATCACCGCGATCCGCCGCGCGGACAGCGCCTGCACCGCGGCCTTGGACGCACCGGCCGGACGCGGCATCAGCCGACCCCACCGGGAGCGTTCGTCGCGGGCGTCTGAGCTCAGCAGCACGAGGTAGCCCAGTGCGGCAAGCGCGAACCAGAACCAGCCCACCGCGTGCCGCGGTATCGCACCGGCAAGGGTGAACAGCAACAAGAACGGCACGCCGGCCAGCGCCGGGCGCCGCGCGACGACCGCTACGAGGTCGACCGCCGCCGCGAGCAACACCAGCAGTGCGGCCAGGACCATGCGCACCGGCTCGGTGGACTGCAGTGGGGCCGCGCTGTCGCGGATCGTGTCGTGGAAATCGCTGTTCATCGCCGCGACATCCAGCCACGCACCGTGCAACGGCACGATGCCGCCCCACGCGTGGTCAGGAACGAACCGCACCGTGAGGTAGAGCAGCGCCAGCACCAGGCCAGGTAGCAAGTGGATGCTTCGCGGCGTCCAGCGGGTCCGCAGCAGCGCGGCCGGCCCGATGGTCAGGAGCATGCCGACCCACACAGGGAGCAGCCACGCCCAGTCGGTGAACGTCTCGGATAGCGGAAGCACGCTCAGCGCGGACGCGACCAAGCCGGCCAGGGTGCGGCGAGCGCCGTTCTGCGGACCGGCGAGACGGTCGGCGACCTGCTGCAGTTGGGCCGTCACCGCATCTCCTGGCTCTTCGCGCGAGCGCTCATCGTGGCAGTTCGCTGCGCATCTGCACCCCACGAAATCGCTGCGCGATTTCGCAGGGACCCCGCTTCTCGGGCCGGCGCGACGACCCTGAGATGCTCGCTCATTGCGGTGAACTCAATCGGGGGGTGACCAGCGCGCCCGGGCCGGAGAAGGTGGCACGCTGGCGCAGCAGCCGGGTCCAGACGGCCGGCACGCTGTCGGTGGACCGGGCCGGCACCACCCACCAGCCCGCGGCACGCAGCGTGTCGGCGACGCGGCGGCTCGTCTGCGTCCAGATCGCCGCGGCGCTGTCGTCGGCCGGACGGCCCTCGCGCCACGAATCGACATCGAGCAGCACAGCGAACGCCGGCGTGGCCGAGCCGCGTGGGTGTGCCTCGGCGAGGGCGTGCACGCTCGCGTCGTCGAGTCGGCCGAGTACCGCGACGACCGTGGAATCGCGCATCGCGAGGCGCAGCAGCGGCACGATCGGCACCAGGCTCATCTCGTCGGCGGCGCGTGCTTCGGCCAAGTGATCGACGAGGCTGCTCTGGGAAGCGAAGCGCAGCCGGTCGCGGGCCGCCAGGTCGGCGATCAGGCTGACGTCGCGGCCGGTGAGGAACAGTTGGCTCCCAATGCCCGCGACGGCACTGATCGCCCACTCGATACTGCGCGTGCCGCGGTCGTCGCCGCCCTGAGGCGCCGGCTGTTCCGCCGTCTCGTGCGCACTCGCGCGAAGGTCCAGCAGCAGCGTGGCGTGCCCCTGCCAGGGACGCTCCTCGTGGCGGACCATGAGCACCCCGGTGCGCGCGGTCGACCGCCAATGGATCTTGCGGAGGTCGTCGCCCTCGCGCCACTCGCGGGTGGACGCATCGTCGGCGCCACGCGATCCGATCGAGTGGCTGCCGGCGTTCTCACCGAGATCCCACGAGTTGGGCAGATGTACATTCGGCAACTGGTCGACGATCGGCGTGATAACGAACCGGGACCGGGCGGTGAACGAGCGGGTGGCGTCGATCAGGCCGAAGGGGTCGGTGAGCCGCACCCGCAGCGGCCCGGTGTCGTAGTGGCCTCGCGGCAGTGCCGGCATGTGGTAGGCGACGGTGCGTGTCTCGCGGCCGTTGAGGCCATCCAGCACGAACCGGGCCCGTCCGGTCAGCCGTGCGGGCAGGCGGTCTTCCAGCATGAGCGCGCCCGTCGGGATCAGCGACCGGTTCGTCACGGTGAGCTGGACGACCACCTCGGAACCCGCCGGCGCGCGCGCGTGCGACACACCCCGCCGGCTCGCAATGGTGACCTGCGAACGGTGCACGACGACTGCGGCGACGAGCGGGACCGCCACAACGAGGCAGCCGGCGCGGATCAGGTCGATCTCGCCGAACAGCAGGCCGCACAGCGCCGCCGTGGCGCCGCCCGCGACGAGGCAGCGCGCCCGCGTGGTGAACCCCGGCCGGAACCCCCGCATGGGCGGACCTAGCGGTGGCCGTCAGGCGTCGGAATGGGGACCATTGCCACGACCTTTGCCAGCACGTCGTCAGCGGTGCGCCCACCGATGCTCGCGTCGGCGGTGAGCAGCAGTCGGTGCGCGAGAACCGGACCGGTCAGCCCCTGCAGGTCGTCCGGGATCACGTATTCGCGCCCCTCGAGCGCCGCCCACGCCTTCCCGGCGCGCAGCAGTTGCAGCGTCGCTCGTGGGGAGGCGCCGAGCCGGACATCGGCGGCGCGCCGGGTGGCCTCGGCCAGGTCGACGGCGTAGGCCTTGATGCCCTCGGCCACGTGCACACTCCGTACCCGCTCGATCAGGGCGCGCACCTCGGTCGCGTCCGAGACCGGCTCGAGCGTGGCAAGCGGATCAGTGGCCGCGTGCTCGGCAAGCATCACGATCTCGGCGACGCGGTCGGGGTAGCCCATCGAGATGCGCGCCGTGAATCGGTCGCGCTGCGCTTCGGGCAGCGGGTAGGTGCCCTCCATGTCGATGGGGTTCTGCGTGGCGAGCACGAGAAACGGCGCCTCGAGGGAGTACGTGATCCCGTCGACGGTGACCTGCCGCTCCTCCATGCACTCGAGCAGTGCCGCTTGAGTCTTCGGCGACGCACGGTTGATCTCGTCGCCGACCACGATGTTGGCGAACACCGGGCCCGGCTTGAACTCGAAGTCGCGCGACTCGGAGTTGTAGACGCTCACGCCAGTGATGTCGCTGGGCAGCAGGTCCGGGGTGAACTGCACCCGGCGCACCGAGCAGTCGATTGATCGCGCCAACGCCTTGGCGAATTTGGTCTTGCCAACGCCGGGGACGTCCTCGATGAGCAGGTGACCTTCTGCGAGCAACACAGCCAGGCCCAACCTGATCATGGCCGCCTTGCCCTCGATGACCTGCTCAATATTGGTGAGGATCCGGTCACCGGCAGCGCGGACCGCGCCGATGTCGTCGAGATCCGCCACAGCCTGCAACCCTGCCCTGGACTGCTTGGTCGCCGCTACTGCCTTCGTGGAGTGAGGCTCGTTGCGGTACGGGTGCTCCACCTGGTCCACCAACCTGCTGCCCCCCAAAGGCGCGGCTCGTCTCGGCGTGATGTGCGTCGTCTCACGACGAGTATCCCTGACCACAGAAACATCGGGGTAACGGCCGCTTCGTTAATCACCGCTCCCACCACCCATCGGATGCGGGTATCCGCGCCTGATCCGCGCCGCGAGGCGCGCGGGGACTCGGCTTTGCGTTGACGGTGGTTGAAAGTGGGGTACGGTGGGGGACCGTGGGGGACGGGAGCGATGTGGTGAGGGGTTGTGGTGCCGGTGTTCCTCGGCACGCACACGCCACGCCTCGACGACAAGGGCCGGCTGGCGCTGCCGGCGAAGTTCCGTTCCGACCTGGAGAGTGGCCTGGTGATCACCAAGGGCCAGGAGCGGTGCCTGTTCGTGTTCCCGATCGCCGAGTTCAACCGGTTGACCGAGTTGTTGCGCACCGCGCCGGTCACGGACCGGCGGGTACGCGACTACAGCCGCATCTTCTTCGCCAGCGCCTCGCACGAAGTGCCCGATGCGCAGGGCCGCATCACCGTGCCCCAGCCGCTACGCCAGTACGCGGGGCTCACGAAGGACAGCGTCGTCATCGGCGCGAACACCCGCGTCGAGGTCTGGGACTCCCAGGCCTGGCAGGACTACCTGGACCGTACCGAGCAGTCGTTCGCGGACGCCGAGGAGGAGGTGCTGCCCGGGCTGTTGTGAGCAGCTCTTGAACGTCGACGTCCGGCCCGGCCTCCTCCCGTCGCCGGCTTCGTCTTGGCGCACCTTCCCCGGTGCCAAGCCGGAGCACGGGTCACGACGGGCGGGGACCCGACCGGACGTCGCAGGCACCAAGACCGTGGGGAGATAGCGCCGGAGATGGACGAACACGTGCCGGTCATGCTCGACCGGGTGCTGGCGCTGCTCGCTCCGGCGCTGTCGGGACGTCCCGCCGTCGTGGTGGACGCGACCGTAGGGCTGGGCGGCCACGCGGAGGCACTCCTTGCGGCCCACCCACAGCTGCGCCTGGTCGGCCTGGATCGCGACCGGGCGGCGCTGGCCCGAAGCGAGCACAGACTCGCCCCCTATGGCGAGCGGCTGCACCTGGTCCACGCCGTGTATGACCGGATGCCCGCCGTGCTGGCCTCGCTCGGCATGCCACGAGTCGAAGGCGTCCTCTTCGACCTCGGCGTCTCGTCCATGCAGCTCGACCGCGCCGAGCGCGGCTTCGCTTACGCGCAGGACGCGCCGCTGGACATGCGTATGGACCAGGCCATCGGACACACCGCTGCCGACGTCGTCAACACCTACCCGGTTGGTGAGCTGGCCCGCGTCCTGCGCGAGTACGGCGAGGAGCGCTTCGCGCAGCGCATCGCCCAGGCGATCGTGCGCGCGCGGCCGCTGACCTCAACGGCACGGCTGGCCGAGCTGGTGCGCTCGGCCATTCCCGCGCCCGCACGGCGCACCGGGGGTCATCCGGCCAAGCGCACCTTCCAGGCGCTGCGCATCGAGGTGAACGGTGAGCTTTCCGCACTGCGCGCGGTGCTGCCCGGCGCAGTCGCG
The DNA here is from genome assembly GCA_046744105.1 of Actinomycetota bacterium. Lineage (GTDB taxonomy): Bacteria > Actinomycetota > Actinomycetes > Mycobacteriales > Jatrophihabitantaceae > DASXRA01. The sequence goes on from JBKOXO010000178.1 coordinate 29,288, forward strand.
GCGCTACGGGTTTCAGGACGGATCGTCGTGCTGTCGTATCACTCGCTGGAGGACCGCATTGTCAAGCGGGCCCTCGCCGAACTCGCCAGCGACCGTACGCCGCAGGACCTGCCGGTAGCGCTCACCGATCGGGGACCGCAGCTGCGGCTGCTCGCGCGAGGCGTTGGCCCGAGTGCTGCGGAAGTCGCAGCCAACCCGCGTGCTGCGTCGGTGCGACTGCGCGCGGCAGAGCGTATCCGGGAGCCGGCGTGAGCGCGCCGGCCCGGGCCTCCCGAACGTCGGCACGCTCGAAGGCGATGCCGCGCTCGCAGCCGGCGGCGGGTTCCCGCACAGGAGCGCGTGCGCGTGCTGTCCCGGCGCGGGCGACGACCTGGACGCGGCCCCGTCTCGTCGCGTCCGGTGCCCCGCACGCGCGGACCCGCATCGGCCCGCGGCGGATCCCGTTCGTCCTGCTCATCGCGGGGCTACTCGTCGGAGGGCTGTGCGCGCTGCTCGCCCTGAACACCGCGGCCGCCGCGGCAGAGTTGCGCCGCCAGTCGCTCGCGCAGGCGAACGCCGACGCAGCGGACGACGTCCAGCAACTCAAGGCCGGACTCGCGGCGCGGCGAGCCCCGGAGGCCCTCAGCAGCGCTGCGGCGGCGCTCGGCATGGTGCCCGCGAATCATCCAGCCTTCCTGCGGATCCGGCCGAACGGCGGCGGGTACGTGCTCGGCTCCGCACAACCCGCAACGGCAGCGCCTATTCCGACGCCGCCGCCGACCGCTGGCCCGACGAAGACTGCTAGGCCGACGAAGACTGCTAGCCCGACGAAGACTGCCAGCCCGACGAAGCCGCCCACGCGCCCGGCTAGTCCCTCGATGCAGCCGACAGGCAGGCACCGGTGACGCCGCCCCCGCCCGGCCGGCGGGATCAGCCGCCGCGGGGGGCTCGCCCGGTGCCCGGACGCAGCGATACGCCCCGCACCGCGCGAGTGCCCGGGCCGAGACCCCGTCCTGCCCATACGGAACCGAGGCAGGTCCCGGCCGCGCGCCGGCCCCGGCCTTCGCAGCGTTCCCAGCCCGCGCCCGCGCCGCGGCCGCGCCCGCGGCGCCGCTCGCTGGTGT
>JBKOXO010000189.1:0-11991 GCA_046744105.1 Actinomycetota bacterium
CGTTGTGCGTCGCGACCACGCCCGCGGCGCCGTTGACCAGCGCAGGGTGCATGGTGAGGTCGGCGCGCGACCACATGACCGCGCGCCGCGCCACGCCCACGGCGCCGCGGACCTGCGCCGACACGGCGGCGCGTGCTGCCCCGCCGTCGGCTCGCAACACGACGTCCGGGTCGAGTGTCGCGACGAGCGCGTCGAAGTCGCCCTTGCGCGCCGCAGCCAGGAACGCGTTGATCACCTCTCGTTGAGCGCTCACGTCGACGTCCGGGATGGTCGGCTGTGCACGGACGCGCCGTCGTGCCCGGCTGGCCAGTTGACGTGCCGCTTGCGGGGAGCGGTCGAGCAGCGTGGCGATCTGCTCGAACGGGACGCCGAACATGTCGTGCAGCACGAAGGCGAGCCGCTCCGGTGGAGTCAATGTCTCGAGCACCACGAGCAGCGCGAGCCCGACCGAGTCGGCGAGCAGCGCCTCGTGCTCGGGATCGACGCCGTCCGCCCGGTCGACTATCGGGTCGGGCAAGTGCGGGCTGAGCGGTTCCTCGCGGCGTACGGCACGCGAGCGCAGCATGTTCAGCGACACGCGCGCGACGACGGTCGTCAGCCATCCGGACAGGTTCTCGATCTCGCCGGGCTCGGAGCCGCTGAGCCGCAGCCAGGCTTCCTGCACCGCGTCCTCGGCCTCGCTCACCGAACCCAGCATTCGATAGGCGATCGCCCGTAGGCGACGCCGGTGCTCCTCGAACCGCTCCGCAAGCCAGTCCTGCTCGCTCATCCGGCCAGAATCCTCCCTCGGAACGGGTCCTATAAGCAGACCCGCCAAGGCGCAGCGATGTGACCTGACCGCCCCCCATCGGGTGTCGCAGCTCACGCTCGCGTCGGTCACATCAGCGGGTTGCGTGGGGTCACACCAATGACCCCACGAAGGCAAGGGAAGGGAACACACGATGCGAGTCTTCGTTGCCGGAGCGAGCGGCGCGCTCGGAAGCCGTCTCGTCCCGCAGCTGGTCGACGCCGGCCATGAGGTGATCGGCACTCACAATTCACCCGCGAGCGCTCAGCTGCTCAAGGAGCTCGGCGCAGAGCCCGTCAGACTCGATCTGCTCGACGCGCGCGCCGTTCGCAAGGCCGTCCTCGACAGGAACCCGGACGCGATCGTGCACCAGGCAACCGCCCTGGGGAACGTCAAGTTCGGCCGGAATTTGGACAAGACGTTCGCCATCACGAACCGGTTGCGCACCGAAGGAACGGACGCGCTGCTGGCGGCCGCTCGCGAAGCGGGGGTGCGCCGTTTCGTCGCGCAGAGCTTCGCGCCGTACATCTACAAGCGCCAGGGCGGGCTGATCAAGACCGAGGCCGACCCGATCGATGACACACCGCCACCGAATACCGCCAAGACGTTCGCCGCGATCAGCCACGTGGAGAAGGCGACGACCGACTTCGGCGGCATCGCACTGCGCTACGGCGGCTTCTACGGCGCCGCCAACGACGCGCTGATCGAGCCCGTTCGGAAGCGGCAGTTCCCGGTCGTCGGTGACGGAGGTGGCATCTTCTCCTGGTTGCACGTGGACGACGGTGCCGCCGCGACGGTGCTCGCCCTCGAGCACTCCGGGCCGGCGATCTACAACATCGTCGATGACGAACCCGCCCCGGTACGCGAGTGGCTCCCGGTGCTGGCCAACGCCCTGGGCGCGAAGCCGCCGCGCCACGCGCCGATCTGGTTGGCACGCCTGATCGCCGGCCCGGCAACCGTGGTGCTGGCCACCCAGGCACGCGGCTCCTCCAACGCCAAGGCAAAGCGTGAGCTCGGCTGGAGCCCCCGCCACCCGAGTTGGCGGCTCGGCTTTCCCATGACCTACTCGGCGATCGCAGTCGCCGATGGACAGGTGTCCAACAGCGGTGGCGGGGCACGTCGACCGCGCGGGTGAGCGCTTGCGTCCGGCCGACCGTTAGGCGCCCTGCGGGGCCCGGCGGCCGACTCGTAATCGGCAGGCCTACTGGATATCGCGCGAGGTGTCAGCCCACTTTGGTGCGGTGCGACATCCGCCGGATGAACCAAGTGGCGATCAGGGCAACGATGACCGTTCCGATCAGGGCGCTCAGGACACCGCCCCAGTCGAAGATGTCCGTGTCACCGATGCCGAGGCCAACGGTGAAGATTAGGTAGCCGACCAGCGCTCCGACCAGACCGAGCACCAGCGAGACCAGCCAAGACTTCGGTCCCGTCAGATTTTGAAACGCGTCATTGGGAATGAGCATCCGCGCCACGATGCCGCAGAACAGCCCCAGCAAAATTGCTCCGACCACAGCTCCTCCTCGCCCTCGAGCACAGTCGATTCCGATTCGACGAGCGACGTGTCCAGCGGCCGCCATTATCCCCTCCGCGACTCGCCAGTCACGCTGAGGAAGGCCGACAATAACGGGCGTCGCGGACCAACCATCAGTCTGTGCCGGTTTGACCCGGCTGTCGTCGGTCGAAATGCAGCTGTGCTCGGCGGAGGGGATGATCAAGGGCTGGTCGCTCGCGGCTGGTACATGCCAATCTCGGCGCCGCTGGGAAGTTGAAGCCGCGTCTCCCGGCCCCAACGGGCTTCGGTAACGGGTGCGCATTCGACGCCCTTGGCGGCCAAGCGGCTCATTGTCACGTCCAGGTCGTCGCACATCAGGTACAGCTCGTGTGCAGGCGGACCGTCGGCCGGGTGTACGGCGATCTCGGTGGGCGGCAACGCGAAGATCAGCCAACCGGCGCCGGCGTCGACGTGCGGAAACTCCAGAACATCCCGGAGGAAGGCCCTGTCGGCCTCGACAGCCTGGCTGTAGATGATGACGTGGCCACCGTTGATCACGCGGCAAGCGTAGGCCAGATCACGCATATTCGTCGCGCCGGCGGATCCAGATCTGGAACGCATCGCCCTCGTGGCGCCCCTTGGGTACTCGGTCGAGGATCGGGTAATAGGGCATGACGAATTCGACCCCCCGCGCGCTGGTCCGGTACGTCTGGTAGACCACGCCGTTCTCGATCGTGAAGACGGTGACCGCCGGTGCTTCCGTGAGGTAGCCGACGACGTCGGTCCCGGACGCAGTGGCGTTCTGAGCCACGATTGGTGGCAGGCTGTGTTCGATCGGCGCAGCCCACTCACGCACCTGGTCCATGGTGAAGGCAGCGCCGACATCGCGGTTGAAGTCGCTGTTCGCCGAGGAGAGCCAGGGCAGGCTCCAGCCCATCCGTTGCTTGTACGCCGAAAGCTTCGGCAGCGGAGCTGACGAGACGAGCATGAGGGTCACATCGCGAGCGTGCAGGTGCGGCAGCAGTCCGTCGAGTGCGTCGGCGATCGAGGAGTTCACGGGGCACCCTGCCGTGTAACTCGGCCCGAACATGAAGTGGTAGAAGACGAGTTGGGAGCGGCCGTCGAAGAGCTCGGCCAGGGTGCGCTGCCCGTCGTCCGTGTCGAGCACATACTGCTTCTCGACTGCGACCCAGGGCAGCTCGCGACGCCTGCGCGCCAGCTCGTCGCCCACGCGGGTGTGCTCCTTCTCCAGTCGGAGCAACTCCTCGCGGGCGGCCTCCCACTCTTCGCGGCCGGCGATCGTGTGACTGGTCATCGCTTCCCTCCTATGACGCGACGGACTCGTCGGGAAGCAGTGCTGTGTTCTGGCGTTCGAAGTGCTTGGCCACGCCGCTTCGCCAACCCTCCGCCAGAGCCTGTGACAGCGGGTCGGGAAAGATGTCCTCCTCGCCGTTCTCGACGCCGTCGAAGATGGCCCGTGCCACTGACTCCGGTGAGGCCTTGGGGATCTCGAGGTCTCGCGTCATCTCCGTGTCGGTGGGGCCGGTGAGGACGCCGTGCACGCTGACACCTCGTCGCGCCAGAAGCATCCGCAGCGACTGCGTCAAGGAGAACGCGGCCGCCTTGGAGATCGAGTACCCCGGTGCGAACGGCACGGGGGCGAGTGCCGACAACGACACGTTGTTGACGAGCGTTCCCCGAGAGCGGGTCAGCGACGGCAGGAAGGCCTGCGTCACGTGGTAGGTACCGAAAAGGTTGACGGCCAGGGCTCGCTCGAGTGCGGTCGGCCCGCTGAGGTCATCGACGGGTTGGACGCCGGCGTTGTTGACGAGGACGTCGAGGGATCCGACCCGCTCGACGGCTGCCCGGATCTGCGCCGCATCGGTCACGTCCAGGGTGAGGGGAGTGACGCGCTCATCGGAGTGGGTCGTGGGCTGGCGCGCGGCGGCGTACACCCGCACGGCGCCACGCGCGAGCGCCTCGTCCACCAGCGCCTTTCCGATGCCGCGATTCGCGCCGGTCACCAGGACCGTCTTGCCGTGGATGTTCATCTCTGTTCTGCCCTTCGGTTCTGCGCCGCCCAATGCGGCGCCCTACCTATGCAGACCAGGTGGACCTCTCGGAATCGCCGCGGAACGGCTCCCGGCCGAGGAACGCGATCAGTTCGTCACCAGGCCTGGCGGGGCCACGTAGCCGAACCGGGTCGGCGAACAGCCCCGGCCGGGCGTGTGCGGGAACCAGCAGCGGGGCGCTCGCCAGCAGGGCGGCGGCCAGACCCGGCGGGACCGCAGGGTTGCCGCCGCACGAGACAACGATGTCCCAGCCATGGACGGTGACCTCCATTGCGCCGGCGATGACAACCATGCTCGCCGCGAGCTGCCGGTCCCAGACGGCGACGGGCCGGTCCACAGGCTCTGCGGTCGCTGTGGAGGCGAGCAGCGCGACCAGCTTGTCGCGCAGTCGCAGGGCCGGATCAGATCGCCGCGGCGCTGCGCCGATGCCGGCGTGACCAGCACTGACCCCCTCCCGCAACACATCCACGGAGTCGCTGACGTGATCCAGCAACGTCGCGAGGTCCCAGGCACGGCAGGGAGTCGGTTGCGACAGCAGCTGCGGTGTGACCATCGCGGTGCCGGCCAGTGCATAGGCAACGGCGGATTCGAGCAGCTCCAGCCCCCTGGTCAGCGCAGCCACGGGGTTGCCCTACGTCCGCGCCGACCCAGCCGGGTACTCGGATGGCAGGCCGAACGAGCTGAGCCGGCTCGCGTCGGCGAAGGCGACGATCCGGGCGATGCCCGTTGCGGTGAGCGTAAGGACCTGCAGCGCATGTGCCTGATAGGCGCCGTGCTCGTCGCGTCGGTAGACGGCGAACGCTGCCTGACCGTTCGCGGTCACCGGCACCAGCCACAGATCCCCGGGCCCGGTCAGCAGCTGCGATCCCACGAAGCCCGCCACGGCCTCCCGGCCGGCGAACCATGTCAGGAACGGCGGCATCTCCAGGACGGCGTCCGCGCGCAAGAGCTCGGCCAGCGCTCCGGCGTCGGCGCCCTCGACGGCCGCCACATACCGCGCTAGCACGGCCCGCTGCTGCGGGTCCGCCGGCTCGGTGAGCTCGTCCTCGACGGGCATGGCCCGGGCGAGCTGCGCGCGGGCGCGACGCAGACCGCTGTTGACCGCCGTGGTCGTCATGCCCAGCAGCTCCGCAACTTCGGCGGCCGGCCACTCCAACACGTCCCGCAAGATCAACGTCGCGCGTTGCCGGGCGGACAGGTACTGCAGCGCCGCGACGAAGGCCAGCCGGACACTGGTCCGCGAAGCCGTGACGGCCGCTGGATCCTGGTCCTGAGCGACCAGCACGTCAGGCAGTGGCTGCAGCCACGGCACCTCCCGCGCCGCCTCCAGAGGCGCCTCCGGGTCGTCGGTCGGCCCGCCCAGACCGGAGGGCAACGGCCGGCGCCCACGCCGCTCGAGCGCGGTCAGGCAGACGTTGGTCGCGATCCGATACAGCCAGGTCCGTACCGACGAGCGACCTTCGAACGCATCGTAGGACCGCCACGCGCGCAAGAACGTCTCCTGTACCAAGTCCTCGGCCTCGTCTACCGACCCCAGCATCCGGTAGCAGTGCGCCAGCAACTCCCCGCGGAACCGGCCGGCCACGCCGGTGAAGTCCTCGCTGACGGTCATGGGCCACTCCATCTTGTCGGGCGCCAACGCCAGCGACGTGCTGGTCCTCAACCTATAGACCCGATCGCCCGCGCAAAATCGCCGCCGAGGCATATGCCGTCGCGCCCATTCGCGGCAGTCGGCTGTCCTAGCCGAATGACGGCGCACGCGCGATCAGCACAGCTCCGGCTACGAGCGCCAGCAGGCTGATCACCTCGGTCGCCAGTCCCGTTCCGGTCGCGGACAGCCGGTCGCCGAGCGGCGCGACGCCGAGCACGATCCCGCCGATCGCCTGAGCGGCAGCTGTCGGTGGCAAAGCGAAGTCGAGTCGCCCGGCCCGAAACGCACCCTGCGACAGCAGCCACCCAGCCGACGCCCAGCAACGCGGCGGCGGCCAGACCAATCACGAACACCACGGCGCGCCGCCGTCTACGCTGTCGGAATCAGGTGGCCGCGCGCTCGAGCGCGGCGTAGCCGAGCTGCAGCGAGTCGGAGACGGCGATCGCGGCGAACGTCGTGGCAGCCATGCGGGTCGCCCGGGGGGCCAGGACGGTCCCGGCGACGAATCCGGTCGCCACCCATTGAGCCATGCAGAACGGGCATGACGTCAGCTCGCCGACCGCGTGCTTGACGCCGCCGTGCTCGCGCGCCTGCTCGCGCACCTCGGCCGGGCCGGTGGTCCCCTCGTACGCCACGAATGGCGCCCGCAGTGGGCTGGTCACCGGATCCTTGGCCAGCAGTCGGCTGACCTTGTGCGTGGCTACCCCGAGCAGCGCCACGTCCCACGGCGTCACGCGCGCCGGCGCCGGCCGTCCAAGCAGTCGTGCGGCCACCGTAGACGCTCCCACGAACAGCGAGTAGACGCTCATCGCGGCGAGGTACCCGCGCAGTGGCGGGTCGTGGCCGCGCCGGTACTCGTCTGCCTGCCGTTCGGCCCACCGGCTGGCATGTCGTACAGGCGATCGCATGTCCGCGGCTTTCCCGCAGACCGGAGCGGTCAAACGCCGGCCCGTCTCAGATTGCTGGCTGGCAGCCTGGGAGATGTTGTACGCCTCGCGACTCTTTCCTCGTTGCCATTTCCTTGTCGAGGCTTCCTGCCCAGACACGTCGGTGAGCAACCAAGCCACGCGTCAATGGCGGCACGGTCGTCAACCACACTTCTGGACGTTTACGTTGTCGACATCCGTATGACGGCTGGAGTGAGCATGGGATTGAACAAGGACGGGTTGGAGCGGTTCGACGCGGTGGAAGCGTATCACGTGGGCGTGGACTAGGTGCCAGGGCTCGTTGCTCTGGTGGCGCAGGGCGACGACGTGCATGTCGAGGCGCTCGGGACGCTCGCGGTCGGCGGTAGACCGGTTGAGCGGACGTCACTGTTCCGGATCGCATCGACGACGAAACCGATCACGGCGGCCGCGACGCTGGCTCTTGTCCGCGAGGGGCTGCTCGAACTGGATGAGCCGGTCGAACGGCTGTTGCCAGAGCTCGCGAACCGCCGGGTGCTGCGGCGGATGGACGGCCCGCTTGACGACACGCTTCCCGCCGAGGATCGGGTGACCGTGCGCGGGTTGCTGACGTTCACGTTCGGGTTCGGGATGGCCCTGGCGATGTTCATGGCACCCGAGCCGTGGCCGGTGGTGGCGGCGGCGACAGAAGCGGGGCTTGCCACGATCGGCCCGCCGCAGCCCGACGCTTTCGTCGAGCCTGATACCTGGATCACCAGGTTCGGCCAACTGCCCTTGCTGGCGCAGCCTGGTGAGCTGTGGCTGTACAACACCGGCGCGCTGGTGCTGAGCGTGCTCTGCGCCCGAGCCGCCGGGACGTCGTTCGACGAGGTCCTGCGAACCCGGATCTTCGAGCCGCTCGGGATGCGCGACACCGGCTTTCACACCGCGGACGTCGACCGGTTGGCGACGGCGTACCAGCAGACTGCCGAGGGCCTCGTGGTCTGGGACCCGCCGAACGGGCAGTGGAGCCGGCCGGCGACGTTCCCCGACGGGGCCGCCGGGCTCGTGTCGACGGCCGACGACCTGCTGGCGTTCGCGCGGATGCTGCAACGTGGCGGCGATCCGGTGCTGACCGCGGACCAGGTGCGCGAAATGAGCCGCGACCAGCTGAGCGCCGAGCAGCGGGAGTTCGGTGCGGCGTTCCTCGGTGGGCGCGGTTGGGGCCTCGGGACATCGGTGGTGTTGGACGGCCCGTGGGCCGGCGCGATCGGCTGGGACGGTGGGCTCGGCACCTCGTTTCTCGTGCACCCGGCCCGCGACCTCGCCGTGATCGTGCTGACGCAGCGGCTGTTCGAGACCGCGCAGGCGCCCGCTGTACACACCGACCTGCAGGCCGCCGCTCTCGCCGCCGCCGAGTAACCGGCCTCGGGCTGGCCTCGGCCTGCCAGGGCTGGTTGTCCTTGCGCGGCGTTCCCGCCACTCGACGCCCACGGGCAGCAGACGTCAGACCCACTTGCTGTTGGCGGCGTTCCCTGCGGCGCGGGAGTTGTCGTGCGCCTGACCGACGGCTTGACCGATCGAGTTCAGGACGGTCGCAAGATTGGCGGCCGCCTCGTCCCACTGCTTCTTGCACTGGAGGTAGGCCTCCTGGGCCTGGCCGGTCCAGGTCTGGATCACAGGGTTGAGGCGGTGCTCGAGTTCCTCGAGCGTCCTTGTAAGACGGCTGTAGGTGTGCGCGAGGCTAGCCTGACCTTGCACCAACGAGTTGATCTCACCCATGGTGGGAGTGCCCTTCTGAAAAAGTCGAATGTGCAGGTTAGCTGTTGACCTGGCTGTTCATGTTGGTGAACGTCTGGCTCTGGTCGGGCTCCTGAGTCCCGTGGGCCTGGTGCGTCGCGACTAGGGCTTCGTGCATACGGGCAAGCGCCGAGTTGATGCGGTTGACGTTTTCCTCGAACGAGTTGTGCACGTTGGTCAACGCCGAAGCCGCCTGGCCGTGCCAGCCGCCCAGCATCTGCTCGACCTCTTTGCGCAGGGTGCCGATGTGCCCGGTAATCGCCTGCTGCGCTTCCTGGACCGCGTTGGCACCGGCCTGCATGGCCTCCTGACTGGTACCGAATCCGCTCACGATGCTCCCTCACCTTCCGTGGTGGTGGTTAGCGCCCCCCAAGCGTGCCGCATGTGCGTTGAATAAACGTACAGAACCGACACACGGGACGCGAGTAGTTGCGCCACGTACCGGCTAGGTGCGGTGTACCCGGCTGGCTGGCGCGCTGCCGCGGATCGACGGCGACCCGTCCAACCGACAACCTGGTCGATTGGGCGGCGGCCATGGTGAAGCGTTGCCGGTGCCTGGAGCGGATCGACGCTGGCGGATCGGTGACTCCCGGCGCGAGCGGTCATCGCTAAATGACTGGTCCGCGCTGGTTAGGGTGCGGCTGTGGCCGCACGGTTCGACCGGGCTTGGACGTCTGTGCGTCAGTGGCCGGGCATGCGTTCGGAGTACAGCTGGATCCCGCCCAGCGGCGAGCCGATGCGCACCGCGCCAAACCAGATAGGCGTCTCCTTCAGCTCGCACAACGCCCTGGTCTACGAGTCCGGGCAGCGCACGGTCGAAGCGAACCTCGCTGCCGGCTCGGTGATCGTGACCGGACGCGATCCGATCAGCTGGCTGCGGGTGCGTGAGACCACTGAGGCACTGGAGATCTACCCGGATCTGAAGCTGTTGCGCGGGCTCGCTCCCGAGGCGCCGCCGTTCGAGCCGGTACCACCGGGCCGGGACGCGACCGTGCTAGGCATCGCCTCGATTCTCAAGCGCGTGCACGCCGCGGACTCGACGCTCAGCGATGTCGCGGCCAGCACACTTGCACACAAGCTTGCCTGCCACCTGCTCGACCACTATTGCGGCGCTCGCAACCACGGCACCGCGCCGTACCTGCCCGGCCGGCTCGACCGCCGGACTGTCGACCGGGTCGCGGCGTTCGTCGACGAGGAGCTCTCCGGCGTGCTGACACTGGACCGCCTCGCGGCAGTCGCGCGGCTCAGCCCGTTCCACTTCGCGCGGGCGTTCAAGGAGACGACCGGCCTGGCCCCGCATGAGTTCGTGACGTTCCGCCGCATGCACCGCGCCACGACGCTGCTCGTACGGTCGACGGACCGCGTCGAGCAGGTCGCGCACGCGGTCGGCCTGTCGAACGTCAGCCACTTCCGGCGGGTGTTCCGCACTCACCTGGGCATCACGCCGGGACGCCTGCGCGAAGACAGCAAGATCGGACCCTCCGTGCGCGGCCCCGGGCTGCGAGCATCGCACCATGCAGCCCCGTCCCTACCTGATGTTCAGCGGTGATGTTCCGCTGTCGGCGCGGATCTACCGCAACGACGACGACCTCACCGAACGCCAGCCCGCCGTGATCGTCACCGGCTCTTGGCTGACCGTGAAGGAACAGATGGCCGATCATTACGCGCGCGAACTCGCCGAGCGCGGCTATACCGCGTTCACGTTCGACTTCAGCGGATTCGGCGAGAGCGGCGGGGCGCCGCGGCAGGCAGAGATCCCCGCCCGCAAGATCGCGGACATCACCGCCGCTGCCCGCAGCGTCTCGGCCCTGTCATTCGTCCGGCCGGACTCGGTGGGCTACCTCGCAATCTGTGCAAGCGCCCAGTACGCCGTGCGCGCGATCGCCGAGGGAGCCGCCATCACCTCGTTCGTCAGTGTCGCCGGCTGGTACCACGACACTGCGTCGGTGGCACCGTTCTACGGCGGCATGGACGGCGTGACCGAGCGCATCGGCCGCGCCCGGAGCGCGTTCGACGACTACCTGCAGGGCGGTGCGGTGCGCACCGTGCCGGCGTACGAGAACGGCAACGACCGCGCGGGCATGTTCTTCGAGCTGGATTACTACGCGTCGGCGGAGCGTGGAGCCGTGCCCGAGTGGCGCAACGAGATGGCCGAATTCAGCTGGCTGTACTGGCTGACGTTCGACGGTCTCTCGCCTGCGGCACGCGTCGCGTTGCCGTCGCTGTTCGTGCACGGCGACGATTGCGTACTGCCGGGCAACGCGAGGTCCGTCCAGCAGCGCGTGACCGGGCCGAGCGAACTGGTGTGGGCCGAGGGCACACAGACCGACTTCTACGACCAGCCCAAGCAGGTCGAGCTGGCGGTCGAGGCGGCCGACCGACACTTCCGGGAGACACTGTGAACGAGGCCGACGTGATCACCCGCATGCTCCACGCCATCGACCGGCTCGACTGGACAGTGGTGCGCGAGTCATTCGCCGACGAGGTCGCCACCGACTACACGTCATTGTGGGGCGGCGAGCCGGCCGAGGTGCCTGCCGGGCAACTCATAGCGCAGTGGCAGGAGTTCACCGCCACGCTCTCGGCGACACACCACCAGACCGGGCCGATCGTGGTCGCCGACGGGCGCGCGGAGACGCACGTCACCGCCTTCCACTGGCTCCCGGACGGCGACGCCTGGGTCGTGCACGGCCACTACATAGCCCGGATCGTGGACGGGAAGATCGCCGGGCTGACGCTGCAGACGATGCGTGCGCGCGGCCACGAGGGCCTGCCCACGGTCGAGGCTCGCCACCCGTAGAAGCGCACCGAATCGGCCCGATTGGGCATCGTCAGCGGCTAGACCTTTCGCAGCACGCTGACGACCTTGCCGAGGATGGTCGCCTCCGAGGCGTCGATGGGCTCGTAAGCGGCATTGTGCGGCAGCAGCCAGACCTGCCCGTCGCGCCGTTGCAGCGTCTTGACCGTGGCCTCGCCGTCGATCATGGCGGCCACGATGTCGCCGTTCTCGGCGTCGGGCTGCTGCCGGACGACTACCCAGTCGCCGTCCGATATCGCGGCGTCCACCATCGAGTCGCCGGCGACCTTGAGGAGGAACAGCTCGCCGTCACCGACGAGCTGGCGGGGGAGCGGGAACACGTCCTCGACGACCTGCTCGGCGAGGATCGGACCGCCCGCCGCGATGTTGCCCAGCAGCGGCACGAACGCGGGCTGCGGGTGCAGGTCTCCCGACGCCAGACCACCCGCCGTGTCGGCGGTGTCCTCCAGCGGCGGGTGCGGCTGCTCCTCGGGGAGGCGCACGT
>JBKOXO010000113.1:0-6768 GCA_046744105.1 Actinomycetota bacterium
CGCCAACGTCGTACTCGTTCTCGTACTCGCTAATCTTACGCCATGTGACCTTCTCGTCGAACAGCGACTGACTCATGTCGGTCTCCCTTCAGGTGTGGGTGTTCAGGGCCGAAGCCCGAGTCGTGAGCCACGACCGAACTCGTTCGGCCGAGACGATGTCTCCCTTCTGCACATAGCGGTCGAGCGCCTGTCGAACTGCTGTCTCGGCCTCCCCGGTGCGTCTGGCGCGGTCGAGCACCCTGCCCAGGTCGAAGTACGAGTCCGCTTGCACGGCGGTGAAATCCGTCCGTGTCGCAAACCGCACGGCTTCACGTGCTAACGACTCGGCCGCGTCGAATTCGCCGCGCCGGGCGAGGATCCGAGCCTGCACGCCACGCCACCTGGCCTGCGCGGTTAGGTCGTCCGCTGCGGCGGTGCGCTCGCTGACCCGACAGTATGTTTCGGCGTCCTCGTCACGGCCTTGCGCTGACGCCGCCAGCGCGAGCATGGCCGCCGTCGTGGCAAGCAATGAGCGTTCGCCCATTGCCGAGAGCTTGTGATAGCCGGTCAGCAGTTTCGACTCTGCGGTACCGGGCTCGCCGGCAAGCAGCTCCACGGTCGCTTCATGATGCGACACGGCCGACTCTAGGCGCCCTAGGTCGTTGAGAATCGCGGCGGCCTCACGAATCAGCGCACGCGCCGGGGCAAAGTCGCCCTTCATGGCATGCAGCACCGCGAGGGGATGCAGTGCGTCGGCGACAGCCACCGGACTGCTCGCCACGTGATCACGAATCTGGTTGCACCTCTCGATGGCGGCATCTACAGGAGTCGGCCCGCTGGCCGCGGCCGATGCGCGCCAACACAGAATCTCGAACAACTCGCGCGTGTTTCCCGCACGCTCCGCATGTTCAGCGGCCTGCGTCCAGGCATGGTCGGCGTCGAACGAGCGGCCCAGGATCCACTTGACGATGGCATGCAGGCACCAGGCCCGGCACTGCCCGAATTCGTCGCCGGTCCTGCCAAGTACGTCGATCGCCCTGTCGGCCACGTGCTCTGCCTCGTCGACGGACCAGGCAGCACCCTGCTGAATCAGCACGCGCTGGCGCTCGATGCTCGCCAGCGCAGCAAGTTCCGGCACATCTTCTGCGTGGCCGTGCTGAATCGCGTCGTCCAGAACGCGTTCGGCATCGCGCAGCCGCCCCGCCTCGAACAGAGCCTTGCCAAGGTAGGGCAGCAGCGAAGACCGCCGCGGGTCGTCAGGCGCGAATAGCGATACCGCTCGTTCTAGGAGGCTGGCACCGCCGCTGGGATCACCGCGGAGAAATGCGGCCCGCGCCGCCATATCGAGCCACTCGGCCGCCTCGGTCGCCAACGCTCGTTCCCGGCCGCCGACAGGCGCAAGCTCTGCGGAGAAACGGTAGGCCCGTTCCAGGTGATAGCCGACTACCTCGGCCTGCGGGCTCGCCGTGGCCTTCAGCTGGTTTGCCATCTTCTCGTGGAGTTCGGCTCGTGACTGTTTGGGCATGGCGTCGTACGCAGCTTCCCGGATAAGGGCATGGGCGAACCGGAAGCTGTCCATGCCATCGGTTTCTGGACGGCCCGGGCGGATGAGTTGCTTATGCACGAGGCTGGCGAGATGCGTAGCGATGTCTCGCCGGCCGGCCTCCTCCATGAGTTCTGCGAGCTCCTGGCGGTGAAAGGTCCGGCCCCCGACCGCCGCGAGGCCCAACAGGTTGCGCTCGCCGTAGTCGAGCCGATCGATGCGCGCTGCCAGAACCGCGTGAACGCTCAGCGGTAGCGACGCATCCGCACCTGCCGCAGATACCGCCACGATCTGTTCGAGGAAGAATGGGTTGCCCTCCGCTGCCTCGACGGCGCGCCTTCGTTCGTCCGGGCCGCGTTTCGCGTCCGGATCGAGAGCGTCGACGAGCTCGCGGGACTCCGCATCATCCAACCGTTCCAGCACGACAAGGCACCGGTTCGGCTGCGGGATCGCCCACGACGGAACTGCCTCCAGCAAATCCGGCCGAGCCAGGCAGACCAACAAGATCGGTGATCCGCTGGAGAACGTCACGACGTGGTCAAGCATGTCCAGCAGGGTCGGCTCGGCCCATTGAACGTCGTCAATCACGACGATCAGCGGACGCTCTCGGGCGGCCCACTCGAGCAACCTGCGCACCGCCCAGAACGTCTCGTCGGTTTGCATCGGCTCCTGAGATCGGCCGATCGCCGCGAGCACTCGCCGACCGATGGACTCGGCGTTCGGCTCGCCGCTGAGGACGTTGACGAGCCCAGTGGGCAGGTCGCCGCGGCTGAGCTGACCGACGATCTCGGCCAGCGGCTGATACGTGATGCCCTCACCGTAGGAAAGGCAGTGCCCGACGACAACGGTGACGTCGGAGTCGAGATCCGACACGAACTCCCGGGTGAGGCGTGATTTGCCGATGCCCGCGGGACCGACGATCGTCACGAGGCAACAGGACGATTCGGTTGCTGCCCGCGTCAGAAGTCCTCGCAGTTCTCTCAGTTCACGTCGGCGTCCGACGTACACAGTTGAACTGGGAAGCACCGGCTCGTCGCGCTCAAGGCCTTGCAACCGCCACCTCGAGACTTGTTCCGAACGCGCCGGAAGCGACACGGACTCCAGGGCATCAACGGAAATGCTCGGACCAGAGAGGTGGCAAGCCTGCTCGCCAAGCACGATCTCGTTATCCGATCCGACGTGCGCCAGTTCGGTGGCTAATTCAACGGCGTCTCCGACCGCCAGCCTTGCCTGCGGGATGCCGGCACTGACGAATACCGAACCGGACTCTATTCCGATGCTGATCGTTAGTTCGACGCCCAGATCACGCGTCAGCGCATCATTGGCTTCGGCGACGGCATCGCGTATCTCGACGGCGGCCCGCACGGCACGCACGGCGTCGTCCTCATGCAACTCTAGCAATCCGAATATGCCGGTGATCGTATTCCCGCCGTAGCCTTGGACGGATCCACCGTGACGCTCAATGACGTCCCGGCAGATCACCGAACGTCCCTGAACGATCCGATGCATCGACTCCGGATCGATTCCTGGTTGTTTCACGCGCATGAAGATCGCGATAACGGTCACCAGCCGGCGCGCTGGATCGACTCGCTGCTGATGAATTGCCCCGTGGTTTGCAGCAGGCTCGGCGCGAAGCGGCAGGTCGAGCTCCGGGTCGTGCGCGAGTATCCGCTCGTGGAGCAGTTGCAGCTCACGGCTCGGTTCCATTCCGAGCTCGGTGACGAGAATCTGCCGGGCGTCCCGATATGCCGCCAGCGCCTCGACCTGCCGCCCGCAGCGGTACAGGGCGAGCATCAAATGCGCGCGCAGCCCCTCGCGATAAGGATTCTGTGCCACCAGTTTCGGCAGCTGCTGGACGAGATCGGCATGTCTGCCGAGGACGAGCTCTGCCTCGATGCGCTGCTCGACCGCGCCCAGCTGTGCCTCCACGAGCCACTGCGTCTGGCTGCGAGCCACCGACATGAGCTCCAGCCCGGCAAGGGGTGGGCCACGCCAGAGACGTAGCGCCCGCCCGAACAGCTCGACTGCTCGCGCCGGATCGTTCGGCATGAACGCCCGTCCCTCAGCGGCAAGGCTTTCGAAACGACCGGCATCCAGGCAGTCGGGTTCGACGCGGGCGAAATAGCCACCGGCCCCGGTAATGATCGTTTGCGCACCCAATACCTTGCGCAGGCTGGATACGTAGCCCTGAACGACCTTCGCCGCGGTCGCGGGAGGCGCGTCGCCCCATAGCTCATCGACCAGGCGCGAAACGGAGACGACTTCGTTCGGATGGAGCAGCAGGACCGCGAGAAGAACTTGTTGCTTCGCCGCGCCAAGAGCGAGCGCTTGTTGGTCCTTAGTGACCTCAAGCGGACCCAAAATACGAAAGTCCATGGTCGCCCCCCCACGCATCGCTGAACGTACCCAGCGGGTTGCGGTGGGTCAAGCGGCTTTGATGCGGACGAATTGGCTCAGCGTCTTAGCGCATTGACCGTCTTGTCCGGTCCCTAGACGCAGCCCGAATAACGCAGATCGCATCGTCCGCGCGGCCATACCGCGACTGCACCGGAACTGCACTCGTAATAAACCGCGCATTCGCACGCTCCCCTCACCTCCGCCGAAACGGCGGGTCCGACACCGGTCGCGTGACGACCAGTCGGTGAGAAAGGGGGCAATAATGCGTAAATCAGTTCCGGACAGGGCCAAGGCGCCGCGCGCGCGGGCGAGTCTGCGCAAGCTGGCAGCGGGCGTCGGGATCGCATTGGTGACCCTGCTACACGCCGGCGCGGCTTCGCCTACTGGCGCGGTGCCGGCACCGGGGACGGCGCGGTTCGTCGACCGCGGTGGCCCAGTGCTGCACGCGGCGCAGGTTCATCTTCTGTATTGGGGCAGCTGGTGGCCGAGCGACCGACGGTACTTCCCAACACGCGGCCAGATCACGGTTGCGTTCCAGCGCCTGCTCGCCGGGCCGTACCTGAGCGGGCTGGCCGAGTACCGAGGCATCCAGCCGGCTGTCCTGCGGCGAGCAAGTGTGGTCACCACCTCGCAACCGCACAGCGGGTTCACCGAGAACGACGTCCGCGACTTCCTCGACGCGCAACTCGACGCCGGTGTCGTGCCCGGCCCCGGCCCCGACGACCAGACCTTATACATCGTGGTCATGCCGGTCGGCGTCTCCGCCGGCGGCGACAGCTCCGAATTCGTCGGCGAGCACGACTACTACAAGCGCCACGGTCAGCGGATTCACTTCGTGTGGGCTGCGGACTCGGGCAGTCTCGCCGGCGCCACTTGGATCATGTCGCACGAGCTCGTCGAGTCCTTAACCGACCCGGAAGGCAGCGCGGTGCGCGGTGTCTCCGGAACCTGCGAGCAGGGCGGGTGGTGCGAGATCGCAGACATCTGCTCGGACACCGGCGTCGTCGACGGTGTTGCCGTCTCGCCGTACTGGTCGGAACGCGCCCGCGCGTGCGTCACACCCGATCGGGCCCGCACTCAGCCCGCCCAGATGCGCGCACGTCGAGGGGTAGACACGCCGAAAGGTTCTCCCCGACCGCAGTGCGCCACGCATGGGCCTGAGGTCACGCCGGCGCCGTGTACTCGGCGGCGGGCGGCACCACCAGCGTGGCGCTCGGGCTCGGACCGCCTCAGCCTGTCGCCATCGGCGTAGGCGGCGTGGTACGGGCGCGTCAACGCGTCCCACGTGCTGGCGGCTCGCTCCCATGCCGTGCTGTCGGAGGTCCTGCGAAGGCGGGTCGATTCGGCTTGCAAGGTAAGGCCATCAGCCGCCGTGGTCACCGGCACCGGATGATCGGCGAATAGGTCGACATTCGCCGCGTAGTGGAGGTTCGAGAGTCGGTCGGCGATTCGCATTGTCGCGTCGAGGTTATCGACGTTGGGATCGGCGCGTACATGGTCGGCAGTGTCTGCGAACGGCTCCTCGTCGGCCAACTGGTCGCTCAACCAGCGTGAGGCCGAGGGCCGAGGCAAGCGCTGCGATGCTCGCCGACGCCGCTGCCCGAGGCGTCCGAGGGCGAGCAGTTCG
Source organism: Actinomycetota bacterium (assembly GCA_046744105.1). GTDB lineage: Bacteria > Actinomycetota > Actinomycetes > Mycobacteriales > Jatrophihabitantaceae > DASXRA01. Next base: position 5,547 of record JBKOXO010000113.1, read on the forward strand.
GCCCGAGCCGGGCAGACGAGCCGCCCGAGCCGTTGCACCCGGGCGGCCCGGCTGGCGCCGCTGACCATGCCCGCGACCAGCGCAGCCACTTCAAGCCCACAGCGTGACCGACGCCGACCGGCACCGTCACCTACGCATGAGCCAACTCTGCAAGCCCAGCGCCCCCACCGAGCACCGGGACCGGTCTAGCGACCGACACGATGCTCCGATCGTCAGACCGCCCGGACAGCCCGAACACGTCGCTGACCACAGAGGTGATCTTGATCTGGGCGTCTTCGAGTAGCTTCTCCACCCGCTGCATCTCGCGGGCGCGGTCGCGGATGAGCGAGCGGCGGTAGCGGGTCAGGTTGCGCAGCTCACGGATGGGTTTGGGGTGCACCAGCGAGGGCCGGCACATGCCCCGCTCGGCGACCTTGGCCAACCACACCGCGTCGGCCTTATCCGTCTTGGCCCGCCCGGGCACGTTCTTCACCTCGCGGGCATTGACCAGCCAGCACTCGAAGCCCTCGGCAAGACGTGACAACGCGGCCGGCGAGAGGTCGCGGCGGCCTTCGGAGCCATGATCAGATGCTACTCGATGACAGGCTCATCGACATTGATCGACTTCAGAAACTTGCCTGAAAGGGCTGGAGGCCGCGGAATCACTGGTATAGAGGCTGGTGCGCCGCCAGGGACTCGAACCCCGAACCCGCTGATTAAGAGTCAGCTGCTCTGCCAGTTGAGCTAGCGGCGCTCAGACAAGCGGCCCACCGTCGTGGGCCGAGCGGTCACTTTAGCACGAGCCGACAGCACATCAGGTTGTCGAGCTACCTGGCCACCATAGCGCAGCGGCGGTGCATCCGAGACGAGTTACAGGCCTGGGCGGAACGCGGTTGTGCGGGACGCTCGCGGTCCACGGCGTCGTGCTGCGGCTGCGGTACGTCGACGTCGAGGACAGATGGCAGTTGATGATGTCGGATCGCCCCGCAGCGAGGAGTAGCGCGCCGTCACGGAGGTGGTAGGCCCGCTTGCTGTCACCCGTCGGCGTCGCAGCGACCCGGCTGGTGTCGCTGTGGCGGTTCCGCCCTCCGCCCTATGCCCCATTCGCCACCGACGGCAACGGTCGCCCCCGCATGGGCGGGACGTGGTGGTCGCCGCTACCGACTCCCCCCTACCAGATCCGGAAGCTGCCGCCGTCGTAGAGCAGCCCGAGCATGTACAGCATGCCGTCGTAGTAGCGCGC
>JBKOXO010000120.1:0-25883 GCA_046744105.1 Actinomycetota bacterium
ACGCGCGACGCCACGGCGCCGTCCGCCGGGCTGGTGGTGATGGGCGCGCAACGCGGCGGCGATCCGGTGCACGACGTCCCGTCCCCGGGCTACCAGCGATGAAGCGGCGCACGTTCCTGGCGACGGCTGGGCGTGGCATCCACAACTCGGCCACCACATCTTCGTCGAAGAGCCGAAGGGCGGCGTCTTCTGCCCACCCGGCAACACGTACGCGGCCAGCCAGGGCCAGACGATCTCGCCGGCGGGGTGGTTCTGGCACCCGTCGACGCCGGACAACGTTCTTACTGCGCAGCAGATCGTCGCCGGTCATCTCGAAGTGCTCGAGCGCGGCAATCGACGGGCACAGCGACTTCGGCTGGAACGGCCAGGCCGACCAGACACTGTGGACTTCGACCGGTCCGCCGCAGGCGCTCACGCTCGAGCTCGGGCGCCCGTACGCGGGCGTCTACACGGTGACCTACCTGCCGAGGCAGGACACTGCGACGAACTGGTCGTACGACTACCTGACGGACGGCAGTGTCACCGCGTATGAAGTCTCGGTGAGCACCGCCGGCGGTCGGTGGACGCAGGTCGCGCGTGGGGTGTGGCCGGCGGACCACACGCTCAAGCAGGCGCGGTTCGCGCCGGTGAACGCCCGTTATGTGCGGCTGGACGTCCTGGCTACGCAGGGCGGCGGCCCCGGGCTCGCCAGCGAGATCGGCTGCGGCGGCACGGACTCGGCGCCCCGGCCGGCATGATCGGCGCAGACCCGCGCGTGCCCACGGCTGGGGCCAGCCGCCACAAGGCGGCAGCCGCCAGGACGTGCCACAGCGCGTGACCCTGGACGAGGCTGTCCGGCCCGCATTGCCCGCTTCGGCCGGTGAGCCTGCCGAGCACAGCGCCGGCAACCACGGTCGCCAGTGCCGTGAGCATCGTAGTGCGCAGAGCGGGACGGCGCAGCGCGCGCAGCAGGTTCAGTGTGATGGCGGCGACCGCCATTGCCGCCTGGACCGCGGTAGAGGCCGTCGGTCCGACCGCCACGACCGGAACCATCGCCGCCGACGGGACCAGCCACCAACCCCGCGACAATTCACGTCCGGTCAGGTCGGACGCCGCGTCGGCCGCGACGAATACCAGGACAGCTGCGAGCGGCAGATCATGCGCATAGGCCTGCCAGTCCGGATGTGGCCCGTGCTGCACGAACGATCCCACGCCGATCCCCGCCACCAGCAGGGCGAGCACGCTCTGCTGCTCCCGGGCCGGCGTGACTGACTCACGCGGGCGTCCCACGAGAATGCCGGCCGCGGCCACGACGAACGCGGCGCTCGTGATGGCGCTGGCCGGCTGCTCGAAGAACCCCATCCGGTCCTGGTCGCACAGTGCCACCCACTCCATTCACGCGAGTATGAACGTCACCGGACGAAAAAGTGCCAGCCCACCCACATCCACAGCAGGAGCACCACCCACCGGCCGGCCGGATGGCTCATCACCGTTGTCACGTACGCGGCCGGCGTTGCGCCCGGACGACCTCGTGCGCGCAGCAGGAGCACCACGGCCAGCACCACCAGCACGGCGTAGCCGCTGAGGATTGCCGCCTGTCCGATCATCGCTACCGCCGGGCCAGCCACCAGCCGAGCGCGACCCAGGCCAGCACCGCGATCGAGCGTCCGGGGTGGCTCTCGACGGTGCTGTTGATCATCGAGCTGATCGTCGGATGCGACGCGCGCGGCGTCATGGACAGGGCCCATAACTCCCAGCCCGTAGCCGCGGCGAGCCAGACCGTCCAGGCCGTGAGCCAGTGGGGGTCGTGCCGCACCTGCGCCGGCGTGCCGCGGTATCGCCAGGCCAGGACGAAGATCGCCAGGCCACCGACTGTCGTGGACACCGCTGCCGGCCAGGTGAACGGGCGCAGCCCGCCGGCAACCCACGCATAGACCAACGCAACCATGACGAGTGCGGTGGCACGCCACGGCCACCGCGAGCCCTCGGTCGGCAGCCCCACGCACGCAAGTGTGCGCTCCGGTCGGGCTCAGGCCGCCGGCTCCGTGCCGCCGAACGCCGCGGCGATGTGCGGCAACAATGCGCGCAATGCCTTGCCGCGGTGGCTGATCGCGTCCTTCTCGGCGGGCGGCAACTCGCCGTTGGTCACCTGCTTACCGCTGGCGACGAAGATCGGGTCGTAGCCGAATCCGTTGGTGCCCCGTGGTTCATGCACCACCCGGCCCGGCATCCGTCCCTCCGCGACGCTCTCCGTGCCGGCCGGCGTGACGAGTGCGGCCACGCACACGAACGCGGCGCCACGGCGCTCGTCGGGAACGTCGGCGAGCTGATCGAGCACGAGCCGCAGATTGGCCACGTCGTCCTTCCCGTGCCCGGCCCACCGCGCGGACAGCACGCCGGGCATGCCAGAAAGCGCGTCGATCGCGATGCCGGAGTCCTCACCGACGCTCACCAGGCCGGTGTGCGCCACCGCCTCACGAGCCTTGAGCAGCGCGTTCTCGGTGAACGTCGCACCCGTCTCGGGGACCTCGTCATAGCGCGGAACGTCGTCGAGCCCGACCACCTCGAGATCCAGCAGCGGCGAGACGATACGCCGCAGCTCGGCGAGCTTCTTGGCATTGCGGGTCGCCAGCAGTAGCTTCACACGCCCAGTGCCTCGGATTGCAGCTTGGCCAGTTGCGAACAGCCCGCGAGCGCAAGGTCGAGCATCGCGTCGAGTTGGGCCCGCCGGAACGGCGCACCTTCGGCGGTGCCCTGCACCTCGACGAAGGCGCCGTCGCCCGTGACGACGACGTTCATGTCCGTCTCCGCGCGCACGTCCTCCTCGTACATGAGGTCAAGCCGCGGCTCACCGTCGACGACGCCGACCGAGACCGCCGAGACCGAGTTGACGATCGGGTGGGGCTGCGCCAGCGCGTTCTGCGCGGAAAGCCAGCGCACCGCGTCGAACAGGGCGACGTACGCGCCGGTGATCGCCGCGGTGCGGGTGCCGCCGTCGGCCTGGAGCACGTCGCAGTCGATCGCGATCGAGTTCTCGCCCAGCGCGGCCAGATCGATCGCCGCCCGCAGCGAGCGCCCGACCAGCCGGGAGATCTCGTGGGTGCGCCCACCGATGCGCCCCTTCACCGATTCGCGATCGTTGCGAGTGAGCGTGGCCCGGGGCAGCATCGCGTACTCGGCGGTCACCCAGCCGAGCCCGCTGCCCTTGCGCCAGCGCGGCACGCCGGTGACCACCGAGGCGGCGCACAGCACCTTGGTCTCGCCGAACTCGACCAGCGCCGACCCCTCGGCGTACTTCTGCCAGTCACGGGTGATCGTCACCGGACGCAGTTGATCAGGCGCCCGATCGTCAGGTCGACTCACAGAGGCAGCCTATCGGCTGTCTCCGTCACCGATGGCGGGGTGAGAGCGCCGGAGGTTTCGCGATCCGCGTATCAGCGCGGTGCCAGCGCCCTGTGCGTGCCCTGCCAGCGCAGCGGCTCACGGTGGCACCATGACCTACGCAATCGAAGCCGAAGGGCTCACGAAACGTTTTGGTACCACGCACGCCCTCGCCGGCATCGACCTCGCCGCCCGGGAGGGCACCGTCCTCGGCGTGCTGGGCCCAAATGGTGCCGGCAAAACGACGGCGGTGCGCATCCTCGCCACGCTGCTTCGCGCGGACGCGGGCACGGCACGGGTGGCCGGATACGACGTCGCGCGTGAGCCCCAGCTGGTGCGCCAGAACATCGGGCTCACCGGCCAGTACGCGTCCGTGGACGAGGACCTCACCGGCACGCAGAACCTCGTGCTGATCGGCCAGCTGCTCGACCTGCCGACCGCGGCGGCCCGGGCGCGGGCCCGGGAGCTGCTCGAGTGGTTCGACCTGGCCGACGCCGCCGGCAGGACGGCCAAGACGTACTCCGGCGGCATGAGGCGGCGCCTGGACCTCGCCGCATCGCTCGTCGGGCGTCCCTCGGTGATCTTCCTGGACGAGCCGACCACGGGGCTCGACCCCGCCAAGCGCGAGGACATGTGGGACGTGGTGCGTCGCCTCGTCGGCGACGGCTCGACCGTACTGCTCACCACGCAGTACCTCGAGGAGGCCGACGCGCTGGCCGACGAGATCACCGTGATCGACCACGGCAGCGTCATCGCACACGACACGCCGGACGGCCTCAAGCGGATCGTCGGCGGCCAGCGCCTCGAGGTGAAGCCGGCCGACCCGTCCCGGCTGGATGAGGTACGCGTGATCCTCGGCACCATCGCCGACGCGCCCCCCGAGTCTCCGGGACGTGGCGTGCTGAGCGTCCCCGTCGAGGGCGATGGCGCGCTGGGCATGGCCGTGCAGCGCCTCGGCGCCGCCGGTATCGCGGTCACCGAGCTCTCCCTGCATCTGCCCAGCCTGGACGAGGTGTTCTTCACCCTGACCGGCCACCACACCCTCACCGAGGAGGTCGCAGCATGACCGCCACGCTCACCGCGCCAGCAACACAGGCAGCAGCAACCCGTCCCGCCACGACGAGCCGGATGCGCACGTTGCGGCACGCGTTCGCGCTCGCCCGCCGGAACCTGATCAAGACTCGGCGCACCCCGGAGCAGCTGATCGACGTCACGATCCAGCCGATCATCTTCCTGCTGCTGTTCGTGTACGTGTTCGGCGGCGCGCTGGGCGGCGGGTCGCGGCACGACTACCTCCAGTTCCTGCTGCCAGGACTGCTCGCCCAGGGCATCGCCATGGGCAGCGTCGCCCTGGGCCAGAACCTCAACGCCGACATCGAGAAGGGCGTCTTCGACCGGTTCCGGTCGCTGCCGATCGCCCGGTCGGCGCCGCTCGTCGGCGCGGTGCTGGCCGACTTCTTCCGCTACCTGACGCTCTGCGTGATCTACCTCGGGTTCGGCTACGTGCTGGGCTTCCGAGTGGAGACCGGCCTGCTGCCGGCCGTGGCGGCGGTCGCCCTCTCGATCGGGTTCGCGCTGAGCTTCTGCTGGATCTCGGTGTACGTCGGCATGGTGGCGCGTACACCTGGGGCGGTGCAGGGGATCATGTTCCTGCTGATCTTCCCACTGGCGTTCGGCTCCAACGTGTACGTCAATCCGTCGACCATGCCCGGGTGGCTGCAGGCGTTCGTGCACGTGAATCCGATGAGCCAGCTGGCCGGCGCGGTGCGGGGCCTGACCGTGGGCGGTCCGACCGCGGCGCACGTCGGCTGGACGCTCTTGTGGGTGGCCATCCTGCTCGGGGTGTTCGTACCGCTGGCACTGCGGGCGTACCGCCGCCGCGCCTGACCCACCGATTGCGCAAGGATTGCTCGCCTCACGCGAGGAATCCTTGCGCGATTCAGTCAGGGCCCGGCTGGATCCAGCCGGGCTATAGCCGCTTCGCGGTCGAGGGCGCGCCCGGCGGCATATGCCTCGTCGAACGCCGCGCCGAGCGCATCCCGGAGGCCGACCGTAATGCGCTTGATGTCCAGGTCGGTCAGATCCGCGGCGCCGCGCAACCGGGCTGCGGCGCCCAGCATCTGCGCCGCGTCGACCGCACGACCCCCGGACGCGGCCAGGTCGGCGACGGCGACGCCCACCGAGGCCACGATCGGCATGTCCTTGGTGCCCAGCGCTGCCTCGTAGGCAGCTTGCAGGCGCTCGCGCGCCCGGTCCCGGTCGCCGTCGGCGAGGTCCTGCTTGCCGGCGATCGCGAGCATGAGCGCCCGCGCATGACCCATGATCGGGTGCGTCACGGGGACCTGCGCGAGCCGGCGGGTGGCCTCGTCGACGATCCGGCGCGCCTCGAGCATCTCGCCGGCGAACCGGGCGCACTCGGCGAGCACGGAACTGGCGAACAGCGCCTCCATCGTCGAGCCGGTTGCCTCGCTGAGTTCCTGCGCGCGCCGGACGTGCTCGCGCGCCGCGCCCAGGTCACCCTTGCGGGTCCACAGGGCGCCCAGCCGCACCTGCATCAGCGCCTGGTCCTCGCGGGCGCCCATCTCGCCGACGAGGGCCAAGGCCTCCTCGAACGTCCTGATGGCCCCGTCCAGGTTGCCCTCCATCGACTCGAGCATGCCGAGCATCTGCAGGCTGTTGGCCAGCCCCCACCGTTCGCCGAGCTGGCGGAACTCCGCGACGGCGCGCTCGGTCTCGACCCGCATTCTGTCGATGTCGCCGTCGTTCTCGGCCATGGCTGCCCGGAACGAGCGCAGCGCCGCCGCGATCCAAGGGTCGGCATGGCCGAGGCCCTCTTCGGCCAGCCGCTTCGCTCGCGGGAGGTCGTGGGCGAACATCGCGATCACTGGGCTCATCAGCGCCAGTAGCGGCACCTTGTCGACGTCGAGTTCGGCCAGCCGTGCGTCCAGATCGGCGAGGCGCGCCAGGCCGGCTGCCACATCGTCGGGGACCAGCGCGCTCGGCGACGACGCGGAATTCATCACCCGGATCGACTCGGCCAGTGCACGGATCCCCGGCGTCGCCTCGCCCGGGACGTCCAGGGCGAAGTCCACCCAGGTGAGCGCCTCCGCGTGGCTGCCCAACAGCGACCAGTACCAGCCCATGTGGCAGGCCATCTCCAGCGTGGCCTGGGCGTCGCCGCGCTCGCCGAGGTGGCGCATCGCAGCGAGGATGTTGTCGCGCTCGGCGTTGAGCCGCGTCATCCACTCGATCTGCTCTCGCCGGCGCAGGTGCGGCTCGGCCTCACGCACCAGGTCGGCGAAGTAGCGGGCGTGCACGTCCCGGACGCGCTCTAAATCGCCACGCTCGGCCAGCCGCTCCTGGCCGTATTCGCGGATCGTCTCGAGCATGCGGTATCTGTGATCGGAGGGCTGAAGCAGCGACTTGTCGACCAGGGAGGTCAGCAGGTCCAGGACCTCGACGTCGGCGCATACCGCCTCGGCGCTGTGCGGTGTGGCGCCCGCCGGGAAGACCGAGAGCCGCTCGACGAGGGTGCGCTCGGCGTCGCTGAGCAGATCCCAGCTCCACGCGACGACCGCGCGTAGCGTGCGGTGCCGTGGCAAGGCGGTGCGGCTGCCCCCGGTCAGCAGCCGGAACCGGTCGGACAGGCGTGCCGCGATCTCGTCCACCGGCAGCGCCCGGGTGCGGGCCGCCGCCAGTTCAATCGCCAGCGGGAGCCCGTCCAGGCGGCGCACGATCTCGACGACGGAGCGCACATTGGACGCGTCGACCACGAGGTCGGGGCGCACCGCCGCAGCGCGGTCGGCGAACAGGCGCACCGACGGATACGCGTAAGCCTCCTCAGGGGGCGCGTCGGGGGCAGGCTGCCCGAGCGGTGCCACGACGACCAGCGATTCACCGAAGATGCCCAGCGGCTCGCGGCTGGTGGTGAGCACGCGCAGTTGTGGGGACCGTGCCAGCAGCTGATCGACAAGCTGCGCGGTGGCGTCGACCAGATGCTCGCAGTTGTCGAGCACGATCACGATCTGCTTGTCGGACAGGGCCTCCAGCAACCGCGACGTCGCGTCCCGAGGGCTGAGCTTGGTGGGCTGGTCGATCACGTGTGACTCACGCAGTCCCAAGGAGCCGAGCACCGTCTGCGGCACGTCGGCGGCGTCGGTGACTGAGGCCAGTTCGACGAACCAGATGCCGTCGGGCACGTCGTCGACGAGCGTCGAGCCGGCCTCGATCGCGAGTCTGGTTTTGCCGGCGCCGCCCGGGCCAACCAGCGTGACCAGCCGGCTCTCGTCGAGCAGCTTGGTGATGCGTGCGACCTCCTCGTCGCGGCCGACGAAGCTGGTCAGCTGGGCGCGCAGGTTGGTGCGGGGTGTTGCGGCGGGCATCGTTGCGGTGGGCGTCGTCGTCGCAGGCTCGCCGCGCAGCACGGCGAGGTAGCTGGCGGACAGCTCGGGTCCAGGATCGACGCCGAGCTCGTCGGCGAGCTGCGCCCGGATGCGCTCATATCCTGCCAGCGCATCGGCTTGGCGGCCCACGGCGGCGAGTGCGGTCATGCGCTGGCCCGCGAGTCGCTCGTCCAGCGGGTACTGGCCGCACAGGGCGTCGAGTTCGGTGAGGACGTCCGCGGCTCGGCTCAGCGCGATGTCGGCGTCGATGCGGTCCTGAGTCGCGGTGAGGCGCAGCTGGTCCAGCCGGGTGATCGTCGCCGCGGCGAACGGCACGTCCTGGACGTCGGCGAGGGCCGGGCCGCGCCACAGGGCAAGTGCTTGACGCAGTGTCCGGGCAGCATTGCTGTGCTCACCTACCCGCAACGCAGCCGCGCCGGCTCGCGCTAGCTGCTCGAATCGCATCGCGTCGACGTCCTGCGGCTCGATAGCCAGCCGGTAGCCTGCCGGCGATTGGCCGACCGTCGCCGCGTCGCCCAGCGTCCGGCGCAGCCGGGACACCAGCGACTGGAGCGCATTGGCTGCCTCGGCTGGAGGCTCCTGCCCCCACACCGCGTCAACCAGCACCGCTGCGCTCACCGGCCTGCCGGCCGAAAGCGCCAGACGGATCAGCAGTCCGCGCAGCCGCGAGCCCGCGACGTCGATGACGGCGTCGCCCTCGCGCACCTCGAGCGGGCCGAGGACCGCGATGTCCACGCGTCTACTGTCCCAGACATGCGCAGCGAGACGATCCACGTGCACACAGGCGGGCGGCCGCGAGTCCACGATCTGACCGATGCGTGCACGGCGTTCACCCGCGACCAGGGAGACGGGCTGCTCAACGTCTTCGTGCCGCACGCCACCGCGGGCGTCGCGATCATCGAGACCGGCGCGGGCAGCGACACGGACCTGATCGCCACGCTGGACGACCTGCTGCCGCCTGAGGACCGGTGGCGGCATCGGCACGGCTCGCCGGGCCACGGACGCGACCACGTGCTGCCCGCTTTCGTTGCGCCATCGATCGTGGTGCCGGTGATGGGCGGACGCCTCCAACTGGGCACCTGGCAGTCGATCTGTCTCGTCGACACGAATGTCGACAACGCCGAGCGCAGCGTCCGCCTCACGTTCCTGCCCGGCTGACGATCACGACTTGTTCGACCCTCGGCGCGCTATTACGCGCTGCAGGTCGAACAACTCGCGGACGACTGGTCAGATCGAGTACACGGCGCCGGGCTGGGCGGCCTCGACCGACCCGGAGAACGCCGCCGCCGCCTCGGCGACGGCCACCTCCCGGGAGTTCCACGGCGGCACGTGAGTCACGATCAGCCGATCCACGCCGGCCCGGGCCGCGTGCTCGCCGGCCTGCTTGCCGGTCATGTGCAGGTCGGGCACGTACGGGTCGTCCGGAGCGAACGTCGCCTCGCAGAGCAGCACGTCGGCGCCGTGTGCGAGCGACACGAGCGCATCGCTCTCGCCGGTATCGCCGGAGTAGACGAGCGTGCGGTCGCCGGCACTCACACTGATCGCGTATGCGGGTACCGGGTGGTTCACGGCCGCCACCGAGACCGCGAACGGTCCTAGCTCGCCGCTGCGGGGGGTGGAGAACTCGAACAGCTCGCGTAGCCCCAGCTTGCGGGCAAGCGGGTCGTAGGCGGTCTCGATCCGGTCGCGGGTGCCCGACGGCCCGATGACCGGGATGCGACCCTCGCGTTTCCGCGGCCCGTAGCGCAGCGCGTTCACGTAGGCGGTGAGGTCAATGCAGTGGTCGCCGTGCAGATGCGACAGGAGGATCGCGTCCACGTCGTGCGGTGCGACGTGCCGCTGCAACGTGCCGAGCGCACCGTGGCCCAGGTCGAGCACCAGCCGGTATTCGTCCTCTTCGACCAGGTAGCCGGACGCGGGCGAGTCGGGGCCGGGCAGCGAGCCCGAGCAGCCGAGAACGGTGAGCTTCATCGATCGCACCTCACGCGGCCACGATGTCCAGGATCTCGGGGCCAAGGAAACGGCGCCCCAGTCGAATGAAGGGCTCGGCCGGACCGGTCGAGCGGAACACGTGCCGTGGTGGCTCGCCGTCGTCCGGGCACAGCAGCCCGCGCTCGAGCAAGACGCGGTAGACGTCCTTCGCGGTCTCCTCGGCGCTGGACACCATCGTCACGGCGTCACCCAGCACGACCGACAGCAGCCCGGTCAGCATCGGGTAGTGCGTGCAGCCGAGCACCAGTGTGTCGACGCCCGCCTCGTTGAGCGGAGCGAGGTATGCCTCGGCGAGTCCGAGCAGTTGCCGCCCGCTCGTGACGCCTCGCTCGACGAACTCGGCGAAGCGCGGACATGCCGCGGTAACGACCTCGATGCCGGGGGCGGCCGCGAACATGTCCTGGTATGCGCCGCTGGTAATCGTCGCCGTCGTGCCGATCACCCCGACGCGACCGTTGCGCGTGGCGGTCACTGCCCTGCGCACGGCCGGCGCGATCACCTCGACCACCGGGATGTCGTAGCGCTCGCGGGCGTCGTGCAGGCACGCGGCACTCGCGGCGTTGCACGCAATGACGAGCGCCTTGACCCCGGATGCGACGAGCTCGTCCATTACGGCCAGCGCATGGCGGCGCACGTCCGCTATCGGCTGCGGGCCGTACGGGCTGTGGGCCGTGTCGCCGACATAGTGCAGCGCCTCGTGGGGCAGCTGGTCCAGCACCGCGCGGGCGACGGTCAGCCCGCCTACCCCGGAGTCGACCATGCCGATGGGTGAACGCACTTAGCCTCCTGTTCCTCGCGCGAGCGCTCATCGCTTCGCCGAGCTGCGCATCTGCACCCCACGAAATCGCTGCGCGATTTCGCGGGGACCCCGCTTCTCAGCCCGGCGTGACGACCCTGCGATGCTCGCTCGCCGCCGTCAGGATAGTGACGCACGCTTGTCGGCTCGCGAGCCGCGCGGATGCATCAACCATCCGGCGAGGACGCCGGCGCAGAAACTGCACACATGCGCCTGCCACGAGCTCTTCGAGTTGATCGACGGGAGCAGGCCGGAGAACAGCCCGCTGAAGAAGAACGCGACGAGCACGGCGGCGAGGATCCAGACCAGGCGCCGCGAGAAGTAGGCGCGCGCCAGCAGGTAGCCCATCCAGCCGAAGATCAGCCCGCTGGAGCCCAGGATGAGCCCGCTCGGCGCGACGAGCCACGCCGCGAATCCGCCGACGACCGCCACCAGCGCGGTGACGATCAGCCACGTCCGTAGCCCGGAAAGCAGCACGACCCAGCCGATCAGCACGAAGGGGCCGGTGCTCGACAGCAGCTGCCATGCGCTCGTGTGCAGGAACGGTGCCGTCAGGATGCCCCATAGGCCGGCGACCTCACGCGGGCGCAGCCCAAAGCGGTTCAAGCCGTACCCATCGACGACATTCGCGATCTCGACCGCCCACAGCACGCCCGCGCAGAACGCCATGAAGGCCAGCGCGCCGCCCCAGCTCCGCGGCTCGAACGGCGGTTCCGTGCTGCCCTGCTCTGCCGCGGGGCGCGATCGCGGTATCGGCGGCTCGGGCCCCCGTGTGGTCACGCCCTAAAGCGTAGGTCAGGACGCTGTGCCCGAGCCCGGCGCAGCAGAGCTGCGACGGTGTCAGTACCGTGCTCGCTGTGCGCTTTGTCGGTGTGTCCGCGCTGAGCCACGACGGACTCGTGCGCGACCACAACGAGGACAGCCTGGTTGTCGGCCCGTGGACGCTATGTGCGTCGGTCAGCATCGTGCCTGCGACCATGTTCTTCCCGATAGGGACGCCGTTGATGGTGGCTGTCGCCGACGGGCTGGGCGGGCATCCCGCCGGCGAGTACGCCAGCTCGGTCGTTGTGGCGCAGCTTGCCCGGGTGGGCGCCGCGGTGACCACCGAGGCCGAGCTGCGGGAGGTGCTCGAGGAGTGCAACCGCACGGTGTATGCCGAGGCCGAGCTCGACCCGGAGCGCACGGCGATGGGCACCACCGTGGCGGGCGTCGTCATCGGCGAGGCGGACGTGCTGGTTTTCAACGTCGGCGACAGCCGCGTGTACGCGGTCGACGACGGCGGCGTCAAGCAGCTGAGCGTGGACGACAACGAGCCACCGGCGCGCGGCCAGACCCGCAGCCCGGTCGTCACGCAGACGCTCGGCGGAAGCTTCGACCTCGGCGCCATCGAGCCGCACATCAGCAGCCGGCCGAGCGCTGCGCCGTCGCGCTACCTCGTGTGCAGTGACGGGCTCACGGATCCTGTCGACGAGGCGACCATCGCCGGCATCGTGCGCGATCACGACGGAGGGGAGGCCGTCTTCGAGCTGTGGCGCGCCGCCATCGAGGCGGGCGCGCCGGACAACGTCACGGTGGCGCTGGTCGAGATCAGCGAGGATCAGGGTTCCTGAGCGGTGACCACGATCTGGTGGTAGCCGGTCGCCCCGGAGGGCGCCGGGCTGCGGCGTTGCGGGTCCTGCACCACCCCGTGTGCGTCATACGCGCGCACCCGGACGGTGTGCTGGCCGGCCGGACCGACCGTCCACGGCAGCACCCACTGGCGCCATGTGTCGGCCGACGGAACAGCGGCCAGCCGCGCCGCCTGCCAGGCGCCGGCGTCCACCTGCACCTCGACGCGCGAGATGCCGACGTGCTGGTCCCACGCGATGCCCGCGATCGGCACGGCGCGCCCGACCGGCAGTTTCGCCCCGGCGCGCGGCGTGTCGATGCGTGACGCCAGCCGGATCGGTCCCTGCGCCGCCCAGCCGCCCTGCACCCAGTACGCCTGCGCATCGGCGAACGTCGTCGCCTCCAGGTCGACGATCCACTTGCACGCCGAGACGTACCCGTACAGGCCGGGCACCACCATCCGCACCGGGAAGCCGTGGGCGATCGGCAGTGGTTCGCCGTTCATGCCGATCGCGAGCATGGCGTCGCGGCCATCCATCACGACGGCGGTCGGTGAGCCGATCGTCATGCCGTCGTAGGACCTGGCGAGCAGTTGGTCAGCGCCGTCGTTGATGCCGACCTCGCGCAGCACGTCGGCGAGCAGCACCCCGAGGAAGCGGGCGTTGCTGATCAGGTTGCCGCCGATCTCGTTCGATACGCAGGTGAGCGTGACCCACCGTTCGATCAGCGGGCGGCGCAGCAGGTCGTCGTAAGTCAGCGTGAGTTCGCGCTGGACCAGGCCGTGGATGCGCAGCCGCCAGTGCTTGGGGTCGATCTGCGGGATGGAAAGCGCGGTGTCGATCCGGTAGAAATTGGCGTTCGGCGTGTCGAAGGGTACGGCGCCCTTGCCCAGATCAGCGCCGGACGCTGCTCGTGCCGGCGACGCGGGCGCTGGCAGTCTGACCGCAGCACGCTGCTTGCTGACGTCATGGCGGGCGTGCTGGAGCGCACGCCCGCCGAAGCCCGCGACGAGCGCTCCCCCGGCCAGCGCGGCACTCGCGCCCAGAAACTGGCGGCGTGACGCGCTCGCGTCGGCGCTGCGCAGCAGCCCGCGCAGCGCGACCGCGCCAGCCACCGCGCCGAGGATCGACGGCACGGCGTCGCCGCCGTGATGCCCGGGAGCGGTGAGTGCGCAGTACACCGCGAACGCGCCCAGCACGCCGACGCCGAGCATGCCCGCCCACAGCCACCGCACCGCGAGCACGCCGACCACCACGGCGAACGCCGCAAGCAGCACATAGATACCGGTGAGCAGCACAGTCTTGTCGCTGGTGCCGAACTCCCGGGTTGCCCAGCGCTTGACCGATTCGGGCGTCAACACGATGACGCGGTTGCCCACCGCGATCACCGGCGCCGCCGCGGGCCGGACGAATGCGGCGACGAGTTCGCCGGCACCGACCGCGACCCCACCGGCGATCAGCCCGGACACCGCGCCGAGAGCGACCTCGCCTCGCCTCACCCGTCCATGATCACCGATCCGGATGGCGCCCGGTGTTACGTTTCGCGAACGGGGCGGCCGCCGCCGCCCCGTTCTAGAGCGCCGGATCGTGTCTCTCGGCTGCGCCGCAAGCCTCGCACGTGGCGCAAGCGTTCATCGCTCTTGAAGGTCGAACTCCCCGTTCTTGGCTCCGTGTAGGAATGCGAACCATTCCCCCTCGGTGTACTGCAGGATCGGCCCGTCCGGATCCTTGGAATCCCGGACGGCCACACCCCCCTCGATCGGCGCCACCTCAACGCACGAACCGTTCGATGCGCTGTACGCGGCCTTGCGCCACACCAATGTGGCGCGGTCCAGCTTGGGTGGAGACATCTCAGCCTTCCTTCTCGTTCTCGTCGGCCTCTTAGCCGGCGAAGCTCTTGGCGATCGCGGTAAGTCGGGCGACTGTGTCCTTGGGCCCGAGCGCGATGGCGCGCAGGTGGTCGAAGACGCGGCGGTAGCGTGCGATGTCCGCCGGGCTCTCAAGGTAGTGCTGGCCGAGCAAGCCCTCGACGTAGACGACGTCTGGCGCCGCCTCCTCGAAGTGCAGGATCTCGAATGTGCTGTTGAGCGCCGGATGGGCGCCGGCCGCGAAGGCGATCAGCTGGATGGTGATGTTCGGCTGCGCGGCGCGCCCGATGAGCGTCTCGACCTGCTCTCGCATGATCGCGGAACTGCCGACGACGCGGCGCACCGCGGCCTCGTCCATGATCGTCCAGAACTCGACGCGCGGCTCGCCGACCAGTGCGCGCTGACGCTCGGGGCGCGACTCGGCCAGCCTGTCGACCTTTTCTGGGTCCGGGTCAGTCAGTGTGGCCTCGAGAACCGCACGCGCGTACTCCTCGGTCTGGAGGAGTCCGGGTACGAGGTCGGCCTTGTACTCCGCGATGGACGCAGCCGCCGCCTCGAGTTCCAGCCAGGTGGAGTACTTCGAGTCGTACTGCTGCCACCACGACGGCTCCCGGCTCTGCCTGGCCAGGGTCATCAGCTGCTCGCGCTCGTCGTCGCTGACGCCGTAGATGCCACACAAGTCCCGCACGTCGCGGGGGCTCACGCCGCGCGCGCCCGTCTCCAGCCGGCTGATCTTGGTCGCCGACACCAGAAGCTCCGCGGCGACATCCTCGGCGGTCTTGCCCTTGTCCAGACGCAACTGCTTGAGACGGGCACCGAGCTCTCTGCGGCGCAGGGTCGGCGTGGGGTGGCGCGCCATAGCAGGCTCACCCCTCTCGCTGTGCGGATGCGGCGGATGGTGCTCCTGGCACCTATATACAGCAAACGCAATTTGGCACTTGCCATTGGCAAGTACGAGGTGCACTCTTACACCATGGGTGGGCTACCGGTCAAGGCGACAGGCCAGCAGCCATCGGATTGACCATCAGCGCGCAGCCGGTCCGCTCATAACGCAGGACCACGCGGAACGGAGGGCGCCACTGGTCGGGTTCCCGCCCGTTTCCTGCAGTGCGCCGCCGCGCATCGTGGCGCGGAGCTGGCGAACACGAGCACCCCCGGAAATCGATTGGCAGCGACGCCGGGGGCACCCGCATCTCAACGAACCCGACGTCCCGGGCACTCAGTGCCCAGACGGGAGCCCGTCATGACAACGCTAGCCCTTGCCACGTTGCCCGCGCGAGCCCCAATCGCCACCGACGCGCCGAGCGCCGCGGGCTCACACGACCTTGCCGGCCCCTTGATCATCGCCTTGATCTTTGCCGCCCTGATCGGTATCGCGGCGATCTCCGCCCTGTTCCGCTCCGCATCGGCGGCGATCTCGGTCGTCACCCAGCCGACAATGGCCATCTTCCGCATGCTCCTCGGCGCCCTGATCGTCATCGTCATCCTGGTAGCCCTGCTCGTATCACGGCCCGCCGAGGCCAACCACCGTCCGACTCCCCCACCCACAACCTCGACACACCGCTAGCTCAGTCTCGGATCGTTGAAGTATCTCCATGATCTATCGGCCACAATAGTGTTGTCGAATCCAGCTAGCATTGAGCATGTGAAGGTCGACGAGGTGCCGGTTACCCAGGAGCGTTTGGGGCTGCTGCTCGCCCGGCATGGACAGTTCGTCAACACGCAGATCCGCAATGCGATGGCCACAACGGGCCTCACGCCGCGTCATCGGCAGGTCTTGGTAGACCTCTCCGAGCGCGGCCCCACGAGCCAGCAGTCGCTGCTCGAAACGCTCAGCGTGGACCCGAGCGTGCTGGTGTCCATCCTCAACGACCTGGAACAGCAGGGGCTGGCCGAACGGCGACGTGATCCTGCCGACCGGCGCCGGCACATTGTCGAGATGTCCAGCAAGGGCTGCGATGTGCTGCGCGCCATGGAGCAGGCCGTCTCACGCGCGGAGGCGGAGCTGTTCGCAGACCTCGACGACGCCGACCGGGACCGGCTGCACGAGCTACTCACCAGGGTCCGCACGATCCCGGACGACCCCGCGTGCGACCAAACCTGCTAACCCGCCTGCGCGAATCCGAGTCTGCACCGCTCGCTGCGCTCGGGTGCACCCTCGGCTCCGCTCCGCGCCTTCGGCGCGGGCCGCGCTGCGGCGGCGGGGGCTCTTCGCGCGAGCGCTCATCACCCGGTGGTTGCGTTCTCCGTGGTTGCGTCCCGCTGT
Source organism: Actinomycetota bacterium (assembly GCA_046744105.1). GTDB lineage: Bacteria > Actinomycetota > Actinomycetes > Mycobacteriales > Jatrophihabitantaceae > DASXRA01. The sequence goes on from JBKOXO010000120.1 coordinate 16,293, forward strand.
CAAATCAAGCCCAGAGTTGGCCCTCTAGCTTTTCGGCGGCGTGCTGGAGAGAGCCGTCGTAGGCCCCGGTCGACAGGTACTTCCACCCTCCGTCTGCCACGATGAACGCGATGTCGGCGCGGTTCCCGGCGGCCGCGACACGGTCGGCAATCGACAGCGCCGCATGCAGGATGGCGCCGCTCGAGACTCCGGCGAATATGCCCTCGTACTCGATCAGGTCACGGGTCCGGCGCAGCGCGTCGTACGACGTCACGGAGAACCTTGACGTCAAGACATCGTCGTCGTAGAGCTCCGGAACGAAGCCCTCGTCGATGTTGCGCAGTCCGTAGACCAGCTCGCCGTAGCGGGGCTCCGCCGCGACGACCTGGACGTCCGGCGCCTTCTCGCGCAGGTACCGCCCGGCGCCCATGAGCGTGCCCGTGGTGCCCAGCCCGGCGACGAAGTGCGTGATCGTCGGGAGGTCCCGCAGGATCTCCGGGCCGGTCCCCTCGTAGTGCGCCTGGGCGTTCGCTCGGTTGCCGTACTGGTAGAGCATGACCCAGTCCGGGTTCTCCGCGGCGAGCTGCTTGGCCACGGCCACCGCCTGATTCGAGCCGCCGGCGGCCGGCGAGAAGATGATGCGCGCCCCGAACATCTCCAGCAGCTGGCGTCGCTCCAGCGAGGTGTTCTCCGGCATGACGCAGACGAGACCGTACCCGCGCACCTTGGCGACCATCGCCAAGGAGATGCCGGTATTGCCCGACGTCGGTTCGAGGATCGTGCAACCCGGCATCAGCCGGCCATCGGCCTCTGCGGCACGCACCATGGACAGCGCGGCGCGATCCTTGATCGAGCCGGTGGGATTGCGGTCCTCGAGCTTGGCCCACAACCGCACCGGCGGGTCGTCCGCCCACCGTGGCGACAACCGTGGCAGCCCGACCAGTGGGGTCTCGCCGAGCGCGTCGGTCAGCGAGTCGTATCGCATGAGCGTCAGCCGCCGGCCACCGCCGGCAGGATCGTCACCGAGTCGCCGTCCTTGAGCGCGGTGTCGAGCGAGCCGGTGAAGCGCACGTCCTCGTCGTTGACGTAGACGTTGACGAAGCGGTGCAGCCCGCCGTCGTCGGTGACGAGCCGGCCCTTGAGGCCGGGATGGCTGGCGTCCAAATCGTCGAACAGTTCGGCGAGCGTGTCGCCCTTGCCCGCCACGGACTTGGCGCCGTCGGTGTAGCTGCGCAGGATGGTTGGAATCTTGACCTCGATGGCCATGGGGAAGTCTGCTCCTCGGAAGTCGATAGACGGGTCGTGGGATCGCTCAGCGACAGTCGTAGTCGACATCGGCACGACGGTGCCCGAGCAGCGCCCGTTCGATCGTCACGTCACGCATAAGACTCCACCACCGTGACCGGCTCCTCGGTCACTTTGCCGTCGACAATACGGAACGCCCGGAACTCGGTTGCGTCTTCCGCTCGGGTAGAAACCAGCACATAGTGTGCGTTGGGCTCGGACGCGTAGGAGATGTCGGTTCGGGACGGGTACGCCTCGGTGGCCGTGTGCGAGTGGTAGATGACAATCGGTTCTTCGTCCTGCTCGTCCATCTCGCGCCACACCTTGAGCTGCTCGATCGAGTCGAAGCGGTAGAACGTCGGCGAGCGCTCGGCATTGAGCATCGGGATGTGCCGGGTCGGGCGGTCGCTGTCCGCTGCGCCCGCGACGACACCGCACGCCTCGTCGGGGTGGTCGCGGCGGGCGTGCGCCACGATGGCGTCGCGGGTCGCCCGGTCGATCGTCAGCACGGCATCACGTTACTCAGCCGCGCATCACGGCGTGGACGAGTGAGTCCTGCAGTGTGGTGAGCCACTGGTAGATCGCCCGCAGCTGCGCGTCCGGGTCGGCGGGGTCGATGGTCGGCTCGTCGTCCTCGGTGACGGAGAGCCGCGTGCCGATGGCCAGGCGCAGATCGGTGAGCACCGTGAGCCAGCGCTGCGCTGCGCCGTCGTCGAGTTCGATGTCGCCCTCACCGGAGGGCAGCTCCGCGCGGCACTTCCCGAGGCGTTCAGATTTGGTTTCGCGTAGCGATTCCTCCGTCAACGAGCGGAACTCGGCCTCCGCACGCTCGTCGTCGCGGTAGCCGGCCGGAAACAGCCGCTGCCGCACGGGGTCGTCGGCGGGCAGCGTTGCCAGCGCTCCGTCCAGGTCGTCGAACAGCGTGGCGAGCAGCCCCGACTCGACCGCTTCGAGCCGGATGCGGGCATGCCCACGCCGCCGGGAGACCCGCACTGGCTAATCCCGCCTGAGCGACGCTCGATCCGGACCGCTCGCTTCGCTCGGGCCCGTCTCGCGCATCGCTCCTCGCTGTCGCTCGGGCCGCGTCGCGGCGGCGGGGCTCTTCGCGCGAGCGCTCATCGCCCGATGGTCCCTTCTATGGGGTCGCCTTCCGGTGTTATCGCACCCGCTGTATGCACTGCTAGTCCTGGTGCTGCAGGGTCGCCCACAGGCCGTAGCCGTGCAGGGTGTTGACGTCGAGTTCCATCCGCTCCCGGGTGCCGCTGGAGACGACGGCCTTGCCACGATGGTGCACGTCCAGCATGAGCTTCTCGGCTTTCGACTTCGGATAGCCGAACACGGTCATGAACACATGCGTCACGTAGCTCATCAGGTTGACGGGGTCGTTCCAGACGATCGTGATCCACGGTCGATCGGGCTCGACCGAGGCCGTCACGTCCTCTGCGGGCAGCGTCTGGCCCGCAGAGGTCTGCGGTTGGGACAGCGTGCCGGGCATCCCTCCATGGTGGCACGGTCACGGTCCGGTCACGACCCCGTGTCGGCCAGCGCGCCTGCCCGCCATGCCGATGACAGGGCCATTCGGCTCCACTACCGTCTTGCGGCATGAGTGGGCCATATAACCCCGCACCGGGCAGCCAGCCCGGCGAGCAGCCGCAGTGGAGCGGATATCCCGGCGGCGCCAACTACCCGCAGCAGAGTCAGCCCGGCTACCCCGGGCAAGACGCATACCAGCAAGGGGGATACCAGGGCTATCAGCAGGGTGGTTACCAGCAGCCGGGCTACCAGCAAGGCGGCTATCAGCAACCGCAAGGCGGTTACAGCTATCCGCAGCAGACGTGGGGCTACGGCGCAGCGCCCCGCGAGACGGTCGGCGTCATCGGGCTGATCGGCGCAGCGGTCGGTGCGGCCCTGCTGATCGTCGGCTTCACGGCGGTGAAGTGGTACAGCTTCTCTGGGCTGGACTTCGGCAAGTTCAGCGATTTCAACGATGACCTCAAGAACGCGGGCTCAGCCGCTCCCGGACTTCCCAAGGCATACTTCGGCTGGCTCGGCTGGGTGCTGCTCGTCCTGGTGATCGTCGCGGCAGTTCTCGCGAGCCTGCCGATCGGGACCGTCGCCATGGCCTTCCGGATCATTGCCCCCGTGGTGGGAGTAGTCGGAATCGTGGTCACCTTGCTGGCGCTCAACAGCTACTGGGACAAGGCGCAGAGCAACGCCGGGAGCGCGAACGTCGATGTCGGCGTCTTCAAGCACACTGCAGTAGGGCTGTACCTCACGCTGATCGGGTTCCTGATCGCCGGCGTGGCGGGGGTCTTCGGCCCGCGTCGTGCATGAGCACAGGGCTACTGACCGACCGCTATGAGCTGACCATGCTCGACGCCGCGCTGCGGGACGGCACCGCAGAGCGGCACTGCATCTTCGAGGTGTTCGCGCGCCGACTGGCGGACGGGCGTCGGTACGGTGTGGTGGCGGGCACGGCCCGCCTGCTCGAGGCTGTGCGCGACTTCACGTTCGACGAGGCGACGGTAGACCGGCTGCATCGCTCGGGTGTCGTTGGCGAGCAGGCGGCGGAGTTTCTCGCCCGGTATCGCTTCCGTGGCGACATCGACGGCTATCCCGAAGGAGAGCTGTACTTCCCGTACTCGCCGGTACTGACCGTGTCAGGTGCCTTCGCCGAGACGGTCGTGCTCGAGACACTGGCCCTGTCGGTACTCAACCACGACTCGGCGATCGCGTCGGCGGCTGCCCGCATGGTGAGCGCCGCGGAAGGACGCGCGGTCATCGAGATGGGCTCGCGACGCACTCACGAGGAGGCGGCCGTCGCCGCGGCACGGGCGGCCTACCTGGCCGGGTTCGCGTCCACGTCCAACCTCGCCGCGGGCGAACGATACGGCGTGCCGACGGCCGGCACCGCCGCACACGCGTTCACGCTGCTGCACGACGACGAGACGGCGGCGTTCCGCGGGCAGGTGGCGGCCGTCGGCGGCGACACGACGCTCCTCGTCGACACCTACGACCTCACTGCCGGGATCGCCGCAGCGGTCGAGGTTGCGGGGCCGTCTCTCGGCGCGATCCGCATCGACTCCGGCGACCTCGGCGTGCTGGCCCGGCAGGCGCGCGAGCAACTCGACAAGCTGGGCGCCACCAACACGCGCATCATCGTCAGTGGCGACCTGAACGAGTTCTCGATCGCCGCGCTCGGCGCCTCGCCGGTGGACGCGTACGGCGCCGGTACTGCCGTGGTCACCGGCTCCGGCGCCCCCACCGCCGAGATGGTCTACAAGCTGGTCGAGGTGGACGGGCGGCGGGTCGCCAAGCGCTCCGAGCACAAGGAGAGCCACGGTGGGCGCAAGACCGCCTACCGCGTCCACAAGGCGACGGGCACCGCCATCGAGGAGGTGGTCGCCGCCGGGCCGGTAGCACAGCTCGGCGAGCACGATCGTGTGCTGCAGCGGCCGCTCATGCGCGCCGGCGGCCTCATGCCCGACCTGCCGGACCTGGCGGCATCCCGTGAGCATCTGCGCCGGGCGATGGTCAGCCTGCCGTGGGACGGCTTGAAGCTCTCGCGCGGCGAGCCGGCGATCCCGACCCGGATCGTCGCCGCGGATTAGGGTTGCCGGCATGGGCAGTGCGGTCATCGTTGTGGACGTGCAGAACGACTTCTGCGAGGGCGGCTCACTCGCGGTGAACGGCGGGGCCGATGTCGCGCGCGCGATCAGCGCCCGCCTCGCCGAAGGCGGCTACGACCACGCGGTAGCCACCCGTGACCACCACATCGACCCGGGCGCTCACTTTTCGCAACATCCCGACTTCGTCGCGTCGTGGCCGCCGCACTGCCGGGTGGGCACACCCGGTGTCGAACTGCACCCGGCGCTGGACAGGTCTCGCCTCGAGGCGATCTTCGACAAGGGTGAATACCAGGCGGCGTACTCAGGCTTCGAGGGAATGAGCGACGGGACGCCGCTCGCCGACTGGCTGCGCGCCCACGACGTCGACACGGTGGAGGTGGTCGGCATCGCGACCGACCACTGTGTGCGGGCGACGGCGCTCGACGCCGCCATGGGCGGGTTCGCCACCACGGTGCGGCTGGACCTCACCGCCGGCGTCGCTCAGTCCACCGTGGACAGCGCGCTGACGCAACTGGGAGATACCCGCGTCACGCTCGTGGGCCGGCCGATCGTCCGCTAGCTGGGCGATCGCCCTATAGGGCCAGTTACCTACCCGGTTCGCTGTCGCGCAGCCCTGTGGACGCGCCCTCCGCGCCGACCAGCGCACTGCGGACCGGCCGGACCCGCCCGGAGTGCGCCTCGGCCTCGAGGCGCTCGAGCAGGTGCGGGTAGTGGTACTCGAACGCCGGGCGCTCGGAGCGGATGGGCGGGATGAACGTGAAGTTGTGCCGCGGGGGCGGCGACGAGGTGGCCCACTCGAGCGAGTTGCCGTGTCCCCACGGATCGTCGGCGGTGACGATCTCGCCGTAGCGATACGACTTGTACAGGTTGTACAGGAACGGCAGCATCGACGCGCCGAGGATGAAGGAGCCGATCGTCGAGAAGGTGTTCAGCGTGGTGAACCCGTCGCTGGGCAGGTAGTCGGCGTAGCGGCGCGGCATGCCCTCGTTGCCCAGCCAGTGCTGCACGAGGAACGTGGCGTGGAAGCCGACGAACGTCAGCCAGAAGTGCAGCTTGCCGAGCTTCTCGTCCATGTAGCGACCGGTGAACTTCGGGAACCAGAAGTAGATTCCCCCCATCACGGCGAACACGATCGTGCCGAACAGCACGTAGTGGAAGTGCGCCACCACGAAGTAGGTGTCCGACACGTGGAAGTCGACGGGCGGGCTCGCGAGCAGCACGCCGGTCAGCCCGCCGAACAGGAACGTGACGATGAACCCGACGCTGAACAGCATGGGTGTCTCGAACGTGATCGACCCGCGCCACATGCTGCCGATCCAGTTGAAGAACTTCACCCCGGTGGGCACCGCGATCAGGAACGTCATCAGCGAGAAGAACGGCAACAGCACGGCGCCGGTGGTGAACATGTGGTGCGCCCACACGGTCATCGACAGCCCGGCGATGCCCAGCGTCGCGAGCACCATGCCGGTGTAGCCGAACAGCGGCTTGCGGCTGAACACGGGGATGATCTCGGTCACGATGCCGAAGAACGGCAACGCGATGATGTACACCTCGGGGTGGCCGAAGAACCAGAATAGGTGCTGCCACAGGATCGCGCCGCCGTTGGCGGATTCGAACACCTGTGCGTGCAAGTGCCGGTCGACCCACAGCACGAGCAGCGCCGCAGTGAGGATGGGGAAGGCCAGCAGCACGAGCAGGCTGGTGACCATGATGTTCCAGGTGAAGATCGGCATCCGGAACATCGTCATGCCCGGGCAGCGCAGCGTGATCACCGTGGTGACCATGTTGACGGCACCCAGGATCGTGCCCAGACCGGCAATGGCCAAGCCGATCAGCCACAGATCGGTGCCTGAGCCCGGTGAGTTGATCCCGTTGTTGAGCGGCGCGTAGAGGGTCCAGCCCGCATCGGCGGCGCCGCCGGGGGTGGCGAAACTGGCCGTGGCCATGAGCGCGCCGAACAGGTACAGCCAGTAGGAGAACGCGTTCAGCCGCGGGAATGCCACGTCGGGCGAGCCGATCTGCAACGGCATCACGAGGTTTGCGAACGCGAACAAGATCGGCGTCGCGAAGAACAGCAGCATGATCGTGCCATGCATGGTGAACAGCTGGTTGTACTGCTCGGGAGACAGGAACTGCATGCCCGGACGCGCCAGCTCGGCGCGCATCAGCAGCGCCAGCAGGCCGCCGATCATGAAGAAGGCCAACGACGTGACCAGGTACATCCGGCCGATCATCTTGTGATCGGTGGTGCGCAGCAGCTGCCCGAGCAGTGAGCCCTTCACCTGCTGGTGCACCGGGAAGGGACGGCTCACGATCGGCCGCGGCGCGACTGGCGTCTCGGCCGCTGTCGGCTCGGCGGTCGTGGTCAACGTGCCTCCAGTGGGCTGAACGGTGGGCGCCCAGCTGCACCGGGCGCCCGTCTTGGAGGATATCCAGTCGCGGGTCCGGCGCCGTCACCGACCCGATGCACCTTCTGGTCACCGGGAATTCACCACCTCGTCGCGTTGCGCACAGGATTGCGTTCGCCTGCTCTGGTGATCGTCATGGCGTGCGCGTCACCCTCGTGGCGGAGACTTTCTTGCCCGCGGTGAACGGGGTCGTGAACTCCGTCATCCGGGTCGCCGGCGCGCTGGCGGACCGGGGACACGAGCCGGTTGTCGTCGCACCCAGCGGCGCCACGTTCCGGGCCGGCGAGCATGTCGTCGAGGTCGTGCGAGTGCCGTCGATCGCCGTGCCTGGCTACCGCGGGCTGCGTATGGCCCGACCCGGCCTGGACCTGGTGCCCGCGCTGCGCAAACTCGCCCCCCACGTGGTGCACTTGGCATCGCCCGCCGTGCTGGGCGATGCCGCGGTGCGCGCGGCGAACACGCTCGACCTGCCCTGCGTGGCCGTGTTCCAGACCGATCTTTCCGGTTTCCTGCGCCAGTATCACCTGCGTGCCGCGGGCCCGTTGCTGTGGCGGTGGCTGCGCCGGCTGCACAACAGCGCCGACCTCACGCTCGCGCCGTCCAGCACGTCGGCCTACCAGTTGCGCGGCCACGGCATCGAGGCGCTCGCGATGTGGCCGCGCGGTGTCGACGACGAGTTGTTCCACCCGTCCCGCCGGGACGAGGAGCTGCGCGCATCGCTGACCGGCGGCGCGCTCGGCACCATCCTGGTCGGCTACGTGGGCCGGCTGGCGGCCGAGAAGCGGGTCGAGGCACTTGCCCAGGTGGCGCGGCTGCCTGGAGTGTCGGTGGTCGTGGTGGGCGACGGCCCACGGCGACCACAACTGTCCCGGCTGATGCCGCACGCGCAGTTTCTGGGCCTGCGCCGTGGCGAGGACCTGGCCCGAATCGTCGCCAGCCTGGACCTGCTGGTGCAGCCCGGCGCGGATGAAACGTTCTGCCAGGTCGTGCAGGAGGCACTGGCCTCGGGTGTGCCGGTGGTGACTGCCGCCTCGGGCGGTCCACTCGACCTGGTGCGGCACAGCGATAACGGATGGCTGTGGGCGGGCGGCAAGCCCGCGGTTCTCGCCGCGCAGGTGGCCGCGATCAGGGAGGACCGGGCCGGGCTAGCCGCGGCTCAGTCGCGTGCTCGTGAGTCCGTCGTCGGCCGCACCTGGGACGTCGTCGTCGACCGGTTGCTGGACTACTACGCCGACGTGCTCGCCGCGCGAGCCGGCGTCGTGCGTGACCTGTCGCAGTTGCGCGGCCGGGCGTCGTGAGGCTCTAGTGCGGATCGTCCAGCTGGCCAACTTCCATTCGCCGACCTCGGGCGGGCTGCGGGTTGCCGCCGACACGTTGCGAACCGGCTATCTGGCTGCCGGGCATGACTGCACGCTGATCGTGCCCAGCACCGTCGACGCCGCACGTGGCACCGTACGCACGCTGCGCTCTCCCCGCCTGGGCAACACCGGCTACCGGGTGATCGTGCGCCGCCGCGCCGTGTTGCGGCTGCTCGACGAGCTGCGTCCGGACGTGCTCGAGGTGCACGACAAGCTGCTGCAGCGGTGGGTCTGGCGGTGGTCGCGGTCCCGGGGGGTGCCCGTGGTGGCGTGGTCGCACGAACGGCTGGAACGGACGCTGCCCCTGCTGCTGCCGGTCGTGCCCGATGCCGTGCTGCGGCAGGCCGCGGCCGGTATCGCGCGGCACACGGCCGATGCCTGTGACGTCCTGATCGCCTGCTCCCGCTTCGCCGCCGCCGAGTTCCCGCCATACGCCCCAGTACGGGTTGTGCGGCTCGGCGTGGACCTCGACGCCTTCCGCCCGCCGACCGTGACGCAACCGCCCGGCCGGCTGCGGCTTGTGCTCGTCGCCCGGCTTTCGCCCGAGAAGCGCCCCGAACTCGCGGTCGACGCCCTGCGCGTGCTGCACCGGCGCGGCGTGGCCGCCGAGCTGACGGTGCTCGGCAGCGGTCCGCGGCAAGCCAAGCTCGCCGGATACGCCCGCGGGCTGCCGGTGCGCTTCACCGGGCACCTACGCGGCCGTGATCGAGTCGCCGCCGAGCTGGGCGCCGCTGACGTGGCGCTGGCCACGGCGCCGGCCGAGACGTTCGGGCTCGCCGCCCTGGAGGCGCTCGCCTGCGGGACGCCGATCGTGGCGCACGCTGGGGCGGCACCGGCCGAGCTCGTCGCGAACCACCCGGGCGCCGGCGAGGTGGCCTCCGCCGACGCCGCGTCCTTCGCGACCGCCGCGCTGCGGCTGGCGGAGATATCCCG
>JBKOXO010000100.1:0-22902 GCA_046744105.1 Actinomycetota bacterium
CGGGTGGTCGCCGAGGCGACCAAGCAGAGCCGGCGTGCGTGGGTTCCCGTGGTGAGCGACCTCGCCAGCACGTCCGACATCGCCGCGCGGGCGAAGGGCGCGCTCGTGCTGCACGAGGGTGCCGCGGCGACGCTCACCGGCGCCCAGTTGCCCCTCGAAGGTGAGATCATGCTCGTCGTGGGGCCGGAAGGTGGTATCGCAGCCGACGAGCTGGCGGCGTTCACCGCGGCCGGGGCCACTCCGGTGCGGCTGGGCGAGCCGGTACTGCGCACGTCGACGGCGGGAGCCGCGGCGCTGGCTGCCCTCTCGGTGCGTATCGGCCGGTGGTGAGTGCATGATCGGGCGTATGCACCACGTGGTCGTCGACTGTCGCGACCCTGCCGCGCTCGCCGCGTTCTACTCAGAACTGCTGGGGCTGCCGATCACGTACCAGTCCGCCGACTTCGTCGTGGTGTCGCGTGACGACACTGCCTCGGGGATGGCTTTCCAGCTCGCGCCGGACCACCAGCCGCCGCAGTGGCCGGACCCGAAGTACCCGCAGCAGATGCACTTCGACGTCATGGTCGACGACGTGGACGCTGCCGAGCCGCAGGTGCTCGGCCTCGGTGCGCGGCGGCTCTCCGGCGGCGATCACGTCTACGCCGACCCGGCCGGGCACCCGTTCTGTCTGATTCCGCGGCCGAAATGGGCACCGCCGATCGGGTAGCGTCCCAACCCGTGGGCATCGTCACGCCGGGATTCACCGGCCGCCGCCGGGACAGCAGCGCCGACCTGCCACCGGGGCAGTACCTGACCCGCGACTTCCCCGTCCTGTCCGCCGGTCCGACGCCGAAGATCCGGCTCGACGACTGGCAGTTCACGATCACCACCGAGACCGGTGAGGTGAAGCGCTGGGACTGGGCGGGATTTTCCGCGCTGCCGGTCCAGGGGATCACGGTCGACCTGCACTGCGTCACCCGCTGGTCCAAGCTCGGTACGTCCTGGGAGGGCGTCTCGCTGGACGACCTCTTCGAGAGCGTCGAGACGGCTGCCGACTACGCCCTCGTCCACTCCTACGGCGGCTACACGACGAACCTGCCGCTCGAGGATCTGCTCGACGGGCAGGCCTGGATCGTGTTCCGTTACGACGGCGATGACCTCGCGCCGGAGCACGGCGGACCGGCCCGGCTGCTCGTGCCGCACCTGTACCTGTGGAAGAGCGCCAAATGGGTCCACGGCATCACGTTGGGGCTTGAGAACCAGCCAGGGTTCTGGGAGAGCCTCGGCTACCACAACTACGGGGACCCATGGCGCGAGCAGCGGTACTGGGACGACTAGGCGTGGCCGGCAACGGACGCGCTCTTGCCTGGCGGGTCGCGACCGTGGCGGCGCTGCGCGACGAGACGGCGACGGCCCGGACGCTGACCCTCGACGTACCGGGCTGGCCCGGTCATGTGGCGGGTCAGCACGTCGACATCCGGCTCACCGCTCCCGACGGCTACACCGCGGTGCGCTCTTACTCGATCGCGTCGGTGGCGGACAGCGATACGGTCGACGTGACCGTCGAGCAGGTGGTGGACGGCGAAGTGTCGCCGTATCTCGCGCGGGTCGTCGGCACCGGCGACCCGCTCGAGGTGCGGGGCCCGGTCGGCGGCTGGTTCACCTGGCGCCCGGCGCAATCTGAGCCGGTACAGCTCGTGGCGGGCGGCTCGGGCGTCGTACCGCTCATGGCGATGCTGCGCGCCCGCACGGCGGCGGCGAGCTTCGCGCCGTTCCGGATGCTGTACTCCACGCGCCGACCGGAGTCGGTGATCTACCGCGACGAACTCGGGCGCCGCGCTGCCGACGGCCTGCCGCTCAGCTATGCCTATACGCGGGCCGTGCCCGAGGGATGGCCGCACCCGCCGGCGCGGGTCGACGCGGCACTGCTCGCGGCGGTGACCTTCGCGCCGGACGAACATCCCACCTGCTATGTCTGCGGCCCGACGGCGTTCGTCGAGACGGTGGCGGACCTGCTCGTCGCCGCCGGGCACGACGCCCGGCGCGTCCGCACGGAGCGATTCGGAGGACCGTGATGACCCACCTCGACGGAAACGCTGCGGCCGGTGATCTGCGCACGATCTTCGCGGTGGATGTCACGGCCGCCACCGGCCAATGCGCCGGCTGCGGGCAGATCGCACCACTAGGCACAGCACAGCTGTACAGCCAGGCGCCGGGGCTGGTGGCACGCTGCACCGGCTGCGACAACGTTCTGCTCCGTCTGGTCAGCGCTCCCGGACGAGCCTGGCTCGATGCCCGCGGGCTGACATACCTGCAGATCGAGACGTCCTAGTGTCCCGCGCCGGATTGGCCCACAAACAATCGACGACGGAAGCGATGTCATGATCCTGAACGATCGCGTACGAGCCCTACTGGACGACCGAAGCTTCGCCGTGCTGGCCACCCTCAACCCGGACGGCTCACCACACACGTCCGTCATCTGGGTGACCCGCGACAGCGATACCGTGCTGTTCACCACGCACACGAAGCGGCGCAAGGCACGCAACCTTCGGCGCGATCCCCGCGCCTCGCTCACGGTCTTCGCCGCCGACGACCCCTATCAGACCGCCGACATCCGTGGCGCCGTCGAACTGATCCCGGACCCAGACCGCACTCTGTCGATCCAACTGACCCAGCGCTACCTCGGCGAAGACCCGCCCGAAGACCCGCCGGGCAGCGAACGGTTGATCGGACGGCTCACACCCGAACACGTCGGCGGCTTCGCGCGCTGAAGCGAGCCAGGGCCAGGCTGGGTCGTCCTAGAACGGGTATGCGGGCGGCTCGCTGCGGACGGTCACCCAGCGCATCTCGGTGAACGCCTCGACGTTCGCTGCCGGGCCGCCGAAGCGGATGCCCGTGCCGGACACGCCGACGCCACCGAACGGCACATTGGCCTCGTCGCTCACGGTCTGGTCGTTGATGTGCACGATGCCACTGGGGATGCGGTCGGCGACGGCGAGCCCACGCATCACGTCCCTCGTCACGATGCTGAGCGACAGCCCGTAGTCGGACGCGGCAGCCAGCTGCACCGCCTCGTCGACCGACGCGACGCGGACCACCGGCGCGACCGGCCCGAAGATCTCCTCGACCCAGGCGGGTGATTCGGACGGCACCTCGGCGAGGACGGTCGGCCGGTAGAACAACCCGTCGAACTCGCCGCCAGCGGCGAGCTTTGCGCCGGCGTCTCGGCTCGCGGTGACCAAGCCGTGGATCTTGTCGCGCTGCCGCTCGTCGATGACTGGACCGAGCGCAACATCGTCGGTCGCAGGGTTACCGACGGGCAGCCTGGCTGCCTTTGCGGACAGCGCTTGGACGAAGTCGTCGTAATGCCGCTCCAGCACGATGTGCCGGCCAGTGGTCATGCAGATCTGGCCCTGGTGGAAGAACGATCCGAAGGCGGCAAGCGTCGCCGCCTCCGCCACGTCGGCGTCGTCCAGGATGAGCATGGCGGAGTTGCCACCCAGCTCGAGGTGCACGCGCTTGAGGTGCCGACCGGCCAGCTCGCCCACCCGGCGGCCGGCCGCTGTCGAGCCGGTGAACGAGACGACGCGCACTTGTGGGTGCGCGATCAGGGCTTCACCGACCGCGGCGTCGCCCGGCAGCATCTGCAACACCCCCGGCGGCAGCCCGGCTTCTTCGAGGACGCGGGCTAGCACCACGCCACCCGTGACGCCGGTGCGCGGGTCCGGCTTGAGGATCACCGCGTTGCCCAGCGCCAGCGCCGGAGCGACCGAGCGGATGCCCAGGATGATCGGCACGTTGAACGGCGAGATCACCCCGACGACGCCGGCTGGCACGCGGCGCGCCATCGACAGCCGCGGCTCTTCGCTGGGCAGCAGCTCGCCGTACGCGCGGCTGGGCAGGGCCGACGCCTCGAAGCACTCCTGCTCCGCGACGTGCAGCGAGAAGTCGGCGATGCCTGCGATGGCGCCGACCTCGCGGATGTTCCACCACCTGATCTCGTCTGCGTACTGCGACCAGAGTTCGCCGGCCTTACGCAGCACGGCTGCACGTTGTGGGTACGGCGTAGCGGCCCATCCGGGCTGCGCCGCGGCCGCGCTCTGCACGGCACGGTCCAGATCCGCGACCGTGGGCTTGCCGAGGCTGCCTAGTGCGGCGCCGGTGGCCGGTTCGATCACCGGGTACTCGCCGCCGGACGCGGCCGTCCACTCGCCATTGAGGTAGATCGTGCCGCGCCAGTGCGCTTCGTCGAGAAGGGTCATTGCCTGCTCCCATCGTGATGGATTACGTCGTCGGCGATCGCGAACGCCCGGTTGGCGCGCGGCAGGCCGGCGTAGACGGCGGTGTGCAGCAGTACCTCGCGGATCTCGCCCGGGCTTACGCCGTTGCGCAGGGCCCCGCGCACGTGCATCGCCAGCTCGTGCTCGGCGCCCAGCGCGGTGAGCACGGCAAGAGTGATCAGCGAGCGCTCACGCCGCGGCAGGCCCGGGCGCGTCCACACCTCGCCCCAGGCGTAGCGCGTCAGGAAGTCCTGGAACGGCGCGGTGAACTCGCTCGTGTCCGCTGCGGCCCGGTCGACATGCACGTCGCCCAGGACGGCCCGCCGGGTCGCTTCGCCACCCACGAAGTGCTCGAGCAGCCGCACCGCGACCGGTCCCGCCTGCTCGACCGTCGGGATGTGCGCCGCGCCGGGCAGCACCGAGAGGCGCGCCGTGGCGATGCCCTCGGCGATCGTGCGCGCGTGCTCGACGGGAATGGCCTGGTCCTGCGCGCCGGCGATCACGAGGGTGGGTGCGCCGATCCGCGGCAGGTCGGCGCGCAGGTCCATCGCGGCGATGGCCTCGCAGCAGCGGGCGTAGCTCTCCGCGTCGGTGCTCTGCAGCATAGCTGTAAGCCTGGCGACGAGCTCCGGGTCGCGTGCCGCCAGTGCCGGCGTGATCCAACGTGCGACAACCGGCCCGGCAATCGCGGCCATTCCGCCGGCGCGGACGGCGGCGGCGCGCTCGTGCCAGCGCGGCGCCGCCAGGTGCGCCGACGTGGATAGCAACGCCAGCCGGGCCACCCGGTCCGGATGGTGCGCGGCCAGCCACATCGCCACCATCCCGCCCAGCGACACGCCGGCGACATGCGCGCGCTCCACGCCGTGCTTGTCGAGGACGGCAAGTACGCCGCTGCCTAGGTCGGCGATGGTGCAGGGCTCATGGGCAGGGGGCGAGTCGCCGTGGCCGCGGGTATCGACACGGATGATGCGCAGCCGCTCAGCCAGCGGCCCGACCAAGCCGTCCCAGATGGTGGTCGTCGTGCCGATCGCGTTAAGCAGTAGCAGCGGCGGACTCATTGCTGCCGGCCCCGCAGGTAGGCGTCGACGAGATCGCCGGCGTGGCCGAGATAGGTCGCCGGGTTGAGCAGCTCGGCGTCGACGTCCAGGGCGTCGAGGTTGCCTTTGCGGGCAGCGTCACGGACCGCCTCCTGCGCGCCGGCGCGGCCCATCGTCGGCGCCAGATGGGCGGCGATGCGGTCTGCGAGCAGCAACCCGGACGTCCGGCCCAGGTTCTGCTGCATCGCCTCGACGTCCACGTGCAGCCCCTCCAGGCACTGGCGCAGCCGTGCCGCGGCGCCACCGGCGCAACGCAGCAGTGCTGTGAGCGCGGGCCACTCGGCGTGCCAGGCGCCGGCCGCCCGCTGCTGTTCGCCGGTCATGGCGGTGTACAGCGTAGCTGCGAGCGCAGGCGCCTGGGCGGCGGCAGCCCGCGCGGTAACCGCTGCGACTGGATTCTGCTTGTGCGGCAGGGACGACGAGCCGCCCGCCGCCGCCTCGTGCACCTCACCGACCTCGGTCTGGGCGAGCAGCACGACGTCCGTCGCAACCTTGCCGGCCGCCCCTGCGGCGCTGGCGAGGGCACCGGCCAGTTCGGCGATGCGGGTTCGCTCGGTATGCCAGACCCCGTTCGGATCAGTGAGGCCGAGCTCGCGAGCGAACGCCCGCCGGACGGCCGGGCCGTGCGGATGCAGCGCGGCGAGCGTCCCCGCCGCGCCGCCGAGCTGCGCGGCGAATTCGACAGCGCGCAGCCGCGCCACCGCCCGATCGAGCCCGGTGCCCCAGACAGCGGCCACAGCACCGAACGTCGTCGGCGAGGCCTGCTGGAGCAGGGTGCGCGCTGCCATCGGGGTGTCCCGGTGCTCGCGGGCCAGCGCCGCGGCCGCGTCGGCGGCAGCGGTCAGATCATCGACGATCACACCTACCGCGCGGCCGGCGACCAGCATTGCCGCCGTGTCGACGATGTCCTGGCTGGTGGCGCCCACGTGCACAGCGTCCTCGCCTGCCGCGCCCACGCGGGCACGCAGCCGCTGTACCAGCGGGATCACCGGGTTGCCACCGGCAGCGGCCTCTGCCCCGAGCGACTCGACCGGCACCCAGTCGGCATCGGCGCACGCCTGCGCCACCACCTCGGCGGCCGGCGCGTCAACCACGCCGGCCGATGCGGCCGCCCGGGCGAGCGCCGCCTCCGCCTGCAGCATGGCGCGCACCCAGGCCCGGTCGTCCACCTCGGCGGCCACCCGCCCGGCGCCGAAGATCGGATCCCAAAGCTCACTCACTGCCCCATCCTGCTCTTCGGGCAAGCGCTCATCGCAGTACTCGCTCCGCTGCTCGCGCCTTCGGCGCTGCCATGCTCACTCATACTGCGAAGAAGGGCGTCTCCCGGTCGCCCTGCAAACAGATGTCGAAGCGCAGTGCGCCGTCCACCTGCGCCACCGCGATCAGCAGCGCCCGATCGTCGGGCTCCAGGCCCGACAGAACCGGGTCGGCGGCGTTGGCCGCGCTCTCGTCCGGGAAGTAGATGCGGGTGACCAGCCGCTGCAACAGGCCCCGCGAGAACACCGACACGTCGATGTGCGGCGCCTGGACGGTGCCGTCCGGCGCCGACAGGGCCGCCGGCGTGACGGTGCGGAACCAGAACATGCCGTTGACGTCGGTGGCGCAGCGCCCGAACAGATCTGGTGCGGACTGCCAGGTCTCGACCAGGCCGTCCGGCACCGGATCCCCGGCACCGTCGGTGAGCCGCCCGGTAATCAGCACCGCGCCGGGCGTGCCCTCCGGAACCGCGGCGGGCCCGTCCGGCCAGGGCAGGACGATGTGCAAGAACGGTCCGACCGTCTGCGATGGCGTGCTCATTGCTCGAACGGGGTCTGCTCGCGCCCGCGAAGCACGATGTCGAACCGAAACCCGAGTGCCCAGTGGTCGGTCGTGGCGTCGTGGTCATAGGCGCTGATCAGCCGGGCGCGGGCCTGCGGGTCAGGCACTGAGTTGAAGATGGGATCCTGGAAGAAGAGCGGGTCATCCGGGAAGTACATCTGGGTGACCAGCCGCTGCGTGAACGCCCGGCCGAACACCGAAAAGTGGATGTGCGCCGGGCGCCAGGCGTTGTGGTGATTGCGCCACGGGTAGGCGCCGGGCCGGATCGTCGTGAAGCGGTAGCGTCCCTCGCCGTCGGTGACCACGCGGCCGGCACCCGTGAAGTTCGGGTCTAGCGGAGCGGGCCAGCGGTCAGCGGCGTGCGCGTACCGACCGGCGGCGTTGGCCTGCCACACCTCGATCAGGCTGTCCGGTACGACGTGCCCGTCGCCGTCGAGCAGCCGGCCGTGCACGACGATGCGCTGCCCGATCGCGGCTCCGCCGTTGGTGAGGTCCTCGTCGCCCGCGCGCACCTGCTCGGCGCCGAACGCAGGCCCGGTCAGCTCCGTGAGCCGCTGCGGCAGCACGTGCAGGGCGCGGGTCGGGTGGCGCAGCTTCGTGCTGCCGTAGTCCGGGTAGTCGTACGGCGGGTGCGTGCCCGGTGGATCGGCACGGTAGGTCATCGGTAACTCCATCCCTCGGCATACGGCAACCCGGTGTAGTTCTCGGCGAGCGCTGTGGCCATGGGCCGCGACGACGCGACGTAGCGCAACGCCGCCTGGGCCAGTTGCTCGTCGAACGCGTCGCCGTGCGGATCGACGTGCAGCATCGACGTCATCCACCACGAGAACTGCGTGTACCGCCAAACCCGCGTCGACACCGTGTCGGTGTAGGCGGCAAGCAGGTCGGTGCGGCCGTCGGCGTAGAAGCCGGCGATGGCGCGGGCGAGCACCCGGACGTCGGCCATCGCGAGGTTCATGCCCTTGGCGCCGGTCGCTGGAACGATGTGCGCGGCGTCGCCGGCAAGGAAGAGCCGCCCGTGCTGCATCGGCGTCGCGACGACGCTGCGCATCGGCGTAATCCCCTTGTCCAGCAAGGGCCCTTCGCACAGCGAGAAGCCGGTGTCGTCGCTGAACCGGGTGGAAAGCTCGGACCAGATGCGCTCGTCCGGCCACGCGTCCAGCCGTTCGTCCGGGGCGACCTGCAGGTACAGGCGAGTGATGCTCGGGCTGCGCATCGAGTGCAGCGCGAAGCCGCGTTCGTGCCGGGTGTAGATCAGCTCGTGCGACGAGGGTGGCGCCTGCGCCAGGATGCCGAGCCACGCATACGGATATCCGTGTTCGTACGTCGTCAGGTCCGGGATGTAGTCCCGGCTCACACCATGAGAGCCGTCGGCGCCCACCACGAAGTCGCAGTCCAGCGCCCCGCCGGCGAATGCGATCCGGGGCCGCTGACCGTCGAGGCCGGAAAGCGCAACGCCGGTGACCTCAAAGCGGACGTCGCCACCGGCGTCAAGGCGGGCTGCGATCAGGTCCTTGACGATCTCCTGCTGCCCGTACACGGTGATCGTGCGCCCGACGAGATCGGCGAAGTCGACGCGGTGCCTGTGGTGTCCGAAGCGCAGCTCGATGCCCTCGTGCCGCATGCCCTCGTCGTCGAGGCGCTTGCCGACCCCGGCCTCGCGCAGCGTCTGCGCCGAGCCGTGTTCCAGCACACCGGCGCGCACCCGGTGCTCGACGTACTCACGGTCGCGGCACTCGAGCACCGTCGAGTCGACGTCCTGAAGATGCAGCAGTTGCGAGAGCAGCAGGCCGGCCGGCCCGGCACCGACGATGCCGACCTGGGTGTGCATGCGGACAGACTGCGCCGCGGCGCTGTCGCAGCGCGCCTAGACTTCCGCTCAGTGGAAGACAACACGGTGACCGGCCGGGCACTCGCCATCCTCGACGCGTTCAGCGCCGAGCAGCCGCAGCTGCGGCTGGTCCAGTTGAGCCGGCGCACCGGCCTGCCGCTCACCACGACGCACCGCCTGGTCGGTGAACTGGCGCGGTGGGGGGCCCTCGAGCGTGACAGCACGGGCGCGTACCGGATCGGGCTGCGACTGTGGGAGGTGGCCAGCCTGGCGCCGCGCAGCGTCGGGCTGCGCGAGGCGGCACTGCCCATCCTGGGCGACCTGTACGAGGCAACTCACCAGAACGTCCAGCTTGCCGTATTGGACGGTACGGACGCCGTGTACATCGAGCGGATCTCGGCCCGGGACGCCGTGCACGTCGTGACCCGCGTCGGCGGCCGGCTGCCCCTGCACGCGACGGGCGTCGGCCGCGTACTGCTGGCGCACGCGCCGGACGAGCTGCGCGAGCGCGTGCTCGCCGGCCCGCTTGCGGCATACACAGAGCGGACGCTCACTGACCCGCACCGGCTGCGCCGCGAGCTCGCCGAGGTGCGCCGCACCGGCGTGGCGATCACCCGCGGCGAAATCGAGCTGATCTCCACATCGGTTGCCGCGCCGGTGTGGGACGGCGTGCAGGTCACGGCTGCCGTGTCGGTGGTCGTGCCCGAAAGCCACGACCCGCACCGCTACGTCCCGGCGGTTGTGACCGCTGCCCGCGGCATCTCCCGGGCGCTCACCCGCTAGCGCGCAGTCGAGAGGGACAGGCCGAACCGGCCGTCGCGGTCGGTCCACCACTTGGTTAGCTCGAATCCACAAGCGGCCAGCTCGGCAGCCACGCCGTCGCGACGGAACTTCGCCGACACCTCGGTGCGCATCTCTTCGCCGCGTGTGAAGTGCACGTCCAGCTCGAGCAGCTCGACGCGCACCCGTTGATCGTGCAGGGAGCGCAGCCGCATCTCGATCCACTCGGCCTCGGCGTTCCACACCGCGACGTGCGCGAACGCGTCCGGGTCGAAGTCTGCCTTCAGCTCGCGGTCGACGACGGAGAGGACGTTCTTGTTGAACTCGGCGGTGACGCCGGCCGCGTCGTCGTAGGCGGGGATGAGCACATCGGGGCTCTTCACCAGGTCCGTGCCGAGCAGCAGTGTCTCGCCGCGACGCAAGCCGGCGCGCAGCGACCGCAGGAATACCGCGCGCTCGTCCGGGACGAGGTTGCCGATGGTTCCGCCGAGGAACGCGATCATGCGCCGGCCGCCCTGCGGCAGTCGGCCGAGGTGCTGCTGGAAGTCGGCCACGACGGCGTGCACGGCCAGCCGGGGATAGTCGGCAAGCAGGCCCGCCGCGGCTTGACGCAGCGCGGACTCCGACACGTCGACCGGGACGTAGCGGGTGAACGCTCGGGTGTCGAGCAGCAGCCGGGTCTTCTCCGCGGATCCGGCGCCGAGCTCGACCAGCGTCGTGGCCCCCGACACCGAAGCGATCTCGGCGGCTCGCTCCACGAGGATCGAGCGCTCGGCCCGGGTGGGGTAGTACTCGGGCAGCCGGGTGATCTGCTCGAACAGCTCGCTGCCCCGCTCGTCGTAGAACCATTTGGGTGGCAGCCACTTCGGGCTCGCGGTGAGCCCGCGGAGTACGTCCGTGCGCAACGCCGCGCTGAGGAAGTCCGGCGGCAGGTGATTGTCGACGGTCAGGCTCACGTGATCTCCAGGGGGGTGACGTGCACACCGTCCGGCGTGCCGGTGAGCAGGCTGCGGTCGGGCACCTCGTGCCATCCGGGCTCGTCATCGGACGGTTCGGATGCCACGACGACGCCACGCCGGTCGGCGCGCCAGCACAGCGTGTCGCCCCAGGTGGTGGCCGCGATGGTCTCGCCGTCGAGGGCGAGCAGGTTCAGCCGGGCGTCGCGTGGCGCGGCGGCGACGGTGCTACGAAGCGCATGAGGTAACGGCATGCCGGCCGCCAACCAGGTGTGGGTGAGCGACCAGAGCAGCGCCGAGTCGCTCGGCGCGTCCAGGCGCAGCAGCCGCTGCGGCGGCAGCGCTGCGGCCAACGCGGACGCGCACTCGGGCCACCCAGGTAGGGCTCCGTTGTGGCTGAACAGCCAGCGCCCCTCGCGAAACGGTGCCGCCGCGCCCTCCGTGTGCCCCATGTCGTCCGTACCGGAGCGTACGGCGGCGAGCACCGCCCCGGACCGGATCACGCGCGCCAGCTCCGGCAGGTTGGCGTCGGTCCACATAGGACGGTCACGGCGGTAACGTGCAGGCATCGGGTCGCCAGGCACGTACCACCCCACGCCGAAGCCGTCGGCGTTCACCCGCCCGTGCTGCTGCCGGCGGGGCTCCCACGACTGGCGCAGCAGCCCGAAAGGCGGTTCGAGCAGCAACTCGGCGAGCGACACCGGCGGACCGAGGTACGCGATGTGCCTACACATCGGCGGCGTCCCTCGCACAGCGGAAGCCGGAGAAGATCTGCCGGCGGATCGGATAGTCCCAGTTCCGGAACGTGCCGCGTACCGCGGCCCGGTCGGCGGCCCATGAGCCACCGCGCAGCACCTTGTACTCGTTGCCGAAGAAGACGTCCGAGTACTCGCGGTACGGGAATGCGACGAAGCCGGACGGCCGGGTGAAGTCGCTGGCCGTCCACTCCCACACGTCGCCGATCAGCTGGCGCACCCCGAGCGGCGAGGCGCCAGCGGGATACGAACCGACAGGCGCCGGCTGGAGGTGGGCGCCGCCGAGGTTCGTCCGCAGTGGTTCGGGATCGTCGTCGCCCCACGGATAGCGGCGCGAGCGTCCGGTCGCGGGATCCCAACGCGCTGCCTTCTCCCACTCTTCCTCGGTGGGCAGCCGCTTGCCGGCCCACCGGGCGTACGCATCGGCCTCGTACCAGCACACGTGCTGCACGGGCTCGTCCGCCGGCACCGGCTCGTCGACGCCGAAACGGCGCCGCCACCACTGCGCGCCCTCGCGCCGCCAGAACAGCGGTGCGACCAGTCCGGCGGATACCCGGTGCGCCCAGCCCTCGGGCGTCCACCAGCGCGCGTCCTCGTAGCCCCCGCTGTCCATAAACGCGATGAACTCCGCGTTGGAGACCGGCACCGTGTCGATCCAGAACGCCGGCGTATGCACGGGGCGGGCAGGCCGTTCGTTGTCGAGCGCCCACGGCTCGACGTCGGTACCCATGGTGAACGTGCCCTCTGGAACGAGCACCTCGGGCGGGAGGCCACGATCACGAGGCGGATTCGGGAGCTCGGCGTGGAGCGCAGGCGCGCCTTGTCGCAGCTGATGCGTGGCCATCATCGTCTCGTCGTGCTGCTGCTCGTGCTGGACGATCATGCCGAAGGCGAAACCCTGGTCCACGAGGCGGCGGCCTTCGAGAGCGGTGCCGTCGAGGACGTCGAAGACCTTGTCGCGCACCGTGCCCACGTACGCGCGTGCCTCGGCCGGGCCGAGCAGCGGCAGGCTCGGACGGTCGCGGCGCGGGTGCTGGAACGCGTCGTAGAGCTTGTCGATGTCGGCACGAATGGGCTCGCGGCCGCCGACGTCACGCACCAGCCACAGTTCCTCCTGGTTGCCGATGTGCGCGTAGTCCCACACGAGCGGCGACATCAGCGGCGAGTGCTGCCGAGTCAGATCGTTGTCCTCGACGGCCTGGGTCAGGACGTCGCTGCGGTGACGGGCGCGGATCAGCTCGTTGGCGATGTCTTCCTTCAGGCTCATGTGATTTCCCAATCGTCGGCGGGGCAGCGCCCGCGCAGTGTGTATCGCTCGATGAACTCCACGACGTGATCGCGGATATGTGCCGGCTGGCCGGCGAGGCCGTCGAGTGCGATGCCGGCGAGTTCGAACGCGGCCCGGGCCAGCGCTGCATCGCCCAGCCCGGACCGCGCCGCGTCGGTCCACCGACCGGCTACAGGCTCGGCGGCGGCGGTGGCCAGGTCGCGGGCCAGCGCGGTGGCCGTCAGGGCCCAGGTGATCGCCGCCGCGGCGATCCACCCGGCACCGGCCTGCGCGTCGAGATAGCGCACCTCGAGGTGCCCTGCCGCGCGCACCGGTGGGAACAGCGTCGACAGGTGGTAGGCCAGGTCGTCGTAGGTCGGCGCGGGACGGATCGCGCCGGCGATCCAATCGGCGAAGGTCACCCCCGGTGGCGCCGACCAGCGCCCGCCGTCGCGGCGCACGCATAGCACTGGAGCGTCCAGGGCGTAGCGCGCGTACGCCTCGGCCGGGTCGCTGCCCCGCGGTGGCGCAGTGCGGCGTGGGTCGATATCCAGCCAGGCTGCCTGCCGGGACGAGCGCCAGCCGGTGCGATGCCCGGCCAGGACCGGCGAGTTGGCGAACATCGCCACGAGCGCCGGCCCGACGGCGTGCAGGGTGCGCCACCGGTCGGCGAACGAGCCGTTGTCGCCGGCGTCCAGGCATGGCTGCACCGCGGCGGTGGCGCACATCATGGTGCGCCCGGATGGACCGCGGCGGTCGAAGTACGCCTCCATGGCGGCGTAGCGGGGAACGTCGAGCAGTCGAGTGGGCAGTCGGTGGGGATCGGTTCCCGCGCCCAGTGTGGCCAGCCCGGCCCGCGCGAGGCGGGCCGTCAACAGCCTGGCGTCGGCCGTCGCGGCAGCAAGGCATGCCGCGAGACCGGGTGCGGGGCGAGTGGAGATTTCGACCTGCCCGCCGGGTTCGACGGTGACCGCCGAGCCGTTCGGCATCGGGGCCGGGGGAGCGGGCGGGTCGCGCAACGCCGGTGGGCACCATGGCCCGAGTGCGGCGGCGAGACGAGCGGGGGAGACGGATGTTGCGGGCTTGTGCTGATCGTGAACGAGCCATTCGAGCTCGAGGCCGACCAGCTGTGGGGGACCGATCTTGAAGCAGATCCGGGTGACGTACGCCTCGGCTGCCTCGCGATGCGGCATGATCTCGGTCGCCTCATCGCAAGCGGACGGTGCGGAATCGGGCATGGTTCCTCCTTGCGTCCCTTTCGTGCCTACCGTGGCGGGCGCACCTGCGTCCACTCGGCGGTCACGACACTCAGCTTTATGTAAGGCACCGACAACGTGTCGTGTAGCGCAACAGCGGTCCCATCGGTCACAATGTGCACGCACGTACCACTGGTTCACGGGCCGTCGGGGAAGGCGTCGCCGTCGAGTCAGTGGAGGTGTGCGATGACGACTGCCCGGCGCACGACACCCGTCACCACGAGTGGCGTGGTGTTCCTGCACTGCTGCCCTGCCGCCATCGCGCCGCACGTCGAGTGGGCGATTGCCGGCGTGCTCGGCCGGCCGGTCCGGCTGCAGTGGACCGGCCAGCCCGTCGCCCCGTCGCACCTGCGCGCCGAGGCCGACTGGTCCGGCCCGATCGGCACCGGCGCACGCATCGCGGCCTCGCTTCGTGCGTGGCCGATGATCGTCTTCGAGATCACCGAGGAGGGCACCGCGACCAGCGACGGCGAGCGGTTGGCCTACGTTCCGGGCCGGGGCTTCCACCGCAGCGCGATCTCGGCGAACGGCGACATCGTCGTCGGCGAGGAGCGGCTGCGCGGACTGGCCAGCCGGGCCCGGTCCGCGGACGACTACGCGCACGGGCTCGCTGAACTGCTCGGCGCCGCCTGGGACGCCGAACTCGAGCCGTACCGTCACGCCGGCGAAGGCGCCCCGGTAACGCTGCTCCACCAGGTCGGCTAGCGCAGCGGCGGCTGCCCGCCGTGGCGTGATCTTGTGCAGACCCGCCGAGTGACGTGCGCGTGTCTGCACAAGATCGCGACCAGAAGCGCGCCTTGCGGGCCCGTGCGGACCCGATTTGGGCCGGATTAAAGGGGTATGTTGCCGTGGGCGCCGCGCCCGCAGGGCATTGCGGCCAGCGCCTCGGCGAGGGTCGTGCGGGTCCGGGTCGGCTCGATCACGCCGTCGACGACGCCGATGTCCATGGCCCGGCTGACACCGCCGGCGATGCGCTCGTGCTCGGCAGCCAGCGCGGCGTGCAGCGCCTCGCGTTCGCCAGGCGGTGCTGCCGCCAGCTTCTTGCGGTGCAAGATGCCCACCGCCGCCGACGCGCCCATGACGGCGACCTCGGCACCGGGCCAGGCATACACGGTGCTGGCGCCGAGCGAGCGGGCGTTCATCGCGATGTAGGCGCCGCCGTAGGCCTTGCGCGTCACCAGCGTCACCCGCGGCACCACGGCCTCGCCGAACGCGTGCAGCAGCTTGGCGCCCCGGCGCACGATGCCGTCCCACTCCTGGCCGACACCGGGCAGGTAACCCGGCACGTCCACCAGCACGACAAGTGGCACGCCGAACGCGTCGCACATCCGCACGAAACGCGCTGCCTTCTCCGCGGACTGCGAGTCAAGGCAACCACCCAGCCGCAGCGGGTTGTTGGCGATAACGCCAACGGTGCGGGAAGCCAGTCGGCCCAATCCCGTGACGATGTTCGGCGCCCACTTGGCGTGCAGTTCGGCGAACGTTGACTTGTCGAGAATGCCTTCGATCAGCGGGTGAACGTCGTAGGCGCGCTTGGCGCTCTGCGGAAGGAGGGCGGCGAGATCTCGGTCCGGCCCGAGCGCGTGCAGCTCGAACGAGCGCTGGTTGGCGAGCAGCGACGTAACGGTTCGAGCCGTGCCGAGAGCGGCCTCATCGGTATCGGTGACGATGTGGACGACGCCGCTGCGCCGGCCATGCGTGTCGGCACCGCCGAGGGATTCCATGTCGACGTTCTCGCCCGTGACGCTGCGCACCACGTCCGGCCCGGTGACGAACACCCGCCCGGACGTCGACATGATCACCAGGTCGGTGAGCGCCGGACCGTAGGCGGCACCGCCGGCTGCCGGGCCCAGCACCACCGAGATCTGCGGCACCCGCCCGGACGCGCGGATCATCGCCGCGAACACCTGGCCTACCGCGTCCAGCGCCTCGACGCCGTCCGCCAGCCGGGCCCCGCCGCAGTGCCAGAGCCCGATCACCGGCACGCGCTCGCGCACCGCGGTGTCGATGGCGTCGACGATGTATCGGCAGCCCACTGCACCCATGGCACCGCCCATGACCGTCGCGTCTGTGGCGAAGGCGGTCACCCGCGCGCCGTCGATCGTGCCGCGCGCGGCGAACACCCCGCTCTTGTCGCGCGGAGACAGCGGAATCAGGGAGCCCGTGTCGAGCAGCTTCGACAGGCGCAGCTCCGGGTCGCGGGGGTCGACCTCGGGAAGGGCGTCCACCGTGAGCGTCATGATCACGCCTTTCGGAACAGGATCGACACGTTGTGGCCGCCGAAACCGAACGAGTTGCAGATCGCAGCCGGCACCGGCATCGAGCGTGCCTGAGTGGGCACGTCGACGCACAGCTCGTCGTCAGGGTGCTGCAGATTGATCGTCGGGGGGACGACGTCGTCCCGGACGGCAAGCAGCGTGGCGACGCTTTCCACCGCACCCGCCGCGCCGATGAGGTGACCCATCATCGACTTCGGGGCGGTGACCACTGTCTGCTCGCCGAACAGTGCCGCAGCGGCGCGCACCTCACCCATGTCGCCGGCCGGTGTCGAGGTCGCGTGCGCGTTGATGTGCACGACATCCGCGGGGCTGAGCCCGGAGCGCGACACGGCCAACCGCATCGCCCGCTGCTGGCCCGAGCCGGCCGGGTCGGGTGCAGTGATGTGGTGGCTGTCGGACGTGATCCCGGCACCCGCCAGCACCGCGTACGGAACCCGGCCGCGTGCCTCGGCGTCGCGGCGGCGCTCCAGCACGAGGACCCCAGCGCCCTCGCCTATCACGAAGCCGTCCCGGTCGCGATCGAACGGCCGGGACGCCCCCGCCGGGTCGGCGTTGCGGACGCTCATCGCCCGCATCTGCGCGAACCCGCTGATCGTCAACGCGTGGATACACGCCTCCGTGCCACCCACGACAACCAGGTCGGCCCGGTCGAGTTGGAGCAGATCGAGTCCGTAGGCGATGGCCTCGGCGCCGGACGCGCATGCGCTGACCGGGGTGAACACCCCGGCCCGAGCACCGATCTTGAGACCTACATAGGCGGCCGGACCGTTGGGCATGTCCATCGGGATGAGCATGGGGCTGACCTTGGTGGGGCCTTTGTCGAGCAGCAGGTCGTGCTGGTAGATCAGGCTGGTCACGCCACCGATGCCGGTGCCGATCACGACGGCCACCCGCTCCGGGGCCAGCCCGTTGTCCTGGGTGGTGCCGACGAAGCCAGCGTCGGCCCAGGCCTCGTCAGCTGCCACCAACGCGGCGTGCTGGGCACGATCCATTCGCCGCGCCTGCGCCCGGGGGAGGAGGTCGGCCGGCTCGACGGCCATGCGGGCCGCGATCCGCACCGGCAGCTCGGCGGCCCATTCCTCGGTCAGGGCACCCACCCCAGAGCGGCCTTTCAGCATGGCGTCCCAGGTGGACTTGACGTCACCGCCGAGAGGCGTCGTCGCGCCCAGTCCCGTGACGACGATCTCGTCGGTCATCGTGTCTCCTTCTCAGGGGTTGGACTGGATGTAGCTGACCGCGTCGCCGACCGTCTTGAGCTTGGGCAGCTCGTCGTCGGGGATCTTGACGCCGAACTTCTCCTCGGCGGCCATGGCCACCTCGACCATCGACAGTGAGTCGACGTCCAGATCGTCGGTGAACGACTTGGCATCGACCACGTCCTCGGGGGCGACGTCGGCGACTTCCTGCAGAATCTCGGCAAGTCCGGCGCGGATCTCGTCGGGGGAGGCTGGCACTGGTTGGTTCCTTTCTTGTCAGGGAGCAAGGATGACTTGGCTGGCGTAGGCGAGGCCGGAGCCGAAACCGAGCAGCAGCACCGGCGCCCCGGACGGGATCTCGCCCCGTTCGACCATCTTCGACAAGGCGAGGGGGATCGTCGCAGCGGACGTGTTGCCCGAAACCTGAACGTCGCGGGCCAGGATGGCGTTCGGCGCGCCGATCTTCTTGGCGATCGCCTCGATCATGCGCAGGTTCGCCTGGTGCGGTACGAATGCGGCGATGTCGGCAAGATCCACCTCCGCGCGGCGGCAGGCCTCGATCGCGACGGCGGGCATCCTCGACGTCGCCCAGCGGTAGACGGCCTGGCCTTCCTGGGCGAAGAAGCGCGTCTCCTCGTCGATGATCACGCTGCGAGACTGGGCACCGTCACTACCCCACACGATCGGGCCGATCGCCGGCTCGTCGGAGGCTCCGAGGACCGCGGCCGCGGCGCCGTCGGCGAGGATGGTGCACGTCGATCGGTCGGAGAAATCCAGCCATCCTGAGAACCGCTCGGATGCGACGACAAGGACGTTGCGGGCCTGCCCGATCTGCACCGCCGCCGCCCCAGAGTTCAGCGCGTACACGAATCCGGAGCACCCGGTGTTCAGGTCGTATGCGCCGGGCGCCGGAATGCCGAGCCGGCTGGCGAGCTCGGGCGCCGCGGCCGGGATCGGCGTCGGCATGGTGCAGGTGGTGACGACAACCAGGTCCACGTCGTCGGTCGCCACGCCGGCCGCGGCGAGTGCCTTGCTCGCGGCGTGCTCGGCAAGGTCCACCACGGTCTCGTCCGGGTCCGCGTAGCGTCGCTCCACGATGCCCACTCGGCTCCGGATCCACTCATCGGTGGTGTCGACGCCGCGGGCGACCAGGTCGTCATTGGTGACGACGTTGGCCGGCTGGTAGTGGCCGAGCCCGCGGATGCGTGCGTACAGATGGCTCACCGCTCCTCCGTTGCGCTGGAAAGCCGGGCTATGGGCAGGCCGGCGGCCACGATGTCGCCAGCGTGGCGAAGCCACTCGACGAGGACGCCGGCGGTGCTCGCGACGATCGAGTGCTCCTGACGGTTCGTGCGCACTGTGCCGAGTAGCGTTCCGCGGGTGAGCCGGGTTCCCTCGGCGACGTCCGCCGGCGTGAAGACGCCCTTGGTCGGCGCGACGACGACCTGGAAGTCGGGGGTGTGCTCGCCGTGCCCGTGCTGCGGCCGGCTGCTTATCAGGCGCCGGGCCGCGGGGAGGTCGTCCGGTGTCTTGAGGGCGAGCAGGTCGACGTCGAGCAGCTCGCGCTTGGCGATGCCGGTGAGCGTGCCTGCCGGCGGCAGCTCGATCGCGGCGGTTACGCCCAGGTCGCGAAGGGTGCGCAGACACAGATCCCATCGCACCGGCAGGGTGACCTGGGCGGCCAACCGTTGCCGCAGCTGCGGCCCGTCGGTCACGGCCGTGCCGTCGGCGTTGGACAGCAGCAGGTGGTGCGGGTCCACGACATCCAGCGTGGCTGCATAGTCACGCAGCGCCGTCTCGGCGGGCGCCATGTAGCTGGTGTGGAACGCGCCGGCAACGGTCAGCGGGCGCACCCGCACGCCGGCTGGCGGCTCGGCAGCGAGCTTGGCCAGGTCGTCCAGCGCCCCGGCCGCGACGATCTGCCCGGCGCCGTTGCGATTGGCCGGCGTGAGCCCGGCTGCCTCGATCGCCGCGGCCACCTCGTCGGGATCACCGCCGAGCAGCGCGGACATGCCGGTCGGCGCCAGCGCGCACGCGGCCGCCATTTCGGCGCCGCGGTGGGCGGCGAACCCTACAGCGGCTCGCGGCGTGAGGGCGCGGGCCACGGCGGCCGCGGTCAGCTCGCCGACGCTGTGGCCGGCGATCACCGATGCGCCGGCACCCGTGTCGTCCAGGCCGAGGTGCGGGGCCGCGAGCAGCCCGAGCGCGACGATCAGCGGCTGGGTGACGGCGGTGTCTTTGATTTCGTCGGCCTCGGCGGTGGTGCCGAGCCGCAGCAGGTCCAAGCCTGCGACATCACTGAGCTCCGCCATGAGCTCGGACGCCCCGGGCAGCTCAAGCCACGGGGCGAGCATCCCAGGGCTCTGTGCTCCCTGTCCGGGCGCGAGAACGGCGATCACGCACATGACCATTCCCGGTTGGCGGTGCCCGCGGCGATGGCGGCACGCACAGGGTTGCCGCCGGAGTTGTTGTAGCAGTCCTACAACGGTTGATGCCAGGTTGCCCTGATGTAACGCTCAGGACTGTGGGACATTCACCAAGTAACAGGACGGCAAAGTTTTGGACGCTCAGCTGTCGAGTCGCCCCAGGGCCAGGGCGACCTGGATGGTGAACGCTCCGCGGGGATCGGTGGGCGCCTCGCCGCACACTTCGGTGACCCGGCGCAGCCGGTAGCGGACCGTGTTGGCGTGCACGAACAGCGCCCGCGCCGTCGTCTCCAGTGCGCCCCCGGCCGCCAGAAACGCGGTGACCGTGTCGAGCAGCACATCCCCGGCTTTGGACAGCGGCTGGTAGATCAGTTTGACCAGCGCCTCGCGGGCGTCGGCATCGCCGGACAGTGCCCGCTCGGGCAGTAGCGCCTCGGCACTGACGGGGCGGGGTGCCCCGGGCCAGCCGGGCGCGGCGCGCAACCCGGACAGCGCTGCCCGGGTCACCTGACTGGACCCGGCGACGTCGCTCGCGCGCGGACCGACCACCACCGGCCCGTCACCGAACGAGGTCAGGATGCCTGCCGCCGCGGCGAGCGGGTCGTCGACGTTACCGAGCACGACGACCAGCCGGCCCCCATGCGTGCCTGCCAGCACGTCGAAGCCGAGACGGCGCGCCGCCCGGTGCACGGCGGACAGGGTCGCGTCCGGGTCGTCCTCGGGCGCGGCACCAACCACGGCGGTGATCGGGCCGGATGAGCGCCAGCCCAACGCGGCCAGCTGGCTTTGCGGCTCGCCGGCGATGGACGCGCCGCGCACCAACCCGTCGATCACGAGCGCCTCGAGCCGCGCGTCCCACGCCCCGCGGCTCTCGGCGGCGCCGGCGTACACGCGCGCGCTGGCGAACGCCAGTTCCCGGGTGAACCGCAACAGCTCCTCGCGCACGGCTGCCTCGGCGTCGGGCTCGGCCAACTTGGGCAGCTGCTGCTCGATGACGTCGATGGCGGTGCGCACGAGCTCGACGGTCTGCTGCAGCGTTACGGCGCGAGCCATCGCCCGCGGCGCGGCGGCGAACACCTCCCCGGTCAGGCGCAGCACGTCGTCGGGCGAGCGCATCCACTCGACGAACGACGCGATACCGGCCTGCGCGACGAGTGTGACCCACGAGCGTTGGTCGGCGGGAAGGGCGCGAAACCAGGGCAGCTGGTCGTCCATGCGGGCGACGGCCTGCGTGGCGAGGCGGCCGGTCGCCTGCTCGATGCGCCGGATCGTCCGCTCGTCATGCCCCGGCTTCATAGGGGCAGCTTGCCACGCCGTTTCCCAACCCACGTTGTTCGACCGCTGGCGCACTATGACCCGCGCTGAGTCGAACAACTCGATAACGTTGCCGCTGTGGGCGCTCGTGATCCGGTTGCCGACCTGCGGCGCATCGCGTTCCTGCTCGAACGCGCGCGTGAGCCGACGTACCGGGTAAGGGCGTTCCGCGGGGCGGCCGCCCGGGCCGAATCGCTGGGTCGAGACGAGCTGGTCGAGCGCGCTCTCGCCGAGACGCTGCGCGAGCTGCCCGGGGTCGGCGAGGTCACCGCACGGTGCATCACGGAGTCCCTCGCCGGTGAGGAGCCGGTGTACCTGCGCCGCCTCGAGGCGGCAGAGGGCGAGCGTCCCGTCGCCGGTGCCGGCGCGCAGCTGCGGCTGGCGTTGCGCGGCGACTGTCACACCCACTCCGACTGGTCCGACGGCGGCTCGCCGATCCGCGAAATGGCCGAGACGGCCCGCGACCTGGGCCACGAGTACCTGGTCCTCACCGACCACTCGCCCCGGCTGACGGTCGCCCGCGGGCTGACCGCCGAGCGGCTGGAACGCCAGCTTGACGAGGTGGCCGCGCTGAACGAGACGCTGGCACCGTTCCGGATTCTGACCGGCATCGAGGTCGACATACTCGACGACGGCGCGCTTGACCAGAAGCCCGACCTTCTTGACCGCCTCGATCTCGTGGTGGCGAGTGTCCACAGTGGACTGCGCATGCCGTCGCACGAGATGACGCCGCGGATGGTCGCCGCACTCGCGAATCCGCACGTCGACGTGCTGGGCCACTGCACCGGGCGGCTGATCACCGGTGGACGGGGACGCCGCGCGGAATCGGAGTTCGACGCGGACATCGTCTTCGCGGCGTGCGCCCGGTTCGGGGTAGCCGTCGAGGTGAACTCGAGGCCGGAACGCCTCGATCCACCCAGGCGGCTGCTGCGCCTCGCTGTCGAGGGCGGATGCCTCGTCGCGATCGACACCGATGCGCATGCGCCCGGTCAGCTCGACTGGCAGAACCACGGCTGCGAGCGCGCCGCGGAGTGCGGGGTACCGGTCGAGACGGTCGTCAACACATGGCCGGCCGAGGCGCTGCTCGCCTGGACGGGTGACCACTCGGTGCGCGCATGATCGTCATCCGGCGTGCGTCGGACCGTTCCGTGACCCACGTTCCGGGCATCACCACCTGGCACTCGTTCTCCTCCGGCGCGCACTACGACGCCGCCAACCTCCGCTTCGGTGGGCTGGTGACCTGCGACGAGCACCTGCTCGCGCCGGGCGCCGGCTTTGCCGCACATGTTCATCGCGGACTGGAGATCGTCACCTGGGTGCTGGCCGGAGCGCTCGAGCACACCGATTCGCTCGGCGGACGGGCTACCGTACGCCCCGGTACGGTGGCGCGCCTGTCGTCCGGCTCGGGAGTCGAGCATGCGGAGCGCAACGGCGGCGCCGACGAACTGCGGTTCGTCCAGATGTGGCTGCTCGGCGCTGCCGGCCCGCCCACGTACCAGACGGGCGGCGGCGTGCAACTGCCCGGTGCCCGGTTCGACGCGCTGCGCGTCGACGGAGATGCGACCGTTCGAGCGGCGCCGCTCGGGTACGTCTTCGTCGCGAGCGGCCGGATCAGGCTCGGCGACGTCGAGCTCGGCCCGAGCGACGAGGCACGGATCACGGACGAGA
>JBKOXO010000079.1:0-8355 GCA_046744105.1 Actinomycetota bacterium
GACGAGCCCGGGAGGGCAAACAGGCAACGACTCTGCCTCCAGCGCGACCGGCTCACAGCCCAACGCCAGCGCTTCGGACAAGCCACTACCCGGACCCGCCACCAGCCACCCTAGAACCACCGCCCTCGCCGCGCCCTGACACAGAGGGGTGCCATGTCCGGTCGTCGGATCAGCCCTTGCATGGAACCGGTCCAGGCTGGTCGGCCGCCGCCGCAGCACCCGCCATACCCCAGAGCCTCGGCGCTGATGACACGAAGCCCGGAAAATGACACGCCGGTAATACGAAATCTGGAAAATGACACGGAATCTCGGTTCCTCCGAGGTTCCGACCTGATGGTCGCTAGGACAAATGTTGCAGGCATCGGCAAACTTGCAGTACTCGGCAAGATTAGCTAGTCTGGCCGCCGTGACGGACCGGCCGGGCTTGCGCGAGCGGAAGAAGCAGGCCACCCACGAGGCGCTGCGCCTGGCTGCCCTGCGCCTGGCCGTGGAGAAGGGCTGGGAGCAGGTCCGGGTCGAGGACATTGCCGCGGAAGCGGGCGTGTCGACCCGGACGTTCAACAACTACTTCGCCAGCAAGGACGCGGCGTTTCTGGCGACGGCCTACGACCGCGCGGCGCGGATGCAGGCCGCGCTCGCCGGCC
Source organism: Actinomycetota bacterium (assembly GCA_046744105.1). Lineage (GTDB taxonomy): Bacteria > Actinomycetota > Actinomycetes > Mycobacteriales > Jatrophihabitantaceae > DASXRA01. The sequence continues at coordinate 645 of JBKOXO010000079.1, forward strand.
GGCCGGCGGAGGAGCCGTTGTGGCCGGCGGTGATCAACGCGGTTGTCCACGGCTTCGCCACCGATACGGTCGACCTGCGCCAGGCGCGGCTGATCACGCCCACGCCCACCCTGGCCGCCGAGCAGCTCAAGGCCACCATCGTGATCGAGCAAGGCCTTGCGGAAGCGATCGCCGGGCGGATCGGCGCCAACCTTGAGCAGGAACTCTACCCGCGGCTGGTGGCCGCCGCGGTGATCAGCGCGACCCGGGTGACCATCGAGCACTGGCTGCGCACCGAGTCCGAGCTGCCCTTCCCCCCGGTCCTGCGCGACGCCTTGGAGCGGGTGGCTGCTGGCCTTCCGCTCGCTACTGAACGGAGGTCCCGGTGAGCGTGGACGTGGACACGGTGGTGGCCGGTGGTGGCCCGGCGGGGTTGCTGCTGGCCAGTGAGCTGCGCCTGGGCGGCGTGGAACCGGTCGTGCTGGAACGGCTGCCGGCGCCGACCGGGCTGTCGAAGGCGCTGGCGCTGGTCGGGCGGGTCGTTCAGGCGCTGGACTACCGCGGCCTGCTGGAGCGCTTGGACGCCGGCTCCGTCCCGGCGGCGGCGTACTCCCGGTTCGCGCACTTCGGCGGCATCCCCCTGGACGTGAGCCGGCTCATCGAGTCGGCGCCGCCCGGGTACTTCCCGGCGCCGGTGCCGGCCCGGCAGGCGCAGGTCGAGGCGGTGCTGGAGGCGCGGGCCGTAGAGCTCGGCGTCGACGTCCGGCGCGGCCACGAGCTCGTCGGGCTGTCCCAGGACCAGGACGCCGTCACCCTGGAGGTCCGCGGCCCGCAGGGGACCTATCGGCTGCGCGCCAGCTACCTGGTCGGCTGCGACGGCGCCCGCAGCCTGGTCCGTAAGCAGGCTGGTATCGGATTTCCCGGCACGGCCCCAACCCAGCTGCACTGGCTTGGCGAGGTCACGCTATCCGAGGCCGACCTCGGCCGGCTGCCGCAGCAAATCGAGCGGACCGCGGCCGGCCTGTTCACCGTCGTCCCGCTCGGCGGCGGCGTCCACCGCATCGTGGTCAGTGAGTCGACCCAGCCGCCCGAGCACGCCGACCGCGACAGCCCACCGACCATCGAACAGTTGCACGCCGCCGTGCGCCGGGTGGCCGGCATCGACCTTGCGATGCGCCAGCCGCGCTGGCTGTCGCGGTTCACCGACGCCGCCCGCCAGGCCGACCGCTACCGCGCCGACCGGGTGCTGGTCGCCGGGGACGCGGCTCACATCCAGCTGCCAGCCGGCGGGCCCGGGATGAGCAACGCCCTGCAGGACGTGCTCAACCTCGGCTGGAAGCTCGCCGCCCAGGTCAAGGGCTGGGCGCCGCCCGGCCTGCTGGACACCTACCACGCCGAACGGCACCCGGCCGGCGAGCGGATGCTGTCGTTCACCCGCGCGCAGGGTGTCCTGCTATCCCCGGGCGAGCACGTGACCGCCCTGCGCGAGCTGATGAGCGAGCTTCTGACCCACGAGCAGACCCTCCGCTACGTCGTCGATCGGATCTTGGGCCTGGACATCCGCTACGACTTCGACGCCGGCCGCGCATCGGCGCATCCGCTGGAAGGTGGCTGGGCACCAGACCTGCCGCTTCGCGCCGACGGCGGCGACACCCGGCTGGCAACGCTCATGCACGCTGCCCGGCCTCTGCTGCTGGACCTGACCGCCGACGGCCGACTGCAGGCTGCCGTGGCCGGCCGGACCGACCGGGTCCAGACCACGGCGGCCCGCAGCGACGAGCCGCTGGAGGGGATCCTGGTCCGACCGGACGGATACGTGGCCTGGGCCGCCGCCGCCGGACACCGCGACACCGGCGGGCTCCGCCACGCGCTGCAGACCTGGTTCGGCGCTGCCGGCTGAGCCACCAGCTGGTCCGCACCAGGCGCCTCCGACCAACCAACGAACCAAGAGGAGCCACCCCAGTGAGGAAACTGCAGCCCAGCAGCGCACAGCTGCTATGGATCACCGACATATACGGATTCATGGTCGGCGGGTTCCTGGTCCTCATCGGCAACCGCAACGACCGGGTCGGCTGCCGCCGGCCTCGTCCGCCCAGGCGCTACTCGCGGCGGGGCGGGTGGTTGTGTTCACGACGCCTGATCACGCCTGACCGGTGCGGCGCGGGCGCAGGCCGTGCCGGGAACCGCCGTGGTCGGTGGCGTTCTGGTGACGGCATCCCCCCCGGGCAGAAACCGTGATCAGGAGGAGCTCGGCGCCGTCGTGTTGGGCGCGCCACCCGCCCGGGAGCCCGGCGGGTCTGATGGCCGGCGACTCGAGATGCCAGGAACGCGCAACCGATACACGGACCCAGGGCGGTGGCCATGCGCGATAGAGGGCTGATCCTGGCGACGCTGTGCCTGGCGGCGCTGATTATCAACCTGGACACCACGATCGTGAACGTCGCGCTGCCCGCGTTGGTGCGTCAGATCGGGGCGAGCACCACCGATCTGCAGTGGGTGGTCGATGCCTACAACCTGGTGTTCGCGGCGCTGATTTTGGCGGCGGGCAGCCTGGCCGACCGGCTGGGCCGCAAGGGGATGCTGCTCGCCGGTCTGGCCGTGTTCGGCGCCGCCAGCGGGGCCGGTGCGTTCGCCGGCTCGGCCGGGCAGCTGACCGCGGCGCGGGCGGTGATGGGCCTGGGCGCGGCGATGATGTTCCCGGCCACGCTGTCGCTGCTGACCAACGTGTTCACCGAGCGGCGCCAGCGGGCTTTGGCTATTGGCCTGTGGGGAGCCAGCGCCGGGGTGGGGATCGCGCTCGGCCCGATCGTCGGCGGCTGGCTGCTGGAACGGTTCTGGTGGGGCAGCATCTTCTTGTTCATGGTCCCCATCGCGGCTCTGGTCGCGCTGCTCACCGCCTGGCGGGTGCCCACCTCCCGGGACCCGCGCACCCCGCCGGTGGACTGGCGCGGCTTTGCCCTGTCTAGCGCCGCGATGACCCTGATCGTGTACGGGATCATCCAGGCGCCCGGCTGGGGCTGGGCATCAGCCGCGACCCTGGGCACGCTCGCCGCCGGCGCCGCCGTGCTGGCCGTGCTGGTCGCCGCCGAGCGGGCCACCGCCCACCCGATGATCGACGTGCAGCTGTTCCGCAACCCGCGATTCACCGCCGCGAGCGGCTCGGTCGCGATCGCGTTTTTCGCTCTGCTGGGCTTCATCTTCTTGATCACGCAGTACTTCCAGGTGGTGCGCGGCTACAGCCCGCTGGACACCGGAGTGCGGCTGCTGCCGGTCGCCGTCTCGGTCGGGGTGGCCTCGGTGGCCGGGACCAGGCTGGCCGTCCAGATCGGCAATAAGATCGTCGTCGGCGGCGGGATGGTGCTGTTATGCGCCGCGCTGACGTGGACATCGGCCGCCTCCCAGACGACCTCCTACCCCCTCATCGCCGTGCAGATGGTGGTGCTCGGCACCGGGATGGGATTCACCCAGGCACCGGCGACCGAGGCCATCATGGGCGCGGTGCCCCAGCGGCAGGCGGGCATCGCCTCGGCGGTCAACGGCTCCACCCGGCTATTCGGCGGCACCCTGGGCGTGGCCGTGATCGGCAGCATCGCCGCCTCCCTGTACACCAGCCGGCTCACCGACCTGCTCCCCCCGGGGCTTCCCGGCCGGGCGGTCACCGCCGCCACCGGGTCGGTCGGTGGCGCCGCAGTCGCTGCCCAACAGCTCACCCAGGCCGGGCTCACCGGCGCGGCACACACCCTCCACGACGCCTCGACGGCCGCGTTCATGCACAGCCTCACCGGGGCCTGTCTGACAGCGGCCGCGGTCACCGCCGCCGGCATCCTGCTGGTGGCATTCTGGCTCCCCAACCGGCCCCGCGCCGAGCAGAACGAAGCACCGCCACCCCCCGGAACCGCGGCGCAGTACGGCCACACGGCCGCAGAACAGCCCCCGACGTGACCTCAGGCCAGATGAGCAAGCCGACGTAAACACGCTCCCGGCCCTACGACGTCGCGAAGTCCGCACCTGCCCAGGTGGCCAGGTACAGGGCACACGCAGCCAGCGCGGCCGGTAGCGACAAATGCGCGGGCACGAGTTTCAGCGGTGCCGCTGCCACCCGGCGGCCGGCCACCGCCGCACGGGCAAGCCGTCCCGGGCCGGGGCGGGGAGCCAGATGTGGACGCAGTGCTGGACCGGGCCGAAAACGCGGGCGCCACGCTGACTGCCAAGCCACACGACCGTCCCTGGGCATCTACTCCGGGTACTTCCGCGACCTCGACGGCCATCTCCGGGAAAGCATATGGAAACCCCAGCTTGACACCGAAGGCGGGACTTGTTCGGATCGGTGAGCGCGGTGACCTGGGCGACCGCGGCTAGATCGTCGATGTACTTGTTGCAGAACCCGGCGCCCGTCTGCTTCTTGACCGCAGGGGGCAGCCGCCCGCCGCCAGGCGGCCACCCCCTGCCTGCTGCCCCCGCCTGGCCGCGGGGACGCTCTCGTGCGCCGGCCGCTGGCTGTGCCCGTTGCCAGCTGCGATGCGGGCCACCTGCGGTTCGGCGAAATCCCCGCGGCGTAGCGCCGCGACGGCGGCCTGCATCTCGGCCACCGACAGCGGGCGGACCCCGGTGGCCGTCACCGCCGCGCACCCCGTCGCTGCTGGCGCAGCGCCAACGCCGCCTGCAACGTCTCCCGATCCACCCCGACGAGCCGGTCCCGGACGCTGGCCGCGGGGCGCAGCGTGGACAGCACCCGCTCCAGGCCCGCGATGGTCTTGCTCAAATCCGCCGCGTCGAGCGTGTCGAGCATGTCTGCGACCGCTTCAGCGCTCAGCGCCTCCGGCGCGGCGTGGCCATTCGCAGCGGGTGTGTCCATCGGCGGCCTCCAGGGCTCAGCAGCAACTACCCCCCATAGGTGCCGCGCCCCCACCGCCAGGGACACCACCGCGCCAGCGAATCTCGCCGAAGGTGTTCGGTGTCGCGTTTCCGCGTCAGGCCACCGCGGCGAGGTAGCGCCCGCTCGCCGCCTGCAACGCGGTCAGGGCGCGGGCCCGGCGCCGCCAGATGGTCTTCTCGTGCACGCCGTGACGGGCAGCCACCGCAGCGATCTCGGTCCTCCGGTTGACGCTCCGGCCCGCCAACCTCGCCCGCTCCGTTGCACCGCTGTCCTCATCGGCGGCCACCACCAACTCAAGCAGCAGTGCCGCGTCAGCGCGGTCGATCACACCGCTGCGGCGCGCCCACTCCAGCACGTCCAGCAGCGTCGAGGTGTCCTCGTCATGCTCGTCGACGTGCGCCCGATCCAGCACCGTCACCTTCCCGCCCGGCGGCGGCTCCGCCGATGGCCGGCCGGCCAGATAGGCGGTGGAACCCTTGTACGCGCGTAATGGACGTCTGGTGGGCTTATTCCTCGCGACCGGGTCGACGAGCAGGACCCGGGTGTGCCCGTCGCGGGTCCGGTACGGGCGCAGCTCCGCGAGTACCGCCAGCCGCGTGTCCAGCAGCAAACTCTTCGCGTAGGCGCGGCGCCGCCGCCGCCACGGAAACGCACGGATCTGTAGCCACAGCTCCCCTGCGAGCAGCTCGTCGATGTCTGTGGAGAGGTCTCGCAGTTGCAGGGCGAGCTTGTGGGTGCCGTTGTCCAGTAGGTGAGCGAGCACCAGCGCGGCGTCCTTGTCGTCGCCGCCGTCGGCGGCCGCGAGCCGGACCAGCCCGCCTAGCAGCTCATCGGCCCGGGCGGGGTCCTGGCCGTGATGCACGATCTCGGCGAGCGCGTCGAGGCTGGCTATCCCGGCGAGCACCGGCTCGGCGGCGGCCCACAGGTCCAGCGCCTGCCTGCTCTCGACACGTTCAGTCAGCACCGGCCAGGTGACGCCCAGCGATTCGGTCGGAGACATCGGGCGGTTCCCTTTCGTGAGACGCGGTGCGCCTCACGCTCCGAACCGACCTGACCGCATTCCTGCCCCCCACTGCCGCTGCCTCCCTGCGCGGCGCAGCTACGCCCTCCGGGGCGGGTCTACTACCCGCTTGCGCGGTCGTGTGGGCAATAGGATGCGGCGCCATGGCGCCAACGAGTCGCCTGTCGGCCACTGTCATCGCGTGTGGAGTGCTCGAGCGCCGAGTCGCCGCGCCAGACAGCCCATGCATCGAGCCGGTCAACCTCGGCCTCGGCGTTCCGAGGTAGGTGGCCAGTGCCGGGATCTTGGCATCGACGTCGACGCCCTCGGTGTGCCAGGTCTGGACGCGGCGCACCACCATCTGGTGCCGCAGGTCGTGCACCCGTGGAGCGCGGGTCCGGCCGGCCGCGGTCCAACCCAGCTGGCGGCGCAGCAACCTGAACGCATGGTTGGCCGCGTTGTAGCTGATCCGCTCGCTGCGGTCGGTGCGGAAGAACGACGCACCCTCCTCGGACCGGCCAAACCGCCGGGCGCGTTCGACGGCATAGTGGCCCAGCGGGCCCAGCGCGCCGGGGTGCAGCGGCACCAGCCGCATCCGGCCGCGTTTGCTGGCATCGACGGTGAGCACGCCCCCGACCAGGTCGACATCACCGCAGGCCAGGGTGAGCGCCTCGGAGATCCGTAGCCCGGTGCACGCAATCAACCCGAACAGCGTGGCGTAGCACAGTGCGGCCGTTGCGGGAGAACTGAGTCTCCATCAAACCCGGGGTCCTTCAGTTTGCAGCTCTGTTCAAGAGTGAGGTGTGTGCCGGCGTACCGGGTCGAACCCCAGTCGGTGCTTGACCCGGTATCTGGGTACCGGGTTGATGCTTGGTGGCATGCGGACGCGCGAGCTGGCCGATCAGGCCGGGGTGAACACTCAGACGCTGCGCTACGACGAGAGGCGCGGATTACTGGCGGCGCCGCCACGGTCCGCCGCGGGGTATCGCGACTACCCACGATCCGCGGTCGCGGTGTTGCGGTTCGTCAAGCGGGCGCAGGAACTCGGCTTCTCTCTGGCTGAGGTCGAAGACCTACTGGCTCTGGCTGAGGGCGGCCCGGACAGCTGCGACACTGTCCAGGTCCTCGCCCGGACGCACGTGGCGGAACTGGACCGCAAGGTCGCCGACTCGCAGCGGATGCGGGCCGCGCTGACGGAGTTGATCGCGACCTGCAAGCGGCCCAGGGCGGATCGGTCCTGTCCGCTGCTGGAGGCGATTGAACGCGGTGCCCCGCTGGATGAGGTGCCGCAATGAAGCTCGAGATCCTGCACGTCCGGGACTGCCCGAACGCTGCTGTCCTCACCGCCCGGCTCGACGGTCTGCTCGCTGGGCGTGACGACGTGCTGGTCGAGCAGCGCGTGATTCATGACGAGACCGAGGCCGGCGCATGCGGGATGACGGGCTCGCCCACCGTTCTGCTCGACGGCGTGGACCCGTTCATCATGGCCGGTCAGTCGCCGAGCCTGTCGTGCCGGCTGTATGTCGATGAAACCGGCGCGATGGCCGGGGCACCGTCGGTCGGCCAGCTGCGTGCCCCACAGGCCGCGAAACCACCAGTGGACGCGACGCAGCTGCAGCTGATGCTGGCTGGGTTGCGGGCCGCCGGCACCGGATCGCGGCAGGCCGGCCTGCCGCCCGCGCTCCGTGGGCTGCACCGGGAGATCCTGCGCCATTTCCTCACCGCTGGGACGGCACCCTTCCGATCGTGGATCGACGGGCAGGCACACAGGCTCGGCTTGGATCCGGTCGCCGCGCACAGGCAGTTGGCTGCGGCAGATCTCGTGCACCTGGACACCGAGGAGCGCGTCGCGGTGG
>JBKOXO010000050.1:0-9133 GCA_046744105.1 Actinomycetota bacterium
GTCTTGCGGCGAGGTCACGATGGGGGCGGTTCGCCGTTCAGGTTGGAGCCGGCGGGCAGGTCGGGCGGCCGTGACCGGTAGCGATGCTTCGTGGGACTGGTCCAGATGTGCGTGCCGTCCGCATCCCGGCGGACCCGCCAGCCCGCCTGGTGCTTGCAGATGTGGTGCCGTTCGCACAACACGCCGATGTTGCCGGGGCTCGTGCCGCCGCCTATGGCGTACGGAACGCGGTGATCGAGGTGGCATCGGTGGGCCGGCCGGCTGCAGTGCGGGAACACGCAGACCTGGTCGCGCGCCATGACGAACTCGGCGAGATCGCGTGGGGGCCGGTACGTGGTGCGGCCGTAGTCGAGCAACTCCCCGCTGACCGGATCCGTGACCAAGCGCCGCCACGTGCCGGTCTCGTCCGCTGCGATGCGCCGAGCCACCGACGCGGGGATGGGGCCGTGGCCTGCCAGCTCGCCGGGTTGGTCGTCGCAACCGAGCAACGTCGAGAGGGCCACGGTGACCTGAATCGCCGGGCGCACGCCCTGCGCCTTGGGCAACAGCGGGTCATGCAGTGCCGCCACGGCGATGTCGACGAGCGCGTCGGCGCGGCGCTGGTCGGCGGTGCGCGGATCGTCTGCCGAGCTCACCGACGCGAGCGCATCGATCGCTGCCGTCACAGCCGCGGCACCTTCGGCCGGCAGCAGCGCCCAAAGTTCGGCCATCCCGTCGTCGCGCGCTGAGACGCACACTCGGCGCTCGGCCGTCGCTTCGGCGTGCTGCTGATCCACGGTGGCGGCAGCCACCGACGCGACCGCGCGGCGCACGCTGCGGCGGAACTCCGCCAGCGACTGCTCCCTGGCCCGACGCAGGACGCGTGTCTCGACGTCGGCTCTCGCCTCGTCGTCCAGCCCATCCACTGCCTCGGCAAGCACCATCGCGTGCAAGTAGCTGATCTCGCCCCGCCGCAGCAGCGTCAACGTGGCCGAAAGCCGTTGCAGAAGCGTCTGGGCAACGTCGAGCCGCCGTTGTGCGGTCACGCCGGACAGCCGGAGTGCGCACGACACGTCCTCGCGCAGCCAATCGCGCCCGGACCGATCGACCTCGTCACTCGCGGCCGCTGGATCAGCGGCCATAGTGGCGAGTACGTCCTGCTGCAACGCGGCGATCCAGGCGGCCTGCCGCTCGAGCGCCACCAGTAGATCCACGCGACCGGCGTGCGACAGCGTCGCAGCGTCGATCAACGACAAGGGCACCGCGCCGTCCGGGCCGGGGACCGCACCGGCCAGCTCCGCAGCTATCCCGTCGGGGCAGTCGAGCACGTCCGACAGCGTCGGTGGGGGCGCAACAGTCTCGAACACATGTGCGAGCCTAGCAGACGCCCAGGCCAGATGTCTACCAAGAACGTCCTTATTTTATAAGGGTGATCGGTGGACATCAGCCGACGCGGAACTCGTTGAACGCCATGAGCCCGACGTCAGACCCGCCCCACCCGCATCAGCAGTGTGGTGCGCGGACCGATCGGCAGTGCCGACCCTGCAGCCAGCCTGGCTGTACTCGAACCGGTAGGCGAGGCGGTATCGATCACAATCTCGTAGGACGCGGCCCACGGCGGCCCGGGCAGCGTGAACGACACGATGTCGTCGCCGGAGTGCAGCACGAGTAGGTAGGAGTCGTCGACGATGTGCTCGCCGCGCGGGCTGCGGCTGCGCAGCCCGCGTCCGTCCAGATACATGCCGAGCGTGCGCAGCTCACTGTCGAACCAGTCCGCGTTGGTGAGCTCACGGCCGGTCGGGTGAAACCAAGCGAGGTCCTTGGAGCCACCCTCCAGCAGCCGCCCCTCGAAGAACGCACGCTGCCGCAGCACCGGCGACGCGCGCCGTAAGGCGATCAGCCGGCGCGTCAGCGCGAGGAGGTCGTCCGCCTCCGGCGACGGCGCCCACGAAAGCCAGGATGTCGGATTGTCCTGGACATACGCGTTGTTGTTGCCGTTCTGCGTCCGCCACCGCTCATCGCCTGCGAGCAGCATCGGAGCACCGGTCGAGAGCAGCAGCGTGACCAGCAAGTTGCGGGCCTGCCGTAGCCGCAGCCGGTTGATCGCCGGATCGTCGGTTGGCCCCTCGGCACCGCAGTTGTAGGAACGGTTGTCGTCGGTGCCGTCGCGGTTGTCCTCGCCGTTGGCCGCGTTGTGCTTGCGCTCGTACGAGACCAGGTCCCGCAAGGCGAACCCGTCATGGGCCGCGACGAAGTTGATCGACGCGAACGGCAGCCGCCCGTCGTCGCCGTAGAGGTCGGACGAGCCGGACAGGCGATACGCAAGGTCGCGGACACCGCCGGATCCGTGTCCCCAGAACGCGCGCACCGTGTCCCGATATTCACCGTTCCACTCGGTCCACAGCGGCGGGAAGTTGCCCAGCTGGTAGCCGCCGTCGCCGACGTCCCATGGCTCGGCGATCAGCTTCACCTGCGAGATCACCGGGTCCTGGTGGATCGTGTCGAAGAACGCCGAGAGCTTGTCGACGTCATGCAGGGAGCGGGCGAGCGCCGAGGCCAGGTCGAACCGGAACCCGTCGACATGCATTCCGGTGACCCAGTACCGCAATGAGTCCATGATCAGCCGCAGCGAGAACGGCAGCCGCGCATCGAACGTATTGCCGCATCCGGTGTAGTCGGCGTACTGCGACGGATCGCCGGGCTGCAATCGGTAGTACGTTCGGTTGTCGATGCCGCGAAACGACAACACCGGGCCGGTCGGCCCGCCTTCGCAGGTGTGGTTGTAGACGACGTCAAGGAGCACCTCGATACCGGCGGCGTGCAGGGCGCGCACCATCGACTTGAATTCGCGAACGACGGCGCCCGGATCGGTGGCATGCGCGTATGCTGCATGCGGAGCGAAGAACCCGAGCGTGTTGTAACCCCAGTAATTGCGCATTCCGCGCGCCTGCACGAACGGCTCCGATACGAAGTGGTGCACCGGCATCAGCTCGACCGCCGTCACACCGAGCGAGCGCAGGTAGTCGATGACCGCCGGATGCGCCAGCCCCGCGTACGTGCCGCGCAGCTCGGCCGGCACCTCCGGATGCTGCCGAGTGAACCCGCGCACGTGCAGCTCGTAGATCACGGTGTCGTCCCACGGAACGTCCGGGCGGTGCTCATCGCCCCAGTCGAATGCGGGATCGACGATCGCGGAGCGGGGCACGTACGGCGCCGAGTCGTCCCGGCTCGCCGGGTATACCGCCGGATGGTCCGTGAAGTCGCCGACGATCGCCTTCGCGTACGGGTCGACGAGCAGCTTTGTTCGGTTGTGCAGCTGGCCCCGCGCCGGATCGTACGGACCCTCCACGCGCAGTCCGTACAGCTGCCCGGCGTGGATGCCCGGCAGGTAGCCGTGCCAGATGCGGAAGGTCGTGTCGGTCAGCGGGACCCGTGTTTCGCGGCCGTCATCGTCGAAGAGGCAGACGCTCACGCCGGTCGCACTCGATGACCATACGGCGAAGTTCGTGCCCTGACCGTCCCAACTTGCCCCAAGTGGGAAGGGCCGTCCTGGCCAGACAACGATGTCGAAAGTCATGGTGACGGGACTGTAACCGGTTGCCCTGCGCGACCGCCTGGGGTTCGTGCGGTTTGATATGCGCCGTGGCCGAGGTGAACGCCGATGCGGTGCTGCAGCTGGTCGCGGTGACCGTGCGCCGCGGCGACAAGCTGCTGCTCGACAACATCGACTGGACTGTCGAGCTCGACGAGCGCTGGGTCATCATCGGCCCCAACGGAGCCGGCAAGACCACGCTGCTGCAGATTTCCGGCGCGATGATGCACCCGACGTCGGGGGAGGCGTACGTCCTCGGCGAGAAGCTCGGCAGCGTGGACGTCTTCGAGCTGCGGCCCCGGATCGGGTTCACGAGCTCCGCGCTGGCGCAGCGGGTTCCCGCCGCGGAGAAAGTCATCGACGTCGTGGTCAGTGCCGGGTACGCCGTCGTGGGCCGCTGGCGGGAGGCGTATGGACGTCGCGACGTGCGTCGCGCAGCAGAGCTGCTGGAACGCTTCGGCGTCGCCGGTTTCGCCGAGCGCGCATACGGCACGTTGAGTGAGGGCGAGCGCAAACGGGTGCAGATCGCACGCGCCTTGATGACCGACCCCGAACTGCTGCTGCTGGACGAGCCCGCCGCAGGCATGGACCTCGGCGGCCGCGAAGATCTGGTGCGCCGCTTGCACCGGCTCGCCATCGACCCGGACGCGCCCACCACGGTGCTCGTCACGCATCACGTCGAGGAGATACCCGAAGGCATCACCCACGCGATGCTGCTGCGCGACGGGCGCGTCATCAGGTCCGGGCTGGTGCACGACGTGATCGACTCGGAGAGCCTGTCCGAGACCTTCGGCGAACCCATCGGTGTCTGGCGTCGCCGCGGCCGCTACTTCGCCAGAGCCGACGACTGATCCGCGCCAGCCGCTTTGCGCCGCTCGGCGGCGCAGAGCTTGATGGCACCGCGGCCGGCGGGCTATACGCGCGAGCGCTCATCGCGCTGATCGCTAGGCTCCCGGGTCATGGGTGAGTTCGTCAGCGTCGATGTCGGCGACAGGGTGGCCACGATCCGGCTGCACCGGCCGCCGATGAACGCCATCAGCCACCAGGTGCAGGAGGAGCTGCGTGACGCCGCACGGCAGGTGAGTGCCGACGAGGCGGTGCGCGCCGTGGTTGTCTACGGCGGCGAGAAGGTGTTCGCCGCGGGAGCGGACGTCAAGGAGTTCGCGCCCATGACGCACGCCCAGATGATGCGCGACGCCGTGCGGATCAGCTCCTCGATCGACGCGGTAGCGCGCATCCCCAAACCTGTGGTCGCCGCTGTGACCGGCTACGCCCTGGGGGGCGGCTGCGAGCTCGCACTGGCAGCCGACTTCCGGGTGAGCGCCGAAGACGCAAGATGGGGGCAGCCAGAGATCCTGCTCGGCATCATCCCGGGCATGGGCGGCACGCAGCGGCTGCCCCGGCTGGTCGGTCCGGCGCGGGCGAAGGATCTGATCTACAGCGGCCGGATGATCGACGCCGGCGAGGCATTGGGAATCGGGCTGGTCGACCTGGTCGTGCCCGCTGAAGATGTCTACAGCACAGCTGTTGAGATGGCGACGACCTACGCGAAGGGCCCGGCGCTCGCGATCCAGGCGGCGAAGGCCGCGATCGACGGTGGCCTCGACGCCGACATCGGCAGCGGCCTGCGCCTCGAGTCGCATCTGTTCGCGTCGGTCTTCGCGACGGCCGACCGGGAGACCGGCATCCGGTCGTTTCTCGAGAACGGCCCCGGCAAGGCCGAGTTCGCGTGACCGCCTCCGCCGAACAGGTCGAGGCGGCCTGGCACGATCCCAAGCTCGCCAATGTCCTCTATCACGACTGGGAAGCCGTCGGCTATGACGAGAAGTGGTCGATCTCGTTCGACAAGCGGTGCATCGACTATGCCCGCGACCGGTTCTCCAATATCGCCGGGACATCCGGCTGGCCGTATGGGAACGTGCTCGAGATCGGCTGTGGCACCGGGTTCTTCCTCCTCAACCTGAAACTCGCCGGGGTCATCGATCGCGCGCACGTCACCGACCTCAGTCCGGGCATGGTCCGAGTCGCGCAACGCAACGCGCGCAAGCTGGGTTTCGAGGTGGCGGGACGGGTGGCCGACGCCGAGCGGATCCCTTACGACGACGGAACGTTCGATCTTGTCGTCGGCCACGCCGTGCTGCACCACATACCCGATGTCGAGCAGACATTCCGGGAGGTGCTGCGGGTGCTCAAGCCCAGCGGGCGGTTCGTCTTCGCCGGCGAGCCCACCAAGTGGGGCGACTACGTGGCGCGTCGCCTCTCGCGCGCGACCTGGTGGCTGACGACGCATCTTGCGCCGCCTGGATGGCGCCGCCCACGCGAGGAGCTCGACGAGTCGTCGCGCGCCGCGGCACTCGAAGCAGTGGTCGACCTGCACACGTTCGTACCTTCCGCGCTCGAGGGCATGGCCGTGTGCGCGGGCGCGGAGCGCGTGCAGACGAAGTGCGAGGAGCTGACCGCCGCCTGGTTCGGGTGGCCGGTTCGGACGTTCGAGGCGGCGGTGCCGCGCGACAAGCTCGGTTGGGGCTGGGCCAACTTCGCGATGCGGAGCTGGCAACGGCTGTCCACTGTGGACAGGGTGCTCTCCCGAGTAGTGCCGAAGGACCTTTACTACAACGTCGAGATCACCGGATGCAGACCCTCCTGATCGACCTGGACGGGACGCTGTCCGACTCGGCACCGGGCATCCTGGCTTCGCTGCGGCGAGCGTTTGCCGACGTCGGCGTGCCGGAGCCGGACGAGGCGACGATGCGATCGTTGCTCGGTCCGCCGTTCTACGAGTCGCTGCCACCGTTGTTCGGCGCCGATCGCGTCCCGGCGATCATCGAGGCGTACCGCTCCTACTACGACACCGCGATGTTCGACACCCGGGTCTATGACGGGGTGGTCGAGGTACTGGTCGACCTGCAGACACGCGGCATCACGCTCGCCGTCGCGACCAGCAAGCCTGAGGCTTACGCGGGGTCGATCGTCGAACACCTCGGAATTGGCGGGTTCTTCGCGACGATCGGCGGCGATGCGCTGGACGGTTCGCGCGAGACCAAGGCAAAGGTGATCGCGTCGGTGCTGGAGCGCCTGGACTCGCCCGATCCGGCGGGCGTGCTCATGCTCGGCGACCGCTCGCACGACGTGGACGGCGCGCGGGCGCACGGCATCGAGTGCCTGGGCGCGGGCTGGGGGTACGGGCGGCCGGGTGAACTGGCCGACGCGGTCGAGGTCTTCGCCACTCCGCACGCGCTGCTGGCCGCGCACGAGCGGATCTTCGGCGGGCGCAGTGCCGCGACGGCGTGAGGGCGCCCGGTTCGTCACCGTCGCCTCGCTGCGATGGGTGTTTCGCAATCGCGCCTACACGCCGTGGTACCTGGTGCGGTACTGGCGGTTCTTCCGGTTCAAGCTCGCCAACCCGCACGTGATCACCCGGGGCTTCGTGTTCCTGGATCGTGGAGCCACGCTGCACGCCCGCCGTGGCCTGGGCCGGCTGGTCCTGGGTTGCTGGTTGCATCTCGGCGCTGACACCGCGATCCGCTGTCACGAAGGGACGCTGCGCATCGGCGACAAGTGCACCTTCGGCCGGCGCGCGTCGATCAACTGCTACCTGGACGTCGATATCGGCGCTGCCGTTCTGGTCGCCGACGACGTGTACATCTCCGACTTCGACCACCGTGCGGACGACATCACCCGCCCCATCAAGGACCAGGGCATCGTCAAGTCACGGGTGCGGATTGGCGACGACGTCTGGCTCGGCGCCAAGGTGACGGTGTCCCGCGGGGTGCGCGTCGGCCGGGGCGCGGTGGTCGGCGCGAACGCCGTGGTGACGCGCGACATCCCTGACTACGGCGTCGCGGTCGGCGTCCCTGCTCGGGTGATCCGCACTCGCTCGTCGTCATAGCCCGCGTACAGCTCAGCTGTACGCTTGGCGACGGCCGCCCACGTGTAGTCGCGCCGGACGATCCGCTGCGCGCGAGCCGCCGCGCGCCGCGCGGTGGCAAGATCGCGCAGCAGTCCGGCCACCGCACTCGCCAGCGCGGCGGGATCGTCAGGAGCGAAACGGGCACTGGCGAACGTCAGATCACGCAGCCCGCCGGTGTCGGCCACCGCGAGTGGCGTGCCGGCGGCCGCTGCCTCCAGGGCCACCAGGCCGAACGGCTCGTACAGCGACGGCACAAGGACGGCGTCGGCCGCACCGAACAGTGTGGCGAGGTCGCGGTCCGGGACGAAACCGGCCCAGTGCACCGCATCGCCCAGCCGCCGGCCCTGCGTCCGCAACGCCGCCTCCGCGGGACCGGTCCCGGCCACCACCAGACGCGCGCCCGGGAACTCGCGGCGCAGTCGAGGCATCGCGGCGAGCGCAGTGTGGACGCCCTTCTCGTGCACCAGGCGGCCTGCCAGCACGAGCAGCGGGCCGCCGCCCGCGTACCGCGTCCGGGCGGCCAGCCGATCCCGGGCCGGCGCTTGCCAGACGTGCGCATCCAAGCCGTTCGGTACGACGTCGACCAGTTCCGGTGGCACCTCGAACAGGCGGACCACCTCGTCGCGCATGAACGACGAGCATGCGATCACGCGTGCGGCCTGGTGCACCAGCCACCGCTCGACGGAGTGCACCGCACGGTTGAGCGGCGCCGGCAGCCAGCCCTGGTGCCGGCCCGCTTCGGTGGCGTGCACCGTAGCCACGATCGGCCGGCCGGTGACCTGCGCGAGTGTCGTTGCGCACTGCGTGACCAGCCAGTCGTGCGCGTGGATGATGTCCGGCGGCCAGCGCCGCACCACGGGCAGCGCCGCGCGGACCAGCCCGTGCTCGAAGGCCTGCGTCCATGCGAGCAGGCTTTCCGTCGTGAAGTCCAGCGCGATCGGGTCGACCGCGGCACGCCGCACGCGCACCCCGTCGTGGACGCCGTCGGGCAGGCCGGCGCCGCCGCGCGTCACCACGCATACCTCATGCCCGTCGGCGGCGAGCTCGCGCGAAAGCGCGTCGACGTGCCGGCCCAGACCACCCACGATCAGCGGCGGGTACTCCCATGACAGCATCAGTACGCGCACGTCGCGAGATGCTGCCACGCGGTAGGCGCCGGAGGTGTGAGAGGAGGGTGGACGTGGGCTCGTTCGTGATGCGGTTCCGCGGGGTCATTGCCGTGGTGCTGCTGGTCGCGGCGGTACTGTTCGGTGGCCTCTATCGTGTCGCGGACGGTCTCGAGAAACATTCGTACAACTCCGGTGCCGTGCCGCCGGACACGGTGAAGCTCACGGCGGGGCGCACCTACCAGATCTCGGTGCCGGGCGGCCGTAAGGCGTTGGCCGACCGCGGTATCTCGGCCAGCGTGGGGCAGTGCTCGGTGACGCAGGCCTCGGGCGTCACCCAGAACCTCAGCGTCACACCGCTGTCCAATGACGTTCGGCCCACGAACGCGATCGCGACGTTCGTCCCCCCGTTCAGCGGGTCGGTGCACCTCGATTGCGGACAGTGGGGTGCCGTCTACGTCGACGACGCCGACAACAGCCGGTGGGACTACGCCGCGCTGTTCTTGCTGCTGACCGCGATCTGCCTCACGCTGGCCGTGGCGTTCG
>JBKOXO010000117.1:0-14314 GCA_046744105.1 Actinomycetota bacterium
TGGACGGTGCCATCAGCGTGCTCGACGGAGCTCGACCAAGCCCACGAAGTCTTAGCGCGCAGCGCTGAACGGCTCGTGACCGCGACAAAGGCACCGCGACACGGTGAGCCGCGGAGGCAGCGCCCTGGACGGTTGGGCGGCACTGTCCGCCATCGGCACGATAGGTGCCCCCTCGGCGGCAGTTCCAATCGCCTGGTGGGCCATCGACCTGCTGATCTGGAGCGTTCTCGCGCAGACCAAACAATCCGCGATGCGGGAGGCGCACGTAGGCGCTCGGCCTGCACAGCCGGTCGCGCGGGCGCCTCCCTCCGTACCGGAACAGCTCGAGCACAGGAGCGGCGCCCTCACGCCACTGCTTCAGCAGTTTCAGCAACCCGAAAACTGGGAAGGACTGCGGGCTAGCCCGGCCTCCGACGTGGGCGGCCCTGGCCGGGTGCTGGCGCCTGACCAGGGCCTAACCGCCAGCTTGATCAAGTAGGAGACGGCCGTGCTGTACGTTATCGTCCCGCTCGCCCTAGCCCTCCTCGGTCTGTCAGCGGTGCTGTCATGGTGGCTCATCCACAAGCAGCCGAGGCCACGTGAGCTGGGGCACCAGCCCAGGCGCGATCCGTATTCGCCAGTGAAGCGCGAGCACGAGGAACCCCGTAATCGTTGGCAGTTCCCTGACGAGTGACCAAGCGACAGCGCGGCTCCTCGCCGGTCACGACTCGTCCCCAGCGCCGCATCGTCGCCACCGAGCTCACCCTGGAACCTGCGGCCCGCCTTGCCGTGCTGCTGCACGAGGCCGCGCACCCCCTTGCTGTACGGCGAGCTCGACGCAGTCGAGGACCAGCAGCACCGCGGCGTATGTGAGACCGAAGCTGAATCGGATGCCGACGTCCTGGCCACCTTCCTCGGCCTTGATGTCGAACGCCTCATCGGTGAGCTACATCGCCGGCTGGTCCCACGCCCAGTCGACCGTCCGCACCGCGGCCGCCACCAACATCCTGCACGCGGTCGACAGCGACGACGACCGGTCGCACGGGATGGCGAGCGTGGCCGGGCCGGCGCATGAGTGCCGGGGCAGGTGGCTTCGAGGCACTGGCCCACAATTTGGCCCGCAACCTCCTGCCCACTCATGCCAGCGGTGCCCGATTCGGCGCCAGCGATGCCCGGTGATCGCACCCGATGCCGCGTGTTCCCACAACAAATCCCACACTGGCAGTGTGGGGGTCAGGGGTTCGAGTCCCCTCAGCTCCACCAGTATTTCTGGGCGTTGCAGGCGCTTGCGGCGCCGTGAGATTGACGTTGGCCCACTATCTCTTGTGCCTACTATCTCTTGGCTTCGTCGCGGTGCTTCTCGGCCGAAATGTCGAGTTGCCATGTGGTGGTAGGCGTATAATCAGGCGTATGCCGCGACTTCAGGTCTATCTTCCCGACGATCTCTACGAGCAGGTCAAGTCGCGCCGGCTGCCGGCGTCTGAGCTGCTGCAGGCGGCGGTGCGGGCCGAGGTGCGACGGCAGGACCTGCTTGCCGAGACCGACGCCTACCTCGCCGACCTGATCGATGAGGTTGGCGAGCCAACCGCGAAGGACGTGGCCCGGGCCGAGGCGATCGCACGCGAGATCGCTTCGCGCCACGCTGTGCAGGCCAGCTGAGTGGCGCTCGTCCTCGATTCCGGCGCAGTCACGTATCTCGCCCATCGGACCAGGACGGCGGCAGCACTGATCACGGCATTGCGCGCGCAGGGTCTGTGGCCAGCACTGATTCCCTCGGCCGTACTGATCGAGTGCCTTACCGGCGACGCGCGCCGCGACGCACGGACTAACCGACTGCTGAAGACGTGCGAGGTCGTCGAGATGCTGCCGAGCGACCTGGCCCGTCGTGCGGCGTGGCTGCGAACGAGGGCTCGTCGCGGGTCGGCGATCGATGCGCTGGTCGTCGCGAGCGCCGACCCTCGCGGGGCCGTCCTGACCGGCGACCCGAGCGACCTGGACGCGATCGCGGATCACGCCCACGAGGTCACCGTGTATGCGATCTGAGAGCCTGTCTTTGGGCGCGATGTTGTCGACGATCGGAACCTCGCCATTCGACCAAGGGTTGCGGGAGACGGCTTAGGACACTTCGCGGCGTTGGAAGTGGGGCCGGTCTTGTGAGGCTGATCAAGAGAAGTCGGCAGCACCGTGACTCGTTCATCGGCGTGTGGGAGCCGCGGGTGGCCGCGCTGGGGCGCTGCTGAACTATCGCGCGCTGGTGTGGCGCCGCTGGCTCTTCTATTCCTGGCTCGTCGGTGCGGTACCTTTCGTGATCGCCAAGTATGCAGCTGGCCATGGTTAGGTATCGCAGTTGTTCTTGTGCGGATGCCTATCGGTTTTACGTGCGTTGTCATGATCCCGAGAACTGAAGCAAGAGCGCGCCGTGCTGCAGCCACATACCTCGGCTGGCAGCGCAATCCTAACCGTGCCGCGTCTGGTTTCGACAAGTGGTGGCCGCTCGCCTAGAAATCGAAGTACTTGCGCCGATCGTCGCTTAATGGCTCGTCGAGGGACCGCACGGACCGCCGGTCTGGATTCGCTTCGAGCGTCGCTGGCCGGCGAAGCCTACATATGCGCCGGCCGGGGATGCCGGAACGATAGAGACGAATCCATGCGGTCCACCGCAACCATGTATGGCCGTGTCAACCTCGAGCTGGCCCGGCGTGACGGGGCTGAACTTGCCGATTGACCCCCATCGAGTACGAAGCGATCATGACCTCAACCGCCGCCGATGCGGCCCGACCGAACATGTCACCAGTTCGTGCAGCAGACCCAATCGACCTGCATCACCTGGCGAGACAGCCTCTACTTCCTTCCCAACCTCCACGCCGTTCCAGCCGCGCTCGCTAACGCGACAACTCTGCTCGCCATGACCCCACGGTTGGGCCAACACCTCCTCTCCCGACGCGGAACCGCCGGGCCGAGCATGGCTCGGCCCGGCGGCTCCGGTAGGAGTTTCGGCTAGCTCATCCGGGCGTGGCTGGCACCAGCCATCCGGGCGGCCTTCTGTTGCTCGGCGGCGGTCCGCGCCGCGACGGCCTGCTGCGGGGTGCGGGTCAGGATGGTCGTATCGAACGCCATCTTGAACACCATCGTGGCGAACGCCTTCGTCTCGAAGGTGAGGACCTTGGGATCGTTGTTGCTCAGGTTGTCACACCACCGGAACGGACGGTCGACACAGCCGCCGTCGGTGGTGCCGAGGTTGCCCTCGAAGTTGCCGGTCTGCCCGCCGAACAGGTCGACCTGCTCCTGCGTCTTGCAGCAGTCCTGGCCGGTGAGGATGCCGCTGGCCGGGACGCCGACCATGTTGAACCAGAACGCGTCCGTGCCTTGTGGCGAGAAGAACTCGTGATTGAGCCCGATCGAGTCGTAGTACTTGACCGCCTCGTCGCGAGCGAACTTGGACGGCTCGTACACGTTGGCCGGGAACACCGGGATGGGCCCGCCGAACAGGTTCTTCGCCGCCGGGTCGAGCACACCGATGGTGTAGTTCGGCGTCGCGGTCACGTCCGCGTCGAGGTCGTAACCGATCTGGGCGAGCTCGGCGGGCGAGAGGTTGTGGGTGTAGAAGCCTGAGCCCAGCAGGCCGAGCTCCTCGCCGCCGAACAGGATGTAGCGCAGCCGGTTCTTGGTGCGCACCTTGGCCAGCTTCTGCGCGATGTCCATGAGGGTTACCGAGCCGGACGCGTTGTCGAGCATGCCAGCGCCGAAGATCGCGTCGTAGTGCGCGTCGACAACCACGGTGTGGTTCGGGTCGCCGAACGGCGAGTCGGCGATCACGTTGTAGTCGTCGCGGTTCGGGTCGGACTCACCCTTGAAGTCCAGCTTCACCTGGGGGTGCTGGCCAGCATTGGCCGCGTCGTACAGGTGCTGGCCCTCTGCGAACGGCACGAAGCCGACCGGGATGTTCGGCACGACAGGATTGCCGGCGTTGTCGATCATGCCGCCGCCACCGGCGAGCCCGGTACGGCCCGGCTGGCCCTCGTTGAAGATGAGCACGCCGCCCGCGCCGGCCGCAACGGCGTTCTTGGCCTTCTCGCCGAAGTTGCACGTGCCGCGCTGGATCAGCGCGATGTTGCCGGGCGTGAAGCCGGCGAAGTCGGCCGGGCTGCACCCGCTCGACGAGGACGGCGTCGGCGTCGGGGGCAGGATGATCCCACCGACCGGCTGCACCTCCGCGGTGACCGTGCCGACGCTGTTGAAGGCGTTGAGATCGGTACCGAGGGTGAACATGGTCGGCGTCGGCGATACCTCGCTGCCGCTAGGCAATCCGAAGAAGGCGAAGTAGGGGAACTTGTACGTCTGCACCGTGACGTGGTAGCCGGAAGCCTTGAACAGCTTGACGGCGAGGTCGACCGCCGCCTTGTAACCCGGCTCGCCGGAGTTGCGCGAGGCGTGCCCGCCCGCGTCCGGGTTCGCGTCGGCGATCGCCTGCTGCGCCTTCATCTGATTCCACAGGTCGTCGGTGCGGATGCACTCGAGGAGTTTGGCGACCGAGTCGTTGGTGCGGCTGTTGCATGCCGCGATGGTGATCGTGTCCGCGCTGCTGGACGTGATCGGCCCCACGGCGGCGGTGAGCGCCACCGCCGACGCGCACAGCGGCGCGAGCCACAGGCGTCGCCGCAGATTCCTTTGCATCAGACCCTTCCCTTCACAGAGGTGACAAGAAGCCGCGGGAATGCCCGTGGCGTTACCGCATGAATCGGCACTCGAGGAGAAGGCACTGCTTGCTGGATGCCCGCTGCGCGCATACAGAGAGGAGTGCGACGACGACCGATCGGTGCGTACCTCGACCGATCACCGGTAGCCAAACTCGTCCACGTGTCGCTCGCTTTCCTTGAGGCACGTATGACGCTCGCCACGGCAGGCGTCTCAGCAGATGAGACTATATGGGCATGGTTCCTGAAGCGGCAAGCATGTCGGAACCGTCTGAGCGTGCCCGGTCGCGACAACGGACCTGCGGCTGCTCCGGAGGATGAGCCTCGTGTGCGCCGGATCCCTGGGCCTTGCCGGCGCACGTGGTAGCGCAGGTGCGTGGACAGGTCGGTGCCGCGGGCCTCGACCAGGTTTGAGATCCAGTGGCGGCACGCCGCGGGAGAGCTGCGCACCTGCGCCGACCGTGAACGGCGCGACGTGCAGCCACAGCTCGTCGACGAGCCCGGCGGGCCCAACGTGCCAAGCACGGTACGGCTCCCCGTGGCCCACAATCTGGCCCACAAACGCCTGCCCACTCACGCCACTGGCGCCAAATTCGGTGCCAGCGGTGCCCAAAGATCGCGCCGGGTGCCCCGTGTTTCCAGGGCAAATCGCACACTGGCAGTGTGGGGGTCAGGGCTACGTCGGGGTCACGGCGCCCCACGCTACGGCCGCCCACCGACGTTGGCGAGGCGCTGACCTCAGGGGAGTGACAATCGGCTTATCACTCCCTGGGATCGTGTATGGATCGCCATTCCTCGCTCCTCATTCTTGCGAGCGGCAACCACGTTGGCGCGCTCGTGTTCACGATCGGCGTCGGGGTCGTGCTGCTGATCGCGATCTATCTCTTTGCGAAGGGACGCCGCTAGTCCCCACTCGTCGCATGTCTCGTCCAGGTCGAGGCGAGGTTTGCGCGCGGCCATGATCAACTGCGGCTGTTGTACCCCCAATCTAGTACTCGGTTGCGTGGGCTGCGCGATCACGCATCCGGCGTGGCGGTTCGAAGTGGTGCCGGCGGTGGTGGAACGGAAACCCTGCGCTCCGTGATCAGCCTGCGTGTGATCAACCATGCTGACGACGGGTCGCGGGCACAATGACGAGGGCGACGACCGCTCCCGCGTCACTCGTTTCTCGTTGATCCAAATTGGGATGCCAGCCGAGACCAGGAACGACCAATCACGGCCTTTTACATCGGTCGCGGCGACCCAGCCGCCGCGGATCGCGTGCGAACCGATCGACTCGATGGCACCGCATTGCGCTGAGCGGTGTGCAGGTTCAGGACCGGATGTGGGGTGCGGGCTCGTACGGTCGCAGGCGGGTGGCGTGGGTCCTCGGCAGTCCCGGCACCCCGGGTACCTCGGGTGCGAGAACGTCGACCTCGGCGAGATCGACTGGGTGCGAGCCGGTGTCCGGCGAGCCGACCAGGCCGGTCTGGTCGGCTTCAACGCCGGTGTGCGGGCCGGGCGTATCGGTGTCGCTGTAGCCGACGTTGTAGTGGGCGAACAGGGTCTGCTCCTGCTCGGCTGTCAGCGCGACGTCGGGATCGTGGTGCGGGGCGAGGGCCAGGTCGTCCTTGCTGTACGGGACGAATAGCCGCTCGTCGCTGAATCGGGCCTGGGCCAGCGGCACCAGGCATTGGTGCGTGCCGAAAAGGCCGCTGTGCACGGAGACCCAGGTGGGTATCTCCGTCTCATCGTCGAGGAACAATCCACCGACCGTGCCCAGCTTCTCACCGTCCTCGTTGGTCACCTGGACGCCATCGAGTGCGCTGTAGTCCGGAACCTCCACGTCGCCTCCTCACGCCGGGTACGTCCGCGCCCGGCTTACCTCGCAGCCAAACGGCCCAGGGCCCTAGTCGCTTAGCCCCGGGCCTCGTCGCGGTGCAGCCCAGCGGACCGTCCCGACGACCTGCCGAGGTGATGCCCAGGGTGGCCGGATAAATATCCGTCTGTGCCCGCCTCCGAGTGCGCGTCACTTATAGCCATTCGGTGAAGATGGAGCGGTTTAGTCCCTAGTGGCGGACGATGGGGGCGCTTGTGGCGCCGGCGATGGCGCACACCGCGCACGGGACGCTGCTGGGGCGGCGCGACGACCTGACCGCAGCGGCCGAGGAGATCGAGCGAGGGATCGCCTTCGGGGAGCGACTGCCCGCGTGGCAGCTGATCGCCTACGCGTCACCGGCCCTTGCCGGGGTCCGGCAGCGACAGCACGACCCTGCCGGCGCGCCGGCACCTCTTGATGCGGGTCCGGGACCTCCTTGAGTCGCTCCCCGACCCGGGCGACGGGTTCAGCCGTCTCGAGCGGACGCAGACAGCACTCCAGCTGCGCACAGCAAACGGTCGTGACGGCGCCGGCGCTCCTTTCTGGGAGCTGTCCAAGCGCGAGATCGACGTGCTGCGCCTGCTCCCCGGTCACCTGTCGCGACGGGAGATGGCCGCCGAAGTCTATGTCTCCTTCAACACGGTGAGGACGCATACCGGCGTCATCTTCCGCAAGCTCGGCGTCACCTCGCGCGCCGAGGCCGTCGCCCGCGCGCGAGCTCGGTCTGCTGTAGCACTTGCCCTGGGCGCTCGGCCTTCCCGCTCTGGCGACCGTTTGGATCCCGGCAGCAGCGCACAGCCCTCGGCATACGCGCGCGGCAGCAGCTTCGCGCCGTGTTGAGCCCGGGCTATTGATCGTCGGGCAGGTCGGCGTCGATGAGTGCGCTGGCGCCGGCGGCTCGGGGTGGTCATCTGGTCGGTGCGTTCTCTGAGCCGTTGCAGAGACTCGGCGTCGCCGAGCGGAACGGTCGCTTCGAGGTGTGTGCTGCCCTGAAGTTCGGGCAGGTCCAAAACTGCATCAACCAGGCTCGTCCTGCTACCTGTCGGCAGGTGGCCTGATTCGGCGTGCAGCGACAACGCGTAGTGCCCGCGGCGCAGATTCTGTACCCAGCGATAGACCGTGACGTGATCGACCTCGATGCCACGTTCGGCCAGCAACTCTTCCACGTCGCGGTAGCCAGGCCGATCACGATCGGCTCGTCCAGGTGCTGACCAACCTACTCAGGAACGCGCTGCGGCACACTCCGCGAGGCGAAGAGGTCGGCATTCGGGTGGAGGCACGGCGCGACGCGGTCGACCTCGTCGTCCAACACACCGGCGAAGGCATCGAGGCCGAACATCTTCCGCACGTCTTTGAGCGTTTCTACCGCGCCCACCCGATCAGCGGCGACACCGGAGGATCCGGGATCGGGCTGACCATCAGCCGGGCCATCGTCGCCGGCCACCACGGCCGGATCACCGTCCACTCCGCCGGGATAGGGCAAGGCACCGAAGTCCGGATCACTCTGCCGCGCCGGGCTTAGATGGGCTAGTTGGCCTGAGTTCGGTCAGCGAGGTGGAGGCCGTGTTGCGGCGCGAACCTGGCGATCGCCTTCTTGAGCTCCTCGCCGAGCCGGTCCAGGCGCTTCGCGGCCGCGGGCTCGGTGGCGGCGCTGATCGCGGCGATGAGCGTTCCGTCGGCTGCCAAGAGCGGCGTGGCGACAACGAACGCGTCCGGGAAGGTGACGCCGCGGTTGAACGCGAGCCGACGAGCGCGGATGTCGGGGAGTTCGGTGAGAAACTGGCGGACCTCGGCTGCCTGCTCCGGGCGAGCGAGGTCCAGGAGGCGGAACATCTCCTCATCGGGGACGTTGGCCAGCAGGATCTTTCCCGCGGCGCTGGTGTACAGCGGGCGGCGGGCGTGGGTGCGCGCGACGTAGGTCAGGCTCGGTGACTCCTCACCCACGTAGTCGGTGAACACGACGGCGTCTCCGACACGCACGCCGACGAAGACGGTGCAATCCAGCGCCTTGGCCAGCTCCGCGATGAACTCGTGGTCGAGTGCCCGGGGCGCCAGCTTGTTCGCGCGCGAGGCAAGGATGAACGGCCCAGGCCCGAGGTAGAAGCGGTGCTCCTCCTCGACGAGGTAACCCCGCGCGACCAGCCCGTTCGTCAGGTCCTGAATAGAGCTCTTGGCCGCGTCCAGCGCTTCGGCGATCTCAGCCATGGTCAGGCCGCGCGGGCTCAGGGACACCGTCTCGAGGATCCCGGTGACCCGGTCGACGGTGCGGTGCGGGCGGCTCGGCATGCGGCGAACGGTAGCAACCGCCTCGGACCTCGGACCGGCCTTGCCAAACCTCAGCACACCGAGTACGGTACGTAAATCCGGTTACGAAACCGGAAATCCGTTTTTACGACGCCCACGAGGAGGGCTTCTGCCATGACTGCCACGATCGCTCCCACGACCACCTCCAGTGGCGCGCCGCTGCCGGTGGTCGCGCTGCCGCAGGGTGAACTCCTGACCGTCAATGTGAACGACATCCCGCTGTTCAAGGACCTGGTCGCCCCAGGCATCCACATCCAGCCGCTGCGGTTGGACGTCGAGCGCGGCGAGTGGGTCTTCCTCGCGACGTTGGCGCCAGGTTGTGAGCTGCCGCTGCACTACCACACGGGTCCTGCGCAGGTCTGGACGATCCAGGGCCGGTGGCTGTACCGGGAGTACCCCGACCAGCCGCAGGTGGCCGGTTCCTACCTGTATGAGCCCGGCGGCTCCGTGCACACCTTCTACTGCCCCGCGGACAACACCGAGGACACCATCGCCCTGGCCTGGATCGAGGGCGCCCAGGTCAGCTTCAACGAGGACGGCAGCTTCCACTCGGTCAACGACGCGGTCGCCGTTCAGTACGGCGTCGAGACGATGGCGGCGGCCCAGGGCATCGCGCCGATGGGCTACATCCGCGGCGGCGCTGCCGTCGTCGGCACGGTCTGAGCGGAGTAGCACCATGCCGCAGACATTTGATGGCATCAGAGTCCTCGAACTGGGCCAGATCTACAACGGCCCGTATTGCGGCCTGCTGTTCGCACAACTCGGCGCCGAGGTCATCAAGATCGAGCCGCCCGGCGGCGAGCCCCTGCGGTTCCGCTCGCACGACCCGGTCGAGTCCCACGAGTTCGTGATGCTCAACTCCAACAAGCGCAGCGTGGTGCTGGACCTGAAGACCGACCCGGGCCACCGGACGTTGCTTGATCTGGTCGAGACCGCCGACGTGCTCATCGAAAACTACGCGCCCGGCACGATGGAGCGCCTCCAGCTCAGCCCGCAGCGACTACTCGAGCACAACCCGCGGCTGATCGTCGCCTCCGGCAAGGGCTACGGGTCCACCGGCCCGTACGCGCACATGTCCGCCATGGACATCACAGTGCAGGCGATGTCCGGCAGCGCCTCAGCCACCGGCGAGCCGGACGGACCACCCACCAAGGCCGGCGCCGCGTTCGTGGACTTCTCCGGCGGCATCCACTTGTTCGCGGCGATCAGCGCGGCACTGTTCCAGCGCGAACGAACCGGGCGGGGTCAGCTCGTCGAGGTATCCATGCACGACACGATCTACCCGATGCTGGCCTCGAGCCTGGGCGGGCTGCACAACAACCCCGGCCGGGACCTGCCGGAGCGCACCGGGAACCGGCACTCCGGGATGGCGGTCGCGCCGTACAACATCTACCCGGCCAGCGACGGGTGGCTCGCGATCATCTGCATCGCCGAGCGGCACTGGCGCGGCGTGACCACCGTGCTCGGGCGGCCCGAGCTGGCCGAGAACCCGCGCTTCGCCACCGCGAAGGACCGGGCTGCCAACATCGACGCGGTGGACCAGGAGGTCTCGTTCTACACCAGCACGCGGACCCGCGCCGAGCTGGTCCGCGAGCTGCAGGCGGCGGGCGTGCCGTGTGCACCGGTCAAGACCCTCCGCGAGGTCGACGCCGACGAACACCTGATCCAGCGCGGCATGATCCGCTACATCCAGCACCCCGGCCGCGGGCGGGTGCCCGTGCCGGGCTGTGCGCTGCGGCTCAGCGACTCACCGGTGGGAGCACTGCACGTCGCGCCGCCGCTCGGCGAGGCGACCGAGGAGATCCTCGCCGACCTGCACCGTGAGGAGCACCCGGATGTCCTGCACGCCTGAACCCGGGTCGCCGCTGGAGCGGTACTGCGCCGAAGTGCAGCCACGGACCGGATCGGTCCTGTCCCGGCGCAGCCTCGGCACGGTCGACGCGCTAACCATCGGCCGCTACGCGATGACGATCGGCGCGACAGACCCGAGCCACTACGACCGCGCCGCCGCACAGGCCGCCGGGTACCCCGACGTCGTCGCACCGCCGAACCTGCTCGCCGCCATCGTCGAGTGGGGCATCGGCACACCCGAGCCCCAGCTGCAGCCCGACGGCACGCCGCCGGACGCCGAGACGCCGATCGGCGATCCCAACCTCGCGCTCCGGGTCATGGGCGCCGGCGAGGAGATGGAGCTTGTCAATCCCGTGATCGCGGGCACCGAGGTGGTGCTCGAGACCACGCTGCAGGCCGTCACTCCGAAACAGACCCGCGGCGGCCCCTGCGTCTTCGTCACCACCGCGCACACCTTCATGTCCCCCGACGGGACGATCCTCAACCGCAACCGACGCACCGTCGTACTGCGCAACCCCGTACAGGAGCCGTCATGACCATGCGCTTCGAGATCGGAGACGCGCTGCCAGCGCTCAAGCAGACAGTCACGCCACTTCAGCTGTTCCGCTACAGCGCGGCCACCTGGAACCCTCACCGCATCCACTTCGACCAGACCTACGCACGCGACGAGGGCCATGACGGTCTGGCGCTGCACTCCCACCTGCGCGCGGCGCTTGCCCTGCGCAGCGTCAGCGAAGGCCTCGGCGGACAGTGGCGGATCGCGAAGGTCAGCTACCGGCTGCGCAAACCCGCCTACGCGCCGGCCGACGTCGCCTACACCGCGCGCATCACCGCCGCCGAGGGCGACACCATGACCCTCGAGCTCATCGAACAGCACCCCTCCGGCGACGTCGGGCTCGAAGGCACGGTCTGGGTACGCCGGACGGACAGCTCCCCGGCCACCGCAGCGGAGAGCTCACCATGAGAGCGGCAACCGCCCGCGGGCAGCGTCCCATCCGCATCGGCAACTGCTCGGGCTTCTACGGTGACCGGGCCTCCGCCATGGCGGACATGGCGCGAGCCGGCGGCATCGACGTGCTCACCGGCGACTACCTCGCCGAGGTCACCATGCTGATCCTCGGCAAGGCGCGTGCGAAAGATCCCAGCAAGGGCTACGCGGCGACCTTCCTGCAGCACCTCGATACGGCACTCGAGCACCTCGTCGCCAACGGCATCAAGCTCGTCGTGAACGCCGGAGGGCTCAACCCCGCGGGGCTGGCCGAGGCCGCCAGGCAACTGCTGACACGCCGTGGCCACGACTTGCGGATCTCCTACGTGGACGGCGACGACGTCTTCGGCCGGCTCGACGTGCTACAGCAAGCGGGCCACGCCCTGCCGCACGTCACGAGCGGTGAGCCGCTGTCGTCATGGACGTATCAGCCGCTGACAGCTAACGCCTATCTGGGTGGTCTCGGCATCGCGTGCGCCCTCCGCCACGGCGCGGACATCGTGATCACCGGCCGGGTCGCTGACGCGTCGCTCGTCGTCGGTGCGGCCGCCTGGTGGTTCGAGTGGACTGCGGCGGACTACGACGCCCTGGCCGGCGCGGTCGCCGCCGGGCACGTCATCGAATGCGGGCCACAGGCAACCGGCGGAAACTTTTCCGGGTTCCGCGAAATCGTCGACCTCGTACAGCCCGGGTTCCCGATCGCGGAGATCGCCGCCGACGGCTCCTCGGTGATCACCAAGGACCCGAGCACCGGCGGCGCCGTCACCAAGGACACGGTTACCGCGCAGCTGCTCTACGAGATCGGCGAACCCGCCTACCTCAACCCCGACGTGATCGCGCACCTCGATACCGCCGAGCTGGCCGACCTGGGTGACGATCGCGTCCGCATCCATGGCGTGCGCGGCTCGGCTCCGCCCGCCACGACCAAGGTCGCAATCACCGCGGTAGGCGGCTGGCAGAACAGCATGACCCTCGCGCTCACGGGCGCCGACCTGGACGCGAAGGCGGCCCTCGTCGAGCGATTCGTCTGCTGCCACATCGAGCCCGTCGCGGGGATCGAGGCCGTTGCGATCGACCGGATCGGGAACGCAAAGGCCGATGCCGACGAGCAGAACGCGGGAACGGAGCTGCTCAGGATCACGGTGCAGGGCACGCGGGAGGCCGCCGGGCACACCTTTTCGTCACGGATGGTCGAGTTGGCGCTCTCGAGCTACCCAGGGTTGTACTCGCTCGCACCGCCCCAGCCGGGCTCAGCCTTCGGCGCCTACTGGCCCGCCTTGCTCGACCAGCGCGAGCTGCACCACACCGTCCACCACTACCACGGCAAGACTGAGCTCATCGCAGCGCCAAAGTCCGGCGGCACCGTTAGTCCGCACTCCGAACCATCGCCCGCCGAACCGATGCCGGCAGCGTGGCCGGGCGAGATGGTCGTCGCATCACTCGGCGAGATCGTCCACGCTCGTTCCGGCGACAAGGGCGGCGACGCGAATCTCGGCATTTGGGTACGCGACCCTGAGGGCTGGGGCTGGCTGGCGTCGACCCTCACCGTCGCGGAACTGCGCCGCCTTCTCCCCGAAACACGCGAGCTGGAGATATCGCGCTACGAGCTGCCCAACCTCAAGGCGGTCAACTTCGTCATCCGAGGGCTGCTCGGTGCGGGCGCCACGTCCACGCTGCGACTGGACACGCAGGCGAAGGCCCTCGGCGAATGGCTGCGCTCACGCACCGTCAAGGTGCCGCGAGCCCTTGTCATCCAGTGACACGCCAATCGCCGCCCGACGGTCGACGCGACTAGCGATGCAATCGCGGTCCGGCACGCTGAGGCCGGCCCCGGAGCAGCTCGGCGGCGGCGGTCTGCCCCCGCTCGTCCGACGCCCCACACCACCCACGTCTTCGACAACTGAGGGTCACGACATGCTCGACACCATCGGCCGCGCCCGCGGCACCGATTACTCCAAGATCCGCGAGCAGCTCACCGCCGAGGAACTGGCCTACCTGGACAAGACCCGCGCGTTCGTTGACGACGAGGTGCTCCCTGTGATCAACGGCTACTGGGAGCGTGCCGAGTTCCCCTGGCCGCTCGTGAACAGTCTAGGCGAACTGGGCATCGTCGGTGACGGCATCTCCGGCTACGGATGCCCGCCGATGAGCCCGATCGCCACCGGCCTCATCCACATGGAGCTCAACCGCGGGGACGGCAGCCTCGGCACATTCCTCGGCGTGCAGGCCGGACTGGCGATGCAGTCGATCGCCATGCTCGGCTCCGAGGAACAAAAGCGGCAGTGGCTGCCGGATATGGCCCAGCTAACCAAGATCGGCGCATTCGCGCTCACCGAACCAACGCACGGCTCGGACTCCGTCGCGCTGGAAACCACGGCCGGCCGCGACGGCGACACCTGGACGATCAACGGCGCCAAGAAGTGGATCGGCAACGGAACGATCGCCGATGTCGTCGTAGTCTGGGCCCGCGACGAGGCCGACCGCCAGGTCAAGGGCTTCCTTCTTTGATGAGCTGAATCATCTAGCGAATTGTGCGGTAACCAGGTACTTTGCTGAACTGACCTGAAACCTAGCCGCGGGTGGCGACATGCTCAGATCTCGACTCCGACTCGTGGTGCTCGCGGCCGAGCGAGCGCCGAC
>JBKOXO010000082.1:0-12402 GCA_046744105.1 Actinomycetota bacterium
TGCCTATCCGGAAGAACTGCGCCCTGTGGTGCACGCCTGGGCCCGCGACCAGGATCGCTGGCTGCGCCGGGCCTCGGTGATCTGCCAGGTCGGACTGCGCAGCGCGACGGACACCGAGCTGCTCAGCAACGCCATCGTGGCCAATCTGGAGGACCGCGACTTCTTCCTGCGCAAGGCAATTGGCTGGGCGCTACGCGACTACGCCCGGACCGAGCCCGACTGGGTACGCGCATTCGTCGCGGCGCACGAGCTGAGCCCGCTGTCCCTGCGCGAAGCGCTGAAACATCTACAACCCGAGTAGCCGCCCGAGCAGGGCGGCCAGCTGATCACGCTCCTTGTCGGACAACGTGCCCAGCAGGTCGCGCTGAGCTCGGCGTAGCCGCGTATCCAGCGCGTCAAGGCGGCGGCGACCCGCCGCGGTGATCGTCACGACATTGCGTCGGCGATCGTTGGGATTCTGCGTGCGCCGCACGAGCTTGTGCGCCGCCAGCTCGTCCACCCACCGCACGCCTCCGCTCACCCGCGTAGCACTGCGCCGCAGAGCTGCGCTGCGCGGGCGACCGCGGCGTCGCGAGCCGCCGCCGCCTCCTCGCCGGTCAACGTCCGGTCCGGCGCCCGGAACCGCAGCGAGAACGCCAGCGACTTGCGGTCGGGTCCGAGCCGTTCCGCGTCGGCAAAAAGGTCGAACAGCCGCGCCGACTCGAGCAACTCGCCGGCACCCTCACGTACCGCGGCCATCAGGGTCGTCGCCGGAACGTCGGAGGGCACCACAAGAGCGATATCGAGCAGAACGGGCGGGAACGGCGAGACTCGCGGCGCCTGGGCGGGCGCCGGCGGCGAGAACGCGTCGAGGTCGAGCTCCATGGCCGCGGTGCGCGGCGGCAGGTGGAGTGCGGCGACCACACGCGGGTGCAGCTCGCCGGCGTAGCCGACGACGACGTCGCCCAGCGACAGCTCAGCGCAGCGCCCGGGATGCCACGGCGCGTACTCGGCGGCCCGTACGGTGAGGTCGGCGCGGGCCGCCCGCGCAACGCTGCGCGCCGCCTGCACGGCGTCGGCCCAGTTCGCGGCCCGCCCCGCACCCCACCAGCCTGCGCGGGCGATCTCGCCGGCCAACGCCACCGCAAGGTGGCGTGGCTGCGGCGGCACCGCCGCATACAGCGCGGCGACTTCCTCAATGGAGGGCCGGTGCTCCACGCCGAGCACCGGTGCCGAGGGCGCGCCGGCCGTCGGCAGGTACACCAGCCCGGTCTCGAACAGTGCGAGGTCGCGGATGCCGCGGCCGACGTTACGGCGCAGCGTGGCCAGCAGGCCGGGCAGCAGCGACGTACGCAGCTCCGGCTCGGCGTCCGAGAGCGGATTGAGCACCCGGGCGGCGCCCCGGCGTGGGTCGTCCGGCGCGAGACCGAACGCGTCGTGCACCGACGGCGACGCGAACACGGAGCTGAGCACCTCCGTGTACCCGGCTGCGCCGAGCGCCCGCGACACGGCTCGCCGCAGCTGCTGTTCGGCGGTAAGCCCGCGCCCAGGCGGCGGGGTCGGTAACTGCGACGGGATCTTGTCGTAGCCCTCGAGGCGGATGACCTCCTCGTCGAGGTCCGCCGGGTCGATCAGGTCGGGACGCCAGCTCGGCGGGTGCACGCGCAGCACGCCGCCGCCTGCGACCTCGCAGCCCACTTGGGTGAGGCGGGCGACGACGCTGGTCGCGTCGATCGGCATGCCCGCGGTCGCCGCCGGGCGGCCGACGGGAAGCGTGATCTCGACCCGCTGCGGGCCCTCGCCCACCACGGTGAACCCTGGAGCAGCGCTCGCACCGCCGTGCTCGACGAGCAGGTCGACGCAGTGCTGCAGCGCCACCGCCGCGATGTCGGGGTCGACGCCCCGCTCGAACCGTTTCGCCGCCTCACTGGGCAGCTTGTGACGGCGCGCCGTGCGCGAGATCGAGGCCGGGTCCCAGTGCGCCGCCTCGAGCACCACCTCGACCGTCGACGCGTCGATCCCCGTCGAGGCCCCGCCCATGATGCCGCCGATGTTGATAGGGCCACGGCCGTCGACGACGAGCATGTCGTCGGGATCGAGACTGCGCTCTACACCATCGAGGGTGCGAAGCGTCTCGCCGGACCGGGCGCGGCGTACCCCGATCGGCCCACTGAGCTTGCGGCGGTCGAAGGCGTGCAGCGGCTGGCCCGTCTCGAGCATCACGTAATTGGTCACGTCGACGGCCAGCGAGATCGGCCGCATGCCCGACTGGCGCAGCCGGGCCTGCATCCAGGACGGGGTCGGCGCTTCGGGATCAAGGCCGGTCACGGCCCGGATCGAGTACATGTCGGCGCACGCCGGATCGACGTCGCCGACCGGGTAGGCCCGCCCGTCGACCGGCGGCACGGTCACCGACTCGGTGACGTCGTGGAAAGGCGCCTCAAACGCCGCCGCCGCCTCGCGCGCCAATCCGCGAACCGACAGGCAGTACCCGCGGTCGGGCGTGACCGCGATATCGAGGACTGCGTCCCGCAGCCCCAGCACGTCGACTGCGTCGTCGCCGGGCTCCCCGGCATCGGGCGGCAGCACGAGGATGCCGGTGTGGTCGTCGCCGATGCGCAGCTCCCTGGCCGAGCAGATCATCCCGTCCGACACATGGCCGTACGTCTTGCGCGCGCTGATCGCGAAGCCGCCAGGCAGCACCGCGCCCGGCAGCGCCACCACGACGAGATCGCCCTCGGCGAAGTTCAGCGCACCGCACACGATGCCCCGCGGCTCACCCTCGCCGACATCGACCGTACACCAGCGTATGGTCTTGCCGTTCTGCTGCGGCTCCCCCTCGAACGACAGGACGCGGCCCACGACGATCGGCCCGGACATCGCCTCGGCGGGCGAGTCGACGCGCTCGACCTCGAGGCCCACCCGTACGAGGGCGTTGCCAACCTCACGCGGCGTCGTGCCCTGTGGAAGCTCGACGTACCCCGCGACCCAGCTGACGGACGCGCGCATTACGGCTCCATCCCGAACGGCTGGGTGAACCGCGCGTCGCCCTCGAGCATGTCGCGCATGTCGTCGGCGTTGTTGCGGAACATCAGGGTGCGCTCGACGCCCATGCCGAACGCGAACCCCGAATAGCGGTCGGGGTCGATGCCGCACGCACGCAACACCCGGGGGTTGACCATGCCGCAACCGCCCCACTCGATCCAGCCCTCGCTGTTACAGGTACGGCAGTTCCAGTCCGGATTGCCGACCGACTGGCCGCGGCAGACGAAGCACAGCAGGTCGGGCTCGGCACTCGGCTCGGTGAACGGGAAGTACGACGGACGCAGCCGGGTGACGATGCCCGGTCCGAAGAACGCCTGGGCCATATGGTCGAGGGTGCCCTTGAGGTGCGCCATGGTGATGCCCTCGTCGACGACGAGTCCCTCGACCTGGTGGAACACCGGCGAGTGTGTCGCGTCGAGCTCGTCGGTGCGGAACGTCTTGCCCGGGCAGATGATGTAGATGGGCGGTTCGCGTTCGAGCATCGCGCGGGCCTGCACCGGCGAGGTGTGCGGGCGCAGCACCAGACCTGAGCCGGGCGGGGCTACGTAGAACGTGTCCATAAGGGTGCGGGTCGGATGATCCGGGCCGATGTTCAGCGCATCGAAGCTCAGCCACTCGGTCTCGACCTCGGGGCCTTCCAGCACTTCGTAGCCCATCGCGACAAACACGTCGCCTATGAACTCCGAAAGCGTAGTGAGCGGATGCCGCGCGCCTTCGATGCGCCGGTCCCAGGGCAGGGTGACGTCGACGGCCTCGTCGACCAGCACCCGGGCGTCACGCTCAGCCTCGAGTTCGGCCTGGCGAGTAGCGAGCGCCGCCCGGACCGCCGCACGCGACTCGCCGACCCGTTTGCCGGCGGCAGCCCGCGCGGCCGGGGGCAACTGTCCGATCTCCCGGTTGGCCAGCGCGAGCGGGGAGCCGTCGCCCGCATGCGCGAGACGGGCGGCCTTGAGCTCGTCCAGGTCGGCCGCCTTCGCGATGGCGGCTAGCGCCTCGTCGGCATTGTGCTGCAGCTGCTCAGGCGAAAGCGCGGCCGGCTCGACAGGGTCGTACGTCACGGAACGTCCTTGCTGGAGGTGGTGCGACCGAGTCTATGGTCCGGCCCGCAGGCGATATCCGGGCGGCGCGTCCCCTCAGGCCTCGGACTTGACCTCGGCCGTCGGCGAATCCATCCCCGCAGCCGCCCGGGCAGCGGCCCGGGCCGCCTTGCGCTGCGCGACGTCCTCGTACGCCCGCTCGGCGAAATCAGGGTCGAGCGGCTTGCTTTCGACCTTGCTCTGCGGGTTGTGCGCGCTGATGTAGGCCTCGAGCTCGGGACCGGATTCCCAGGACGTGATGAGGCAGTACCGCGGCTGCGGGCCCGGATGCCACACCGCGTGCCACAGCCGCTGCGTGTCGATGATGACCTGGGCGCCGGCCGGCAGCGGGATGCGCGTCTCCGTCGACGGATCGTCGACGTCCTCGCGCAAGACCATGACCGAGTCGGGGTCGTCGGTGAGGTTGAAGAACCCGCGCACCACCCAGCCGGTGCCCTCGGGGTTGAGCCGGTTGTTGTCATCGCGGTGCAAGTTGTACACGCAATCGGCGTAAATGTTCGGCTGCAGTTCGATCACCCGGCAGCGGCCGATGTTGGCGCCCGGCTCCTCGGCACGGGCCTTGAGTCGCGCGGCCTTCGCGATGTTCTGCGGCACCCAGACGCCGTCCTTGTCGGTCTTCGGCGGGGTGTGGTGCCAGAAGCCGTTGCACTCCAGGTCACCGTAGGCGCTGGCCAGCGGCGCGAAGCGCGTGTCGCCCGACGACTTCCAGTCGACGTACTCGATGTCGAGCCACTCGGCCGGGTCTTGGGACTGGTCGTAGCGGTCCAGGACCACATATCCGGAGTCTTCGAAAACCGGCAGCTTGATGTAACTCATGGGGAAACGTGCGACCTTTCGCAGGGGATGGTGAAGCCACGCGAACGTATCACGCACGCCATGCCGGGCCGCTCAGGCACGCTGCCCGCGGGCCGATGCGTACAGGCAGACCGCGGCGGCAGCCGCCACGTTGAGACTTTCGGCCTGACCGTACACGGGCACCCGGACGCTGCGGTCGGCCGAGTCGATCACCTCGCGGGGCAGGCCGTTCGCCTCGTTGCCGAACAGCCACGCCGTCGCCTTATCAAGTGAGTGGCCTTCGATCAGATCGTCCAGGTCGTGGGTGCCGGCCCCGGTCGCGGCAAGGACCGTGCAGCCGGCCGCGCGTGCCGCTGCGACGGCGTCGGCGGCGGTGACGTCGGTAACCACGTCCAGGTGGAAGATGCTGCCGGCTGAGGCGCGCACGACTTTGCCGTTGTACGGGTCGACGCTGTCGCCGGCGAAGAGCACCGCGGTCGCACCGGCCGCATCCGCAGTGCGCAGGATCGTGCCGGCATTTCCCGGGTCGTTGGCGTCGACGAGCACGGCGACCAGCCGCCGATCGGTCTCGAACGCCTTGCGCAGCGGCACGTGCACCGTTCGGCACACGGCAACGATCCCCTGCGGGCGCACCGTCTCGGAAAGTCCCGCCGCCGCGCGCACGCTGACCTCGTCGACCCGGATGCCGGCCGTGCGGGCCGCCTCGACGAGTTCGGTGTTGCGCTCGAGCGCCTCGGCGGTGGCGAAGATCGACAGCACCGCCTTCGGACGCCGCAACGCTTCGCGTACCGCCTGGGCACCTTCTGCGAGGAAGCGCCCGGCCTCGCGACGAGCCTGGCGGCGGGTGAGCCGCCGGGCCGCCACGAGCCGGGCGTTGGTGTCGGCGATCAAGCCGCGGAACTGCCGGCGCCGTTCGCCGCGACCGCGTCCTTGGCTACCTGCACGAGGGCGGCGAAGGCGGCCGCATCAGCGACGGCGAGGTCGGCCAGCACCTTGCGGTCGACGGTGACGCCGGAGAGGCGCAAGCCCTGGACGAGGCGGTTGTAGGTGATGTCGTTCGCGCGTGCTGCTGCGTTGATTCGTATGATCCACAGCTGCCGGAAGTCGCCCTTGCGCGCCTTGCGGTCGCGATAGGCATAGGTCGAGGAGTGCAGCAGCTGCTCTTTGGCCTTGCGGTACAGCCGGGAGCGCTGCCCCCGGTAACCGGATGCAGCCTCGAGTGTGCTGCGGCGCTTCTTATGGGCGTTCAGTGCCCGCTTGACGCGTGCCACGGTGGCTTCCTTGAACAGATCGGGCCGCCGTCGAGGCGGCTGCGGGAGGTATGGGCGGGTGGGTTAGCGGCCGAGCAGCTTCTTCACGCGCGGCCTGTCGGCGGGCGCGACCTCGGTCGTGCCGGTCAGCCGGCGGGTCAGCGTAGACGGCTTGCGCTCGAAGTTGTGCCGCTTGCCGGCCCGCTGCGTGAGCAGCTTGCCGGTGCCGGTCACCTTGACACGCTTCTTGGTGCCGCTATGGGTCTTGTTCTTGGGCATCGATGATTCCTTCTATGCGCGGCTACGGCCGGCGGCCGGGCCCGCGTGCCTGGCGGGCTTCACATTCCGGTGCGGCGCGACCACCATGATCATGTTGCGGCCGTCCTGTTTCGGGGACGACTCCACGAATCCAAGCTCCTGGATGTCGTCGGCGAGACGCTGCAGCAGCCGGAAGCCCAGTTCCGGGCGGGACTGCTCGCGTCCGCGGAACATGATCGTGACCTTCACCTTGTCGCCCTGCCTGAGGAACCGCTCGACGTGACCCTTCTTGGTCTGGTAGTCGTGCGAGTCGATCTTGGGGCGGAGCTTCATCTCCTTGATGACGGTGAGGGTCTGGTTGCGCCGGGCCTCGCGTGCCTTCTGCGCGCTCTCGTACTTGAACTTTCCGTAGTCCATGAGCTTCGCGACGGGGGGGCGGGCCATCGGGGCGACCTCGACCAGATCCAGGTCAGATTCGGCGGCGAGCTCGAGCGCCTTGCCGATGGGGACTATGCCGACTTGCTCGCCCTCGGGTCCGACGAGTCGCACCTCGGGCACGCGGATCCGGTCGTTGATCCTAGGTTCAGAGCTGATGTGACCTCCTTGGTCGTTCCTGTTGCTATATCGGGCCGGCGCCCCACGACATGCGAAAGGCCCCGCTGCTAGTGCACGCGGGGCCTGCTCTCCGACCCGTCCGCGAACGACGACACCACGGACCGGACCCGGCGCGCCGTGAGCGGCTCGGGTGGGAGGCTTTGGCTTCCGCTTGCACGCCCCCGCCGAAACGGAGGCTGGTCGCAATCACAGCGTAGCAGCGCCGACACCGACCTAATACACCCAACCTAGACGTCGCCGGCTGAATTCCGTTAGATCCGCCGGTGCGATGAGCGCTTGCGCGAAGAGCCCGCCGGCCGCGCGAGCGCAGCGAGCTTGCGTGCGGTGCGAGGCATCTACCCCTCGGGGGCGGTGCCGAGCGACGCGCCCGGCGGATGAGCCAGTAACGCTGTGCCTGCTCCGGTCGATTAGCTCTACGTACGCCCACGGCGAGAGGATCCCGGTTGGGCCGGCACAACAGGCACCTGACCGTGTTCGCCGACGCGACCGGTGCGCGGCCGCGGGCGCTACGGGTCGGCATCCGTACCGCAGCCGCTGCCCTGGTCACCGCCACAGTCGTGTTGCTTGTCAGTTTGCTCAGTGGCGTACCGATGCCCGGGTTCACTCGACCGGTGCGACTGCCGACCCCGAGTCCGGCGGCCCAGCCGGGTAACGAGCCGGCAAGCGCCGTCGCGACACCCCCGACGACCCCTTCGGTCAGCAGCTCACGCGCCGTGGTGGCGAGTCCGACACACGCCGTGCCCACACCCGTCGCGGCGGCCACCTCGCCAGCGGCGGCGCTGACGTCGACGCCCACCTCGACACCAACCACACGGGGGGCGGCCCCGTCCTCGTCAGCGCACACGCGCGGCAACAAGCCGCCCACGCCGCCAGGTCACACCCGGCACCCGTGACGGGCGCGCAAGACCGCGATCCGCGATCGCACTGGCTGCTGCTCGCGGCCGTCCTGGTCGTGGCGACGCTGCTACTGGCGATCGCCGGCTACACGCACGGCCACCACGGTGAGGGACCGCACACGCCCGTGCGCGGGCCGGCCGAGCGCGCCGGTGTCCCACCCGCGGTCCGCTCCAGGGGCCCGCTGCTCGAGGCGCAGTCGCGGCGCGCCGGGGCCCGGGTACCGGACCGAACCGTCGCGCTGACCCTCGACGACGGGCCCAGCGCGTGGACGCCCCGGGTGCTCGCGGTCCTGGAGCGCTACCGCGTACCGGCCACGTTCTTCGTCATCGGCGAGAACGTTGCCGCGCATGCGGAGTTGCTCCGTCGCATGATCCACGACGGCGACGAGATCGGCGTCCACACGTTCACGCACCCTGACCTCGCGAGTCTGCCCGCGTGGCAGGAGCGGCTGGAGCTTGACCAGACGCAGCTCGCCATCGCCGCGGCCACCGGATACACGACCAACCTGCTCCGGCCGCTCGCAGACGGTCACCGCCCTCGCCCGGCTCGTTCCCGCGCTGTCCGCTCGCGGCTACCGGTTCGTGACGGTGTCACAGGCGGCGGGCCAGACGCCGCCGTGGCACCAGGCGTCGTTCTCGCAGCGCGCGCGGGGCAGCGCGCTGATCTTCGCGGTGCTCGGGCGCCGGATGGTTCACGCACCTGCTGTGGTGGGCGTTCGCTATCGCCGGTGCGCTGTCTTTGGCCCGGGTGGGCGTACTTCTCCTGTTCGCCCGGCGGCACCGCCGCCGCGATCGCCAGCCACTGCGGTATCTACCACCCGTATCGGTCGTCGTGCCTGCCTACAACGAGCGCGCCGGCATCGTGGCCGCGGTACGTTCACTCGCTTGCCCTCCCGAACGTTCGACTAACCCGGCGCCCGAACGGCGGCAAGCCCGCCGCGCTGAACACCGGGATCGCCGTCGCGCTACACGACATGGTTGGTCGCGCCGTTTGCCGACCCGGAGGTAGGTGCCGTGTCCGGCAACGCCAAGGTGGGCAACCGGCGCGGGCTGGCGGGTGTACGCGCCCGACGCGCGTGCCTGGACCGAGGTGCCGGCGAGTGTCGGGCAGTTGTGGCGGCAGCGTTACCGCTGGTGCTACGGCACGTTGCAGGCGATGTGGAAGCACAAGCGGGCGATGGTGGAGCGCGGTCCGGCCGGGTGGCTGGGACGGCGCGGGCTGCCGTACCTGTTCCTGTTGCAGGTGTTGCTGCCGCTGCTCGCGCCGCTGATCGACTTAGCCGCGCTGTACGGCCTGCTCGCCGGGAATGCGACCACCGCCGCGTCCGCCTGGCTCGGCCTACTGGCCGTGCAGTACGCCGCGGCGCTGTACGCGTTCCGGCTCGACGAGGAGAGCATGCGTCCACTGTGGACACTGCCACTCCAGCAAGTGCTGTACCGGCAGTTGATGTACCTCGTCGTGATCCAGTCAGTTGCGAGTGCCCTGTATGGGGTGCGGCTGCGCTGGCACAAGCTGCGCCGGACCGGTGAGGTGACTGTTCCGGCCTGAGAACGTGTCTGAGAAGTCCCGCGGGCTGCGCAGGACTTCGTCAGACACGGTCTGGGCTACTCGACCTGGCCGAACGCCTTGATCTCCTCCTGTTCCTGCGCGCTGAGCTCACGCGGTGTCTCGCCGCGCTCCACCTTCTCGCCCTGCACCTGGTGCCGGATGCTGTCGACGATCTCCGGGTTCGCCAGCGTGGTGACGTCGCCGACGTCGGCGAAGTTGGAGATCGACGCGATGACGCGTCGCATGATCTTGCCGGAGCGGGTCTTGGGCATGTCTGCCACGATCCACACCGCCTTGGGGCGGGCGATCTTGCCGATGTCCCGGTCGATCGCGGCGACCACCTTGTCCTCGATGTCCTTGCCGGGCGAGAACCCGGGCTTGAGCGAGACGTACATCTCCACCGCCCGCCCGCGCAGCTCGTCCATCACGGGGACCGCGGCCGCCTCCGCCACCTCGTCGACCGTAAGGCTTGCCGACTCGAGCTCCTTGGTGCCCAGCCGGTGCCCCGCCACGTTGATCACGTCATCGACGCGACCCAGGATCCGGAAGTAGCCGTCGGCAGCCTGCACCGCGCCGTCGCCGGCGAAGTAGGGCCAGTCGCGCCAGTCGGTGCTCTTCTCGTCCCGGTTGTATTTCGCGTAGTACGTCTGCACGAACCGCTCCGGCTGGCCCCATATCGTCTCGAAGATGCCGGGCCACGGGTTGCGGATACAGATGTTGCCCGCCCTGCCGCTACCGGCCGGCACCTCGTCGCCGTT
The DNA here is from genome assembly GCA_046744105.1 of Actinomycetota bacterium. Lineage (GTDB taxonomy): Bacteria > Actinomycetota > Actinomycetes > Mycobacteriales > Jatrophihabitantaceae > DASXRA01. The sequence continues at coordinate 10,243 of JBKOXO010000082.1, forward strand.
CTCGTCGTAGATCACGGGGTAGATGCCGAGCACGCCGGGGCCGCAGCTACCCGGCTTCATCGACTGCAGCGCCGGGAGCGTCGAGCCGAGGAAGCCGCCGTTCTCGGTCTGCCACCAGGTGTCCACGACGACCGCCTGGTCCTTGCCGACACTGTGGTAGTACCAGCGCCACACGTCCGGCTCGATCGGCTCGCCCACCGTGGTCATGTGCTTGATCTGGGTGTTGTACTTGGCGGGCTCGTCCGGGCCCAGCTTGCGCAGCATGCGAATCGTGGTAGGCGCGGTGTGGAAGATCGTCACCCCGAGCCGTTCCGCGATACGCCACAGCCGCCCAGCATCTGGGTACGTGGGCACACCTTCATAGATCACGCTCGTCGTTCCCAGCGACAGCGGTCCGTAGACGATGTAGGAGTGCCCGGTGATCCAGCCGATGTCTGCGGCGCACCAGTACGTGTCCTCGGGATGAATGTCCTGGTAATACTTCGAAGTCCCGGTGACATAAGCCAGGTAGCCGCCGGTGCTGTGCTGACAGCCCTTCGGTTTGCCGGTCGTACCGCTGGTGTACATCAAAAACAACGGCGCCTCCGCCGGCATGGACACCGGCTCGACGATCCGGCCGCGATATTGCGGGAGCACCTCGTCCACGAAGAAGTCGCGGCCCTCGACCATCGGGCTCTTCGACGCGTACTCGCCGGTATGGCGCCGCCACACCAGCACCTTGTCGACCTCGTGGCCCTCTTCCTTGGCTCGAGCCAGCGCCTCATCCGCCTTGACCTTGTGGTCGATCAGCTCGCCATTGCGGTAGTAGCCGTCCATCGTCACCAGGATGTGGCTCTGCGAGTCGGCGATCCGGTCGCCGCACGCCGCGCCGCTAAACCCACCGAACACCTCGGAGTGGATCACCCCGAGCCGAGCGCAGGCCAGCATGCTCACCGGCAGGTCGGGAACCATCGGCATGTGGAACGTGATCCGGTCACCGGCCTGGACGCCGCCGAAGTCGCGGAGCAGGGCGGCGAACTCGTTCACCCGCTTGTAGAGCTCCTGGTAGGTGATCGACTGCGGCGATTCGCTTTCCGGTTCGGGAACCCAGATCAGCGCCGCCTTGTTCCGGTCGCGGGCCAGGTGCCGGTCGACGCAGTTGTGGGACGCGTTGAGCCGCCCGCCCACGAACCACTTCCAGAACGGGGGGTTGCTGGTGTCGAGCGTGGTGTGCCAGTACTGATCCCAGTCGAGCAGGTCGGCGTACTCCTTGAAGCACTCGGGGAAGTTCTCCTCCCGGAAGCGCTCCAAGATCGCCGGATCGGCGGCATTCGCCTGCGCGACGAACCGGGTCGGCGGCTGGTAGTACTCCTCCTCACGCCAGTGCACGGCAATCTGCGCCTCAGAGACCTGCGGCTCCTGCTCGTCCGTCATTGCCCACCACCCCAGCTCTAGACCTCATCCAGCAGGTCGGCGCACACACCGAACTCGAACAGCCGCGCGCACACCTCGGCCTGTCTCTCGAAAACGGCCACATCGCCCTCGGCCAGCGAGCACCAACACAACTCGTCGATCAACTGCAAGCCACGCGTCGCCACCGGCCCCAACGCTCCCGGCGGCAGTGTCTCCGCCTCCCGGCGCAACAACGCCGCTGCGCCCGCGCCCGCAGGGCTGGTCGCCAACTCCCCGATCTGTGCCAGTAGCAACGACAACTCCCCAGCCAGATACTGCTGCGTCATCGCCATCGCCGCCCCGCCGTTCCGGCGCTCGAACGCCGTCACGCCCAATCCGCGGCGGCACCCGCATCCGCCACCCTCAGGACAAGGCACGGACAGGTCGCTCTCTCGCGGGCGGGAGGCCGACCTGGCAAGCCCTGGGAGTGCATCAATGCTATTCCCGCGACTGGCCCGTGCGCTACGGCGCGACCACTGTCAGCGACGGTTGAAAACTGACCCGTGTCGCCGGGTGAGTTCTAAGCCTCGTCGCAACACTGCTTCGTTGCCCCGGCGATCTTGATCCACCGTCGACCGGAGATCGTCAAGACACGCAGTCGGATCGGCGACTGGGAGGGCGACCGACTGATCGTCGGTCGGCACAGCCGCTCGGCGATCGGCACTCTGGTCGACCGGGCGAGTCGGTCGGTGCGGCTGGTCCACCTGCCGAACGGGCACAGCGCCGATG
>JBKOXO010000165.1:0-20432 GCA_046744105.1 Actinomycetota bacterium
GAACGGCGTGGCCTGGCGCTGGGCATCAACCAGGTGGCGGCCATCGCCGGTTCGTTCATCGGGCTGGTCGTCGGCGGACTGCTGGCGCCGGTGCACTGGCGGCTGGTGTTCTTCGTCTCGGTGCCCTTCGGCCTGCTCGGCACGGTCTGGTCGTACCACAGCCTGAAGGAAACCAGCGCACGGGTGGCGGCTCGCATCGACTGGTGGGGCAACTTGCTGTTCGCCGGCGGGCTGACCGCGCTGCTGGCAGCGATCACCTACGGCATCCAGCCCTACGGCGGGCACGACATGGGCTGGACGAACCCGTGGGTGCTGGCCGGCCTTATCGGCGGCGTGGCGCTGCTCGTGGCGTTCTGCGTGGTGGAGACGAAGGTCGCCGATCCCATGTTCCACCTGTCGCTGTTCCGGATCAGGGCGTTCTCCGCCGGCAACCTGGCTGGGCTGCTCGCGTCGGTCGGGCGCGGCGGACTTCAGTTCATGCTGATCATCTGGCTGCAGGGAATCTGGCTGCCGCTGCACGGATACAGCTTCGAGCAGACCCCCCTGTGGGCGGGCATCTACCTGCTGCCGCTGACGGTCGCGTTCCTGGTGGCCGGGCCGGTCTCAGGGTTCCTGTCCGACCGATTCGGCGCTCGGACGTTCGCCACCGGCGGACTGCTGCTGGTCGCGGCGAGCTTCCTCGGCCTGATGCTGCTACCGGCGAACTTCAACTACGGCGCGTTCGCCGCGCTGCTCGTGCTGAACGGCATCGGATCCGGGCTCTTCTCCGCGCCGAACACCACGGCGATCATGAATAGCGTTCCGGCGCGCCAACGCGGCGCCGCGTCCGGTATGCGGGCCACCTTCTTCAACGCCGGAACGTCGCTGTCCATCGGCATCTTCTTCACCATGATGATCATCGGGCTGGCTGCCACCCTGCCGAGTGCCCTTACCACCGGGCTCGCCGCGCACGGCGTTCCTCACGCGACGGCGGCGACCGTCGGCCACCAGCCGCCGGTGGGCAGCCTGTTCGCCGCATTTCTCGGCTACAACCCGATCAGCACGATGCTGGACGGCCTGCCCGCGTCGGCCACCCAGGACGCTGACCTTTCCGCGTTGACCAGCAAGCAGTTCTTCCCGCAGCTGATCTCCGGCCCGTTCCACCATGGTCTGGTGATCGTGTTCACCGTGGCGATCGTGATGTCGCTGATCGGCGCGGCGGCATCGCTGTTCCGCGGTGGCCGTTATATCCACGCCGAGCAGCCGAGCGAGCAGCGGGCGCCCGCGTCTAGCCCGTTGTCAGCGCCAGCACGTGCATCGCGGTGATGCCGCCGCCCACCCGGTTGGAGACGCTGGGGAACGTCACCGAGGCCACTGTCTTCGCCGAGTTCAGCGGCACCTCCGCCGCGAACACATACATGGTGATCGGCTGCGACGTGCCGCCCGTCGAGTTGCGGTAAGGCGTGGTGGCGACAGTAATGTTGCCGTTGGACGGCGACTGGGCCCAGTCACCGAAGTACAGCGTGGCTGTCGTCGACGTCCCGTCGGCGTAGTTCACCGTGATGGTTCCCTGCGCGCTGCCGTTCGTGGAGGAGCCGAGTAGGCCGAGCTTCGTGGCACCCGATGCGCCGTTCACCTTCATGGTCTGCCCGGCGGCCAGGATGTTGTCCATCTGGCAGGGCTGCACGTTGGGCGAGGTGTAGGTCAACCCGTCCGTGGTCACCGTGCCGCCCGGCGTGAGCCCGGCCGGGGCCAGCGCGTCGGCGGAGTAGCTGAATCCGTCGCCGTCGTAGTTGGCGCACGCCTGGTTGCTGTCCGCGGAGATGCCGGCGTTGTTGTAGTAGTCGGCAGGGTTGGCGGTCGGCGAGATGCCCAGTGCGGCGGTGTCGGACATCTGCGCGGCGGCGTTCACCACGGTGACCATCGCCGTGGTGCCGGGCCACACGTGAAACACCCCGTTCGTGCCGCTCGGGGTCGGCACGGTGAACGTGATCTGCGTGTCGCTCCAGCTGTCGATCTGGAACGCCGCCACGTTACCCGGGGCGCCCCAGTTCGTGCCGTTGTCGGAGAACGCCACGTAGCCGGTGCCCTGGGTGGCGCCGAACCCGGATCCGTTGATCGTCACGACGTCACCGGCAGTCGCCGAGGCCGGCGATACGGAAGTCACCACCGCACCGCTCATCGGCGAGGTTGCCGTGCCGATCGAGAAGATGTGCAACTGGCCCTGGGTAGCGCCGTTCGGCAGGGTCACACTGGCGAGCGTCTTGTTGGGGTCGACCGGCAGCGCCGCCGAGAAGATGTCGGTCACTGTGTTGTCCCGGCCGCCGCTGCAACCGGCGCAGTTGCGGTACGGCGTGCTGATCGCGATCACGTTGCCGTATGACGGCTGTGACCGACCCGCGTTGAGCGTCCAGTCGGACAAGCCGAGCCAGAACTTTGACGTGCTCCCGTCGGAGTAGGTGAGCGTCGCCAGGCCCTGGCTTGGCCCGCCGGTGGCGGCGCCGAGGAAGCCGACCTGTTGTGTGCCGGCCGGGGCGTTGAGCGTCACGGACTGGCCGGACGCGACGGCATCGCTGGGGAAGCCCGGTGCCGACGGCGGCCACGTGTAGCTGATGCCGCCGGCGGTCACGGTGCTGCCCGGCGTGACGCCCTGGGCGGCGAGCGCCTGGGCCGAGTAGCTGCGCACGCCGCCGTCGAAGTTGCCTTCGCTGACGTTGCTGTCGTCGGAGACGCCGACGTTGTTGTAGGCCGCGAGCAGGCTGCCCGGCTGGGCGACCAATACGGTCAGGGTGAGCCCGGGCAGCGGTGTGTCGCCGACGCTGAGCGTGATCGGCACTGAGTAGAAGTTCTGCGGGGTGTTCGCGCCCGGCTTGATCGTGAGCGTGATCGTGCTACGGCCGTTCGGGGGGATGCGCACGATGCCGTTGTTGGACGCGGTCACGCTCACTCCGGACGGCGCCGACGGGCTGACCTGCATCGTCTGCGCTGCGTTGGTCGCGTTCGCCCCACCGAGCGTCACGGTCGCAGTGCCGCCGGGAGCGACGGTGACCTGCGGGCTTGCGAGGTATCCCACGACCGGACGCAGCCCGTCGCTGTAGGAGGGCGGGGCGGCCTGCGGCGCGGTGCCCCATGTGGTGGGCGTCGGGCTGAGCGTCCAGTCCAGCGTGGCGCCCTGGCTCAGCGTCGAGAACGGCACGTACAGCTTCGGGTACGGGCTGCCGTTGAGCTTCAGGTTGGCCACGTAGAAGTTGGTCGGCGACGCGCCCGGGGCGTTGTTGGTGATCGTCTTGCCGTTCGGCAGGGTGATCTGTGTGTAGGGGAACCCAGGGCTGTTGAAGACCAGGTTGTCGCTACCCGAGTTCTCCGGGTACATGCCGAGCATCTCCCAGATGAACGTCGAGCTGTTGGCGCCGAGGTCGTCGTTGTTGTCCAGGCTCGGACCGGGCTGGTACATGGTGTTGCGGATGTTGTTGACGGCCTGCTGGGTGCCGGCCGGGTCACCGGCGTAGAGCCCCATGTATTGCTCGCCGAAGTCGAACTCGTTGGTCAGCTGCGCGAACATGCCGAACCCGTTCGGCTGCGACAGATAGTCCCGCAGCATGGGCGCGACCTTGGAGTTTCCGCCCAGCAGGGAGAACAGCGCCGCGTAATTGTTCGGGACGTTCCACATGTACTCGTACGCGTCGCCCTCGACGTAATGGTTGCTGGTCGTCCCGGTGATGCCCGGCACGAACTGGCCGTTGGCGTTGCGCGGGTTCAGCAGATTGTTCACCGGGTTGAAGACGTTCTCCCAGTTATTCGCCCGGGCCCGCAGCATGGCTGCATTCTTGTGGTCGCCGAGCGCGTCGGCGAAGAACGACAGCGCGAGGTCCTCGCTGTTGTACTCCTCGAGCGTCGGCACCTGGCCGTGCGGGTTGCAGCAGCCGTAGCTGCCGTCCTCGGGTAGGTAGCCGTACTTGGCTTCCAGTGCCTCGCCGGGCCGCACGTCGTTGACCGTGGTGGCCTGCGCGAGCATGTCCTTCAATGCCGTTGCGGTATCGAAATTGTGCGCGCCGAACGCGTAGAAGTCGGCGATGATCGACTGCATGGGGTCGCCGACCATTACGTAGTTGTTGTCCTGCAGGTAGCCCCATTGCTGCAACAGGTGGTCTTCGCTGTAGTAGTTGAGCTGCGATTGCACCATGTCGCCTGCCGGGACCGGGTCGAGCATCGCCTGCAACTGGGACAGCGAGTGGTAGATGTCCCAACCGGAGTACATGCCGTACTGGTCGTGCTGCCCGTTCGCGACGGTGTGCATGGCCATGTCGGCGCCCATGAACTGACCGTTGACATCGCTGGTGATGTTGGGCTGGATGAAGTCCTTGTAGAGCAGGCTGTAGAACATCTGGGTCTTCGCGTAGGTGCTGCCGGACACCTGGATCCGGCCGAGCAACGTGTTCCAGTCCTGCTGGGCGGCGGCCTTGACCGTGTCGAAGTCCCAGCCCGGGTTCTCGCTCTGCCAGTCGAGCGCGGCGTTCGCGTCGCTGACGTAGGAGATGCCCAGCTTCGCCTGGACGGTCTGTGCGGTCGTCGTGTCGAACGTCAGGTAGACAGCCGACGGCCCGCTCGATCCGCTGATCACCTGGGAGGTGAACGGCTGGTCGAAGGCGATGTCGAAGTGCACGGTGTAGGTCTGCGGCTGGCCGTCGTTGGTGCTCTCGCCGCAGAAGTGCCCGCTGGTCTCTGACCCGCTGATCTCATGGTCGCTCACGACGGTGGCCGTGCTCGGCGCGAACTGGCCGTTCTGGCTGTTCCGCAGCTTGATCAGGAAGCCGGCCTGCGTGGTGGCGGGGTAGGTGAATCGCGCGATCGAGCTGTGCGGCGTCGCGGTGAACTGCGAGGTGATCGTGTTCGGCTGGTTGGACTGCGCGGAGTAGTAGCCGGCCTGGGCCACCTCGTTCGCGTTGCTGAATGTGGTCAGCACACTGTTCGGGTTTCCGCTGGGCAGCGGTCCGGTCACCGGGAGCATCGGCACGTCCTCGCCGGCGCCACAGCCCGGGCCGCTGACGTGGGTGAGCGAGTATCCGGTGATCGACGTGTCGCCGAAATTGTAGCCACCGCCTGCGGCGCGGTTGGGCATCGTGTCGGGGCTCCACTGCACCATGCCGAACGGCACCTCGGCTCCGGGGAACGTGTTACCGCCGCCGCTGGTCCACGTGCGGGTGTCCACCAAGGTGGCCGGGTCGCTCACCGGCCGGCTGAGCAGGGACGTGTTGCGCGCTCCGGCCGGACGCTTCGAGGGCGGGACGGGGCTGGGGCAGTCCGCCGGTTTGCCGTCAGGGCCTTTAGCGCACGGCACGGTCGTGCCGCTCGATTGCGTCGGGGCGGCGCTCGGGCTCGCGGTCGACGGTGGCGCTCCTGGGCTGGGCGCGGGTGACGGGTCCGCCTGAGCGGTGGCCATCCCGGCGACCAGGATGCAGCTCGCAGTCAGCGCCATGAGGCTGAATTTGGCGTTCATCGACCGTTCCTTCCCCCGACGGGGCGGCGCGAGGGGACACGCTGTGGTCCAGAGCTCGCCAGGCGACCGCAGACAACGTTGTCAGTTGGTCCGGAAATTACGCCTTGGCGTAAGTTGCTGTCAATGCGTCACGAGGTGTCCCCACCGCCGTTCTGGGGGACCGAGGGAGCACAATTGCTCGTGCCGGTTCTCCAATCCGGGGCGGCGATCACCAAGGCAGGCGAGGCAGCGGTGGAGACCAGCGATTTCGTACAGCTCTCCCAGGAGTTCGCTGCCGTCGGAAAGGAGCTGCGCGGCCCCGGTGACAACGACGCCGCGCTGCAGCGCATGGTCCAACTCGCGGTCAAGCACATCGCGCCGTGCACCGGTGCCAGTATCACCGTCGTCCGCGGGACGCGGGGGAGCAGCCTGGCCACATCCGACCCGCTCGCCGCGACCGCAGACCAGCTGCAGTACGAGCTGAACGAGGGACCGTGCCTGCGCTCGGCCGAGCGCGATGCCAATTACCTGCTCATCGACGTCGCCGACGACCAACGCTGGCCCCGCTTCAGCGCGGCGCTCATGCAGGACACGCCGTACCGGTGTGTACTGAGCTACCAGATGATCGCCGGCGACTCGTCGGCGCTGAACCTCTACGCCGAGCAGGCCGGCGCCTACGAGACCGACGACATCGACCTCGCAACCGTGATCGCCGCGCACGCCTCGAGCCTGGTAGCGCTTTCCGAGTCGGAGGACCGGGTGGCCAACCTGGAAGCGGCGCTGGAGACCAACCGGGTGATCGGTGCCGCCATCGGCGTGCTGATGGCCTACCACAAGGTCACCCACGAAGAAGCGTTCGCCATGTTGCGCTCGGTGAGCCAGCGCATGCACCGCAAGCTGCGTGAGGTGGCTTCCGAGGTCGTCGAGACCGGCGCCTTGCCGGAGCCGTCGAGCAGCTGAAATTCGTTCGAGAACTGTCGGTGGCGCGTGCCAGGCTCCAGCCATGCGACTCGCCGGGTACAGGCGCGTCCTCGCCAATCGCGGGGCGCGTGTTCCGCTGCTGCTCGGCGTCCTGGTGCGCGCCCCGCTGTTCGCGGCCGGCGTGGTGCTGACCCTGCACGTCGTCTCGACGCTGCACCGCAATTACGGGCAGGCCGGTCTGGTCACCGCTGTCGCGTACGGATGCGTGTCGATCAGCGGCCCGTGGCGGGGGCGGCTGCTCGACCGGCTGGGGCTGCGTCGCGTAGTCCTGCCCTCGATGGCGGTGCTCGCGGTGTGCTGGTCGGTGGCGCCGTTCGCGGGGTATTGGCCACTGCTCGGGCTGTCCGCGCTGGCCGGCCTGTTCGCGGTGCCGAGCTTCTCGATCATCCGGCAGGCCGTGCTCGCGGCCGTGCCGGAGGACGACCGTCGGGCCGCACTGTCGTTGGACGGCGTGCTGGTCGAGGTCGCGTTCATGATCGGCCCAGTGGTGGGGGTGTGGGCGGCGACCAGCTGGGCCACCGCATGGGTGCTGTTCGGCGTCGAGATGTTCGGGGTCGGTGCCGCAGCGCTGCTGTGGCTTGCCAACCCCGCGATCACCGCTGAGGCGGCGCAGGCTCATGAGGCCGTGCCGCGCCGGCAGTGGCTGCGGGCGGGCTTCGTGGCGGTGTGCGCGGCAGCGGGCGCCGCGACGCTGGTGCTGTCCGGCACCGACATTTCCATCGTCGCGGCGTTGCGGCACTTCGACGACGCCTCGCTGATCGGCCCGGTGCTGGCGGTCTGGGGGCTGGGCTCGATGGTGGGCGGGTTGATCTACGGCGGACTGCACCGGCCGATCCCGGCGTTCTGGCTGCTCGCGGCGCTCGCCGCGGTGACGTTCCCGATGGCGTTCGCACCTGATCCCTGGTGGCTGGGCGTGCTGGCGCTCGTCGCCGGTCTGTTGTGCGCACCGACGATCACCGCGACCGTCGACCAGCTCAGCCACCTCGTTCCGGAAAGCGCACGCGGCGAGGCCCTCGGCTGGCACGGCTCGACGATGACGATAGGGGTGTCGCTCGGCGCGCCGCTTGCCGGCGTGGCGATCGACTGGTGGGGCGTCGGCGGCGGGCTGGTTCTCGTCTCGGCGGCGGGGCTCGCGGTGGCAGTGCTCGGCGCCGTGGCGGCGGTCAGCCGGCTCGCTCCAGCTCCGGGAGCACGTGCTGCGCCAGCAGCTGCAGCTGCTCGTTGACGTCGGGGCCTGCGGGCATCACGTTGAACGCGGTGAACCCGAGCTTGAGAAAGCCGTGCAGTTGCTCGACGACCGCATCCGGTGGCCCGCACACGACGCCCGGCCGTGGTGGCGCGCCGACCTCGACCTCGACGTTGTAGACGAGCGTGATCTCGTCGGGGTCCCGGCCGGCCGAGGCGGCGGCGGCGCGGATCCGATCCCGCATCGTGGGTACCTGGTCGGGCGGGGCGAAGCCGAGTGAGGGGATCCAGCCGTCGGCGAGCTCCCCGGTCACGCGCAGCGCCCGCGGCCCGTAGGTGCCGAGCCAGATCGGGATGCGGTGCGCCGGTTTGGGCTCCATCAGGGCGTCCTCGACGTGATAACGCTGCCCCGTGAACGTCAGCCGGGGTTGCTGCCACAGGCCGTGCATGATGCGGATCGCCTCGTCCATGCCGGTCACCTTCTCCGCGGGCGAGGGCACGCCGAGACCGAACGCGCGGAACTCGTCGTCCGAGTGGCCACCGCCCAGGCCGAGGATCAGCCGCCCGCCGGAGAGCCGGTCGAGCGTCTCTGCCATCTTGGCCACCATCGCCGGCGCCCTATACGGCACGCCGAGCACCCGCGTCGCGACCTTGATGCGAGACGTGGCCGCGGCGATCCAGGTCAGCAGCGTCCATACCTCGTACGGCGGCCGCGGTGCCCCGGGATGGTCGGCCGACGAGACGAAGTCGAAGCCGAGCGCCTCGGCAGTCCGAGCCAGACCGACCGGATCGGACCCTGACACGTTCACTCCGACCGGGACCCTTGACACGTCAACAACTCTACATGACGTGTCAAGTAGTGCTAGGTCCACCACCGTCCGGGAGGTAGCTCCATCGCCTCCGGACACAGCGATCCATAGCGTCGAACTCGTGCAAGCGATCATCAACCGCGAGACGCAGGTCCAGCCCGCCGTGGCATTGCAGGCGGTGCGCAAGAGCTACGGACGTGGCCCGTCCGCCGTGACGGCGCTGGACGGCGTCGATGTCGCGTTTCCGCGGGGCACGTTCACCGCGGTCATGGGCCCGTCCGGGTCGGGTAAGAGCACCCTGTTGCACTGTGCGGCCGGGCTGGATCGGCCGACGTCCGGGCACGTGTGGCTCGCAGACACCGAGCTCGGCACGCTGTCCGAGTCGCAGCTGACCAAGCTGCGCCGCACCCGGATCGGCTTCGTGTTCCAGGCGTTCAACCTGGTGCCGGCGCTGAACGTCCTGGAGAACGTGCTGCTGCCCGCACGGCTCGCCGGGCGGCGGGTCGACCGGCGCTGGCTCGCCGAGGTACTGCACCGGGTGGGCCTCGAGGGTCGGCTGCGGCACCGCCCGGCGGAGCTCTCCGGCGGGCAGCAGCAGCGGGTGGCCATAGCCCGCGCGCTGGCCGTCCGGCCCGAGGTGATCTTCTGCGACGAGCCGACCGGCGCGCTTGACTCGCAGACAGCGGCCGGGGTGCTCGACCTGCTGCGCGAAGCGGCCGACAGGGACGGGCAGACGGTCGTGATGGTCACGCACGACCCAGTGGCCGCGTCCTACGCCGACCGGGTGGTGTGCCTTGCCGACGGTGTGGTCGTGCACGACGTTCCCGCCCCCGGCGTCACCGCGATCGCGGAGATGCTGGCCGAGGTACCGCGATGGTGACGCTCGCTCTGCGGATGGTGCGGCAGCGGCCGACCAGCGTGCTCGCGACGTTCGTCGCGCTGTGGTTCGGGGTCGGCATCGTCACCGCGTGCGGCGTACTGCTCGAGTCTGGAATTCGCTATCACGGCACCGCCCAGCGCTATGCCGCTTCGACGGTGCTGGTTGCCGCGGATGACCTGCGCATAGTCACCGGCCACGGCGACGACCGTGAGGTCAACCACTTCGCGTTGCCGTCGCGCGGACACCTCGATGCCGCGCTTGTGCCGCAGGTGGCCGCACTGCCGGGAGTGCGGACGGCCGTCGGCGATTCCGCGACGCCGGCGCAGGTGCTTCCCGCGACCGGGACGTCCGGCGTGGCCGCCCAGGTGCATCCATGGGCATCGGCGGTGCTGGCGCCGTTCACGCTGCGCGCCGGCGTCGCCCCTGGGGCCGGCCGAGCCGTGCTGGACGCCGCGACGGCGGCGCGGCTGGGAGCACGCCCAGGAAGCGTCGTGCGGCTGCTGCTGCCGAACGGGGTCCGGACGCTCACCGTGAGTGGTATTGCCGCCTCGGCAGGCGCGCCACCCACCGACCCGAGCGTGTTCGTGGCGGCGCCGCCCGGGGGACGTGTCGACGTCATCGGAGTGATCGGCGCTCCCGGTGTCTCTACGCCGGCGCTGGCGCATGCTGTCGACGGGCTGCTGCCGCACCCCGCTGCCGACGCCGACGGCGCATTCCCGCGGGTCTACACAGGCGCGTCGCGCGGCATGGTCGAGACGCCCGAGGTTGCCCAGGGCCGGGAGCTGGCCATCGCCCTGCCGAGTGTGTTCGGCGGCTGCACGCTGTTCATTGCCGCGCTGGTCATTGCCGGCACGGTCGGCCTCTCCGTGCAACAGCGGCACCGCGACATCGCGTTGCTGCGAGCCATCGGTGCGACGCCGCGCCAGGTGCGGCGCATGGTGGTGCGCGAGGCCGCGCTGCTCGCCGTGCTGGCCGGCGCGTCCGGCGTATGGGGCGGCTTCGCGGCAGTGTGGTGGCTGCGCGATCAGTTCGTGCACCGCGGCATGACCCCGCCGGATTTCGCCGTGCGCCTCTCCTGGCTGCCACCGCTCGTCGCCGCCGCCAGCACGCTGCTCATCGCGGTCGTGGCTGCGTGGGTGGCGAGCCTTCGGGCGAGCCGCATCCGTCCCACCGAGGCGCTGGTCGAGTCGTCGGTCGAGCGGCGCCGCGGTGGCTGGCTGCGCCTGCTGCTCGGCCTCGTCGCGCTGGCCGGCGGGGTCGTGCTGGCGATCACCGCGCAGCGGCTGCGCGGCGACCAGGGCGCCGGCGTGGCGGTAGGGGTGGTGGCGACGCTCGTCACCGCCGTCTGGCTGATCGCTCCGTGGCTGAACCGCGGCGCGGCGGCGCTCGCCGGTGTCGGCATGCGGGCGTTCGGAGTCACCGGCCGGCTGGCGGCCGCCAATGCTGCAGCCTCCGCCCGGCGGCTGGCACCGGTGGTCAGCTCGCTGGTGCTCGCGGTGGGGCTCGGCGGCTCGATGTGGTTCGTGCAGACGTCGATTGCCCACCGCAGTGCCGAGCAGAGCCACGCTGGGCTGCGCGCCGACTACGTGGTAACCGGCCCTGGTCTGCCGGCGGGCAGCACGGCCGCGCTGCGCGCGGTGCCTGGCGTCCATGCCGTGACCGGCGTCGTGCGCAGCGCCGTGCTCGATCGCAGCGAAGGCGACACGCAGTACACCGCGCAGGGCATCGACGGCTCCGGCGCGACGTTCGACCTCGGCGTCACGTCCGGCAGCCTCGCCGACCTGCGGCCCGGTACGGTCGCGCTCGACCGGCTCACCGCCGAGACGGTGCACGCACACGTGGGCGGCCAGTTCCGCGCCTGGTACCCGGACGGCACTCCCGCGGTGCTGCGCGTGGTCGCCGTGTACTCCCGCGGCCTCGGGTTCGCCGCGGTGACGCTGCCTGCGCAGGTCCTCGCACAGCACACGTCAGGGCTCACATCGCTCGTGTTCGTCGGCGCCGACCCGTCAGCCCGGCCCGGCCTCGCCCGCGTGCTCGACCGGATGGCCCCAGGGGCGGCCATCGTCGACCGCGCCGACTACCAGGCGGCCCTCGACAAGGACCTAGCGCAGAACGCCTGGGCGAACCAAGTCATCGTCGGCGTGCTGCTCGCCTATGTGGTGATCGCCGCGGTGAACACCCTGGCCATGGCGGCGATGGGCCGTCGCCGGGAGCTGGCCACGCTGCGACTGGCCGGCACGACGCGCACCCAGATCTTGCGCATGGTGCGAGCCGAGCAGGCGCTGCTGCTGGCGGTCGGGCTCGCCGTGGGCGGCGCCGTCGCGGCCGCGACGCTGCTGCCGATGGTCCGCGCCACGACCGGAACAGCGACGCCGTACATCCCGCCGACCGGGTGGGCGAGCGTCATCGGCGGCACGGTGCTTCTGGGGTCGCTGGCCACGCTCATACCCGTGCGCCGGCTGCTGCGGGTCAACCCGGTCGAGTCAATCGGCGTGCGGGACTAGCGCCCCTACATCTTGTTCGACCTCCAGCGTGTTCTGCAGCGCGGACGGTCGAACAACTCGGCAGGTGGCACCGCCTTGCGGATCAGACAACGCAGGGCGGGTCTCGTGCCGTTGAGTGGGCATGCGGATCTGGCTGCGGATAGGGACGTTCGTCGTGGTGACCGGCACCCTGGTGGCTCTCGCGGTGTCGATCGGGCAGGAAAAGGCGCCCACGCCGGTGGGCGGGGGGGTGCGGCTCGTCGCGTACACAGGCTGCGCGGACATGCTGTCGCAGCTGCGTCAGCACGCGGCAGCCCACGCCGACCAGCTCGGCTACCGCCCCGTGGCCGCCGCGGGTGGGATCGCGGTACCGGAGAGATCCGGCTCGGCAGCCGCCGCCGCGCCCGCGGCGCCACAGCACTCCACGACCACGGTGCACGAGCCGGGCGTCGACGAGCCGGATCTGGTGAAGACCGACGGACGCAGGGTCGTGACCGTATCCCGGGGAGAGTTGCGGGTCGTCGACACGGCAACCAGGCAGGTCACCGGGAGCGTGCAGCTGCCCGACATGGCGAACGCGTGGTCGCCGGTGAATCTGCTGATCAGCGGCGATCGGGCGCTGGTGATCGACCCTGCCCTCACGGACGGAGGGATGGGGCCGGTGCCGTCATGGCCGGCCGGCCAGCTCGTGCTGGTCGATCTCACCACGCCGAAGGTGCTCGGCACGATGGCGATCAGCGGCTCATATGTCGACGCCCGGATGGTGGGTTCGATGGTGCGCCTCGTCGCACGCAGTCAGCCGCGTATCCAGCCGCTGCAGGGCACCCGCGGCACCACGAGCGGCACCATGCGCGCGGCGGTGCAGAACGCGCCACTGTCCGCGTGGCTGCCCAGCTACCGGATCACGGAACATGGCACCACATCTGAGCGGGCGGTGGACTGCGCTCAGGTCAGCCACCCGCGTGACTACACCGGCACGTCCATGCTCACCATTTACAGCATCGATCTGCCGCGCCACCTCGGCGACATCCGGCCGATCAGCCTCGCTGCCGATGGTGACACCGTCTACGGCACCACGAGCAGCCTGTACGTGGCGAGCAATCCGCAGTGGTTCTACCCCGTGCCGATTGCGGAGCCGGCCACGCTCGGCGGGACGGCGCCGGGTTCCGGCAGGGCGCTCATGCCGGCGCCGCCACCGCAGCTGACCGACATCCACCGCTTCGACATCACCGGGTCGGGCCCGCCACGCTACGTCGCGTCCGGCTCGGTACCGGGCCGCCTGCTCAACCAGTACGCGCTCTCGGACTACGACGGCTACCTGCGCGTGGCAACCACCAGCGGCGAAGCAACGTCCCGGAGCGCGGTGTACGAGCTGCGCGCCGACACCCTGTCCCGGGTGGGGTCGGTCGGCGGACTCGGCGAGGGGCAGCGCATTTACGCGGTGCGCTTCATCGGAGCGGTCGGCTACGTGGTGACGTTCCGGCAGGTGGACCCGCTTTACACCCTCGATCTACGGGATCCGGCACGGCCGCGGGTCGTGGGCGAGCTGGAGCTCACCGGCTACTCCTCCTACCTGAGTCCCGCCGCCGACGGGGAGCTCGTCGGTGTCGGCCAGGAGGCCAACAACGAGGGACGCACAGTAGGCCTTCAGGTCGCGCTGTTCGATGTGCACGATCCGGCGCATCCGCGCCGGCTGGCGCAGCTGGTCAAGAACGACTTCCACTCGGCAGCCGAGGTCGATCCGCACGCGTTCCTGTACTGGCCGACTACCGGCACCGCCGTGCTACCCGTCAATTCGTGGACCAACGGCACCTACACCCAGTCGGCGCTGGTGCTGACCATCGGCGGGTCCGACATCGCTGTCGCCGGGACGATCAGCCAGCCGGGCGCTGCCGGCCAGGCGGGCATCACCCGCGCGATGGTGATCGGCGACGAGCTGTGGACGCTGTCGGACGCCGGCATCATGGTGAGCGATCTGGGATCGCTCACCACGACGGCGTGGATCGGGTTCTAGCGCCCGGCGGATGAGTTAGCCGGCTGCCTGGTCGAGCGTCGCCTCGGCCTCGATGGTGATCGTGACCTTGTCGGCGACGACCACGCCGCCGCCCTCGATGGCGGCATTCCAGCTCACGCCGAAGTCGTGCCGGTTGATCACGCCGGTCGCGGTCAGGCCCAGCCGGGTGCCACCCCATGGGTCGGGGCCGATACCCCCGAGTTCGACGTTCAGCCGGATCGGCTTGGTGATGCCGCGGATCGTCAGTTCGCCGTCGACCACGAAGTCCTCGCCGTCCGGGCGAATGCCCGTGGAGCGGAAGGTCATCTTCACGTGGTTCTCGGCGTCGAAGAAGTCGTTGCTGCGCAGATGGCCGTCGCGCTGGTCATTGCCGGTGCTGATTGACGCCAGGTCGATCTCGGCCTCGGCGGACGAGTCCAGCGGGTTGGCCGCGGTGGTGATCGTTCCGGTGAACTTCTCGAACTTGCCGCGGACCTTGGACACCATCATGTGCCGCACCGAGAAACCGATCTCGGTGTGCGCCGGGTCGAGGGTCCACGTGCCGGCGACGTAGCCGGGAATCGCAACAGCAGTCATTGGATGGCTCCTACGGTAGATGTGGTTCAACGGTTGAAAGTAAAACTACCGCGCTGGCGGAAAATATTCCAGATCAGGTGTCGTAGTCCACGACGACCACCTCGCTGACGGGCGTCGACTGGCACGTGAGTACGAAGCCCTCCTCTGTCTCGTTGACGTCCAGGGCGAAATTGCGCCGCATGTGAACCTTGCCACTTATGAGGCGAGCCCTGCACGTACCGCAGACGCCGCCCTTGCAGGCGAACGGAAGATCGGGGCGCACCCGTTGAACGCCTTCCAGGATGGTGGACGTGCGGGGCAGCGCCACCGTCGTCGCACGCCCGTCGAGGACGACGGTGACCTGGCTGGCCGGGCCTTCCGGCACCACGTCGGCATGGGTGGCCGGCGGGGGGGCGACGTCCTCGACGTAGAACAACTCCCGGTGGATCGTGGACGGCGCCACACCCAGCTCGCCCAGCACCTGCTCGGCGTCACAGACCATCCCGTAGGGACCGCACAGCCACCAGTGGCCAATCGGCGCCGGGTCGCAGACGAGGGGGAGCAGGGTGCGCAGCTTGGCCGCGTCGAGGCGCCCGGTGAACAGCTCGACGTCGCGCGCCTCGCGGGAGAGCACGTGGATCAGCTGGATCCGGTCCGGGTAGCGGTCCTTTAGATCGGCCAGCTCGTCAGCGAACATCACGGTGTCGGAACGCCGGTTGCCGTACAGCAGCGTGACCCGGCTCGCCGGCTGGCATCGCAGCACGGAGGCGGCGATCGACAGCACCGGCGTGATCCCGGAACCAGCGGCGATGAGCACGTGGTGCGCCGGCGTGTCCAGCGCGGGGCTGAACCGTCCGGACGGTGGCAGCGCTTCGATCACGTCGCCCGGCTTGACGTCGTGCACCAACCATCTCGACAACGCGCCGCCGGCGACCTCGCGCACCCCGATGCGCGGCTGCTCGCCGACCGCTGCGCAGATCGAGTACGAGCGGCGCGCCTCGGCGCCGTCGATCACCCGCCGGATGGTCAGCGACTGGCCGGGCCGGAAGGCGAACCCCTGCGGCGCCTCGAACGTGATGGCGACCGCGTCGGCGCAGAGCTCGTCGACGGCGCTCACCCGCAGCTTCTCGAACGTGACCACTCAGATCGCCTTGACGTGCTCGAACGGCTCAGCGCAGGCGGTGCATCTGAAAAGTGCCGTGCACGGGGTAGGCCCGAAGCGGGACACCTCGACCGTGTCGGAGGATCCGCACCGGGGGCAGGGCACCGCGCCGCGACGGCCCAGCATGATCGGCACGCCGCGGCCGGCCGTCCCTGGCGGAGCGATGCCGTGCTCCTCGAGCTTGCGCCTGCCCTCTGCGGTGATCCAGTCGGTGGTCCACGGCGGGCGCAGCACGGTGCGCACCTGGACGTTCCCGAATCCGGCACCGTACAGCCTGGCTGTGATGTCCGTGCGGATTGCAGCCATTGCCGGACAGCCCGAGTACGTCGGGGTGATCTCGACCGTGACCTGTTCGCCGTCCTCGCGGACGCCCCGGAGGATGCCCAAGTCCTCAATCGTGAGCACCGGCAGCTCGGGATCTTGTACGGCCGCCACAACTTCGCGCGCGCTCACCATCTCGCCCCCGGATGCGCGCGGGCGACGCTCTGCATCTCGGCGAGCAGGTAGCCCATCGCCTCGGTGTGCACGCCGTCGCGACCCGCCTTGCCGGCAACCCGGGCCGCGCCCGGGACATCGGGCACTGCCAGGGTCGCCGCGTCGAGCACGTCGCGGATTGCCTCGTCGAATTCGGCGCGCACCTGACCCGAGTCGAACAGCTCGTCCACGTACGGCCACAGCGCGTCCAGGGCGGCGGACATGCGTCGGTGCGAGAACTCGGTGCCGTCGCCGAGGCGCACCGTCCACGATGCGGCGTACTCGCGGTGGTACGCGAGCTCCTTGACGCCTTTGGCGGCGATCGCGCCGAGGACGGGGTCCGGCGAGTCGACGAGCCGCTCGAACACCGCCAGGCGCCACGTGGAGAACACCAGCAGGCGCGCGATCTCGTGCGCGAAGTCGCCGCGGGGGAGTTCCACGAGGCGGACGTTGCGGAACTCGTGCTCCGCGCGCAGGTAGGCCAGCGTGTCCTCGGTCTCGCCGTTGCCCCGAGCTTGCGCAGCCCGGCTGAGCAACAACCGAGCCTGGCCGAGCAGGTCCAGAGCGAGGTTGGCAAGCGCGACTTCGTCCTCGAGTTCCGGCGCATTGGTGCACCACTCGGCGAGGCGGTGCGACATGATCAGGGCGTCGTCGCCGAGCGCAAGACATTGCTCAGCGGCGTCCGTACCCGGCGGTACGGATGTGTCGATCCCGGCTAGCGGGTCGTCGAATCCTGTGCCGAACGCCCAGTGCGTATGGTCGTTCAGCTCGACGATCGCGTCATACGCGTTGGTCATATGTGCGGCACGTCCTCGGGGATCTCGTAGAACGTGGGGTGCCGATACACCTTGTCGCCGCTGGGCGCGAAGAACGGGTCCTTCTCGTCCGGGCTGGACGCCGTGATCGCATCGGAGCGGACCACCCAGATGCTCACACCCTCGTTGCGCCGGGTGTACAGGTCGCGGGCGTGGTGCAGCGCCATGTCGGGGTCGGCGGCGTGCAGCGAACCGACATGTACGTGATTCAGCCCCCGCTTGCCGCGCACGAACACTTCCCACAACGGCCACTCCGGGTTCACGTCCGCCTCCCCCCTCCGACTTTGACCCCCGAAACGTCGCTGCTGGCCCGCGCCGGCGACGATTCGGGGGTCAAAGTCGGGTGCTTCGCGGCGTGAGCCATTGCGGCTTCGCGGACCCAGGCGCCGTCGTCATGGGCGCGGCGTCGCTGGGCGACGCGCTGCTTGTTGCACGGACCCTCGCCGCCGACCACCCGCTTGAACTCGGCCCAGTCGGGCTGGCCGAAGTCATGGTGCCCGCGCTCGGCGTTCCAGCGCAGGTCCGGGTCGGGCAGCGTGACGCCCAGCGCCTGTGCCTGGGGCACCGTCATGTCGACGAAACGCTCCCGCAGTTCGTCGTTGGTGTGCCGCTTGATCCGCCACGCCATCGACTGCGCCGTGTTCGGTGAATCGGTGTCGGGCGGCCCGAACATCATGAGCGACGGCCACCACCAGCGGTTGGTCGCGTCCTGGACCATGTCGCGCTGCGCCTGCGTGCCCCGCATCATGGTCAGCAGTAGCTCGTAACCCTGCCGTTGGTGGAAGGACTCCTCCTTGCAGATGCGGATCATCGCCCGGGCGTAGGGCCCGTACGACGAGCGGCACAGCGGTACCTGGTTGCAGATCGCGGCGCCGTCCACCAGCCAGCCGATCACACCCACGTCTGCGAATGTCAGGGTCGGGTAGTTGAAGATGGACGAGTACTTCTGCCGCCCCTCGATCAGCCGCTGCGTCAGGTCGGCGCGATCGGCGCCGAGGGTCTCGGTGGCCGAGTAGAGGTACAGCCCGTGGCCGGCCTCGTCCTGCACCTTGGCGAGGAGAATTGCCTTACGCCGCAGGGACGGTGCGCGGGTCAGCCAGTTGCCCTCGGGCTGCATGCCGATGATCTCGGAGTGTGCGTGCTGGGCGATCTGCCGGATCATCGTCGCCCGATACGCGTCGGGCATCCAGTCACGCGGCTCGACGCGCTGGTCGTGCGCGACGGTCTCCTCGAAGTGCTGTTCCAGTTCCGCACTTTGACCCCCGGACGATTGCTCCGGCGGGCGATCAGCTACGGCTCGGGGGTCAAAGTCGGTGCTAGGCATGCTTGGCCACCAGGGTCAGCACGTCGTACTTGGCGACGGACTCGCCGTGCTGGTTGGTCACGTCGGCGTCCCAGCGGACCTCGCCGTAGTCGGCGTCGACGCGGGGCGTGATCTGCTTGGCGGTCAGTGTGACGGTGAGTGAGTCGCCGGGGTTCACCGGCGTCAGGAAGCGCAGGTTCTCCAGCCCGTAGTTGGCGAGCACCGGTCCCGGATCGGGGTGCACGAAGAGGCCTGCGGCGAACGACACGATCAGGTACCCGTGCGCGACCCGCCCGTCGAAGAACGGGTTGGCGCGCGCCGCCTCCTCGTCCATGTGTGCGTAGAACGTGTCGCCGGTGAAGTGCGCGAAGTGCTCAATGTCCTCGAGCGTGACGGTGCGCGGTCCGGCCACCACGGTGTCGCCGATCCGCAGCTCGGCGAGCGGCTTGCGGAAGGGGTGGATGTCCTCCGTGCGCGGCGCCCCGCTCACCCAGCGGTTCGTCACGCGCGACAGGACGCGGGGCGATGCCTGCACGGCGCTGCGCTGCATGTGGTGCAGCACGCCGCGGATGCCGCCCATCTCCTCGCCGCCGCCGGCCCGTCCCGGACCGCCGTGCACCAGCATCGGCAGCGGCGAACCATGACCGGTCGACTCGCCCGCGTCGTCACGATCGAGCACGAGCAGCCGTCCGTGCCACGGCGCCACGCCCAGCACCACAGATCGCGCGAAGTCCGCGTCGTTGGTCACGACCGAGCCGGCCAGGCTGCCGGCGCCCCGGGCGGCCAACGCGATCACATCGTCGGTCGACCGGTACGGAATGAGGGTGGACACCGGGCCGAACGCCTCCACCTCGTGGGGCTCGGCCCGATCGGCCGGCGCCTGCAGCAGGATCGGCGACAGGAAGGCGCCGCGCTCGGGATCGGCGTCCACGGTGTCCACGTGGGACGGGTCGCCGAACACTGTGCGCCCCGCGTCGAGCAGCGCCTTGAGGGAGCGGCGCACCTCTTCACGCTGCTCCAGGCTTGCCAGCGCGCCCATCCGCACGTCGGGGTTCGCCGGGTTGCCGATCGTGACCTTCGCGAGGCGGGCGGCCGCGGCTTCGGCCACCGCGTCCATCAGCGCCGACGGCACGAACGCGCGGCGGATCGCAGTGCACTTCTGCCCGGCCTTGACCGTCATCTCGGTAACGAGCTGCTTGACGTACAAGTCGAACTCGGGGGTGCCCGCCGCCGCGTCGGCGCCGAGGATCGAGCAGTTGAGGGAGTCGGCCTCGGCGTTGAAGCGCACCGCCCGCTGCACGATCGTGGGGTGAGTGCGCAGCCGGTGCGCGGTGGACGCCGAGCCGGTGAACGCGACGAAGTCCTGGTCGGTGAGGTGGTCGAGCAGATCGCCGGCGCTGCCGCAGACCAGTTGCACGGAGCCCTCGGGCAGGATGCCGGACTCGACGATCAGCGACACCAGCCGCTCTGTCAGGTACGCCGTCTGCGATGCCGGCTTGATCAGCGACGGCACGCCGGCGAGGAACGCGGGGGCGAGCTTCTCCAGTGGCCCCCACACCGGGAAATTGAACGCGTTGATCTGCACGGCGATGCCGTGGCGCGGCACCAGTACGTGCTGGCCGAGGAACGTGCCACCTTTGCCGACGGGCTCCACGTCACCCTCGACGTACACCGTGTCGTTCGGCAGCTCGCGGCGCCCCTTGCTGCCATAGCTGAACAGCACGCCGATGCCGCCGTCGATGTCGAATTTCGAGTCACCGAGCGTGGCGCCGGTGCGTGCTGACAGGGCATAGAGCTCCTCGCGGTGCTCCCGCAGCCGCGAGGCCAGCGCCTTGAGCAGGGCCGCGCGCTGGTGGAACGTCAGCTCGCGCAGCGCCGGCCCACCGACTCGCCGCCCGAAGTCCAGCGCGGCGGCCATGTCGATCCCGGACGACGAGATGTGTGTGATCTCCTCGCCGGTCACCGCGTCGTGCAAGGGCACACCCTCGTCGGACGCCGTTACCCATCCTCCGGAAACGTAGCTGCGCAACATCAGACCGCCTCCACCAGCATTGCGACACCTTGGCCGACGCCCACGCACAGCGTGGCCAGCCCACGCCGAGCGCCCTCACGTTCCATGCGCCCCAGTAGGGTGACGACCAGCCGGGCACCGGAGCAACCCAGCGGGTGGCCCAGCGCGATCGCGCCGCCGTCGGCATTGACGATGTCCTCGTCCAGCCCGAGGCGGCGGATCACCGCGAGGCTCTGCGCGGCGAACGCCTCGTTCAGCTCGACGGCCCCGATCGCGGTGAGCGGCCACTTCGTCCGGCTGAGCAC
>JBKOXO010000112.1:0-6979 GCA_046744105.1 Actinomycetota bacterium
GACGACGGCGACGCCGCAGCGTGCGGAATCGTGCTGCGGCTCGCCGACAATGCCGTGGAGTTCGCTGTCGCACTGCTGCGCCGGCTGGACCTCCTGGACACTGACCCGGACGTAGTGCTGGGTGGGCGTCTGCTCCAGTCAGGCAATCGCCTGCTGGTGGACCGTATCCGCGAGCGAGTCACCGCCGTCGCACCACACGCCGTAGTGCGGGTTCTCGACACGCCGCCGGTGGCCGGAGCGCTGGCCGCCGCACTCGAACTGGCCGGGGCGTCCACCGCCGCCCAGCAGCGGGCAAGAACACAACTGGCGTCATCGTGGCGCTCTTGGACGAACCGGTGAGCGAGGGCTGCGGCTCGGATCAGGACCGAGTGTGAACGATGCGGCATCGGCCGCAGGGTTCTCGCCATACAGTGGGCGTGTGACGAACACCGGCGCCGAGATCGATATTGCCCACGTCGCCGCCGCGATCGGCGATCCGTCCCGCGCCAAGGTCCTGCTCGCCCTCGGTGGAGGCGACGCCCTGCCCGCCAGCGCGCTCGCCGCGGAGGCCCATGTCAGCAACTCGACTATCAGCAGCCATCTGGCGAAACTGCGGGATGCCCAGCTCGTCACCGTCGAGCTCGACGGCCGCCATCGCTACTACCGGCTGGCAACTAGAGAAGTCGCCGAAGCTGTCGAACAACTCGCCCGGATCGCTCGCCCGTTGCCGCCACGGTCGCTGAGCGAGGACATCCGCTCCAACGCGCTGCTGCGTGCCCGCCTGTGTTACGACCACCTCGCAGGACGGCTCGGAGTCGCCCTCATGGACGCCCTGCGAGACAACAGCATTCTCGTCCCACGGGAGACAGGCAACGAGGAGCACTCCGACGTCGCCTACCTGCTCACGGACCACGGCAGACGCGAACTCGCCGCGTTCGGCATCGACTTCGTGCAGACCCACGCGGACAACTCGTGGACGCCCCGAATCCACACGGTCGGGGTGGCGGGATTCGAACCCACGGCCCCTCGCTCCCAAAGCGAGTGCGCTACCAAGCTGCGCCACACCCCGGGCGCTGACCGCCTTAGTGTACGGGCGCAGCAATGCGTACGGGTCGGCCACATGAGACCGCCGCGCGGTACTCTCACCACGGATCACGCGGGCGTAGTTCAATGGCAGAACTTCAGCCTTCCAAGCTGATAGTGCGGGTTCGATTCCCGTCGCCCGCTCCACGCAGCGGCGCCCGGACCGTGTCGTGACGCGCCGGTTCGATTCCCGTCGCCCGCTGCGCGGCTGACGCGGCCGCAGAGCGCTATCTGTATCTGAAACCGTCGAGGAAGCGGCGGAACACGCCACCGGTGCGAGGCAGTGGAGCCGCCGGAGGCGGCGCGGTGCGGCGCTGCACCGCGACGGGCTGGTTGTAATCGGTGCGCGCGATGGCCTCCACGACCTGCTGCTCATCGAAGCTCTCCGACCCGTCGATCGACGGCACGAAGCCGACCAGCATTCCGTCGCGCATCACCTGCGCCTCCAGGCCGGCAGTGCCGTCGCTGTCCCAGATCGCCTCGCGCCCGTCGGGCAGCGCGATGCGCACGCCGAACTGGTACACAC
The DNA here is from genome assembly GCA_046744105.1 of Actinomycetota bacterium. Classification (GTDB taxonomy): domain Bacteria; phylum Actinomycetota; class Actinomycetes; order Mycobacteriales; family Jatrophihabitantaceae; genus DASXRA01. The sequence continues at coordinate 1,589 of JBKOXO010000112.1, forward strand.
CCTCCTTGGCCGTGCGTGCGTCGATGCCGCGCTCACGAAGCGCATCGACGACCCGCCGGGCTCGGTTCTCCTCCATCGCGTGACACGGTACGTGAGTGGGCTGTGCGTTTGCTGCGAGGCAGAATGGTGAGCTGTGACGGCTGAACGTCCCCAGCGGCGGCGGCGCCGCCGAGCCGTGTGGCGTCCCGGAATAGGCATCACCCGCACCGGCGACGCCACCGCTGAGACGATCGCGCCGGTGGACGAGCCGGGGCCCGAATCAGCACCGGCCGCGGCGCCTGCCCCACGGCGGCGCCCCGACCCGAGCGAGCGCGGGCTCCGCGACCTCGTCGGCAGCGGTCCTTCGCAGGTGGGTCCGACACGTGCGATGCGGGCCCGCGACGCCAACCGCCCGACCGAAGCCGATCTGGCCCAGGCCGAACAGGAAGTAGCGCTGGTGCGCCGGCACTGGAAGCCCCCATCGGGGCGATGAGCGCTCGGCGGCGCGGCCGAGATCCACGAGCCGGCGGAGACTATATGTGGCCGGTGCGCTCGTACTCGCTGATCTGATCGATGCGCCGGACATGGCGCGGATCCTGTGAGAACGGCGTGGCGAGGAAGATCTCGACGAAGCGCCGCGCGTCGTCCTCGGGGTGGTTACGGGCGCCGATCGCCATGACGTTGGCGTCGTTGTGCTCGCGGGCCAGCCGGGCGGTCTCCTCGTTCCACACCAGGGCGGCCCGCACGCCGGCGACCTTGTTCGCTGAGATCTGCTCGCCGTTTCCCGAACCGCCGATCACCACGCCCACGCTGCCCGCGTCCGCAACCGTGCGGCTCGCCGCCGCGATGCACGGTGCCGGGTAGTCGTCGTCCGCGTTGTAGGTCAGGGCGCCGCAATCGACCGGTTCGTGGCCGAGGCCCTTCAGATGCTCGATCACGGACGACTTGAGCTGGAAGCCCGCGTGGTCGCTGCCCAGGTAGACACGCATAGCAGCATCATCGCAGGCACGCATCGTTCCAGGGCTGCCCGCGTCAGCTCGGCTAGTCGAAGCGGGGACGCTCGGTGCGGGTCCGCTTGAGCTCGAAGAAGTACGGATATGCGGCGAGCAGCCGGGCGCCGTCCCAGATGCGTACCGCATCGTCGCCGCGCGGGATGCGAGTCAGTACCGGCCCGAAGAACGCGACGCCGTCGACGTGGATCACCGGCGTCCCGACCTCGTAGCCGACCGGGTCCATGCCGGCGTGGTGGGACTTGCGCAGCGCATCGTCGTAGTCGGTGGAGTCGGCGGCGTCCGCGAGCGACTCGGGAAGGCCCACCTCGGCGAGCGCTTCGATGATCGCAGCGCGATCGAACTCACGGCCCGCGACGTGCCGCCTTGTGCCGAGCGCCGTGTAGAGGTTACGCAGCACGCCCGTCCCCGCGGACTGCTCCGCGGCGATGGCGACCCGAACCGGGCCCCACGAGCGGTCCATCGAGGCACGGTACTTCTCCGGCAGGTCGCGCCCCTCGTTCAGCACCGACAGCGACATGACGTGGAAGCTTAGGTCGATGGGCCGCTGCCGCTCGACCTCGAGGATCCACCGCGACGTCACCCACGCATACGGGCAGGCGGGGTCGAACCAGAAATCGACGGCACTACGGTCGGAATCGCTCACAACATGAGAGTAGCTCGATAGTTGAACACGCGACCACCCTTTTGGTCAGTGTCGCGCACGTAGCAGCGCAAGCGCCTCGTCGGCGTGCTTGTCCATCTTGAGTTCGCTGGCGATCACGCCGAGCACTCGACGATCGGTGTCGATCACGAACGTCGCGCGCTTGACCGGGATGGGGCTGAGGCGGCGTTTCACCCCGAATAGCCGCGCCACCGTTCCGTCCACATCAGACAGCAGCGGGTAGTCGAACTGGTGCAGGTCGGCGAACTGCTTCAGCTTGGCAACGGGATCGGCGCTGATACCGACGCGTTGCGCCCCCACGTCGGTGAACTCAGCGGCGAGGTCGCGGAAGTGGCAGCTCTCCTTCGTGCACCCGGGCGACATCGCCATCGGGTAGAAGAACAGCGCCAGCGGTCCGCCGGCGAGCAACCCCGTCAGCGTTCGAGGCGTAGCGTGCTGGTCGGGTAACTCGAAGTCGGGGACCACGTCGTTCGGCTTCATGCCCGCCAGCGTATTGCGATGGCGATCAGTACCATCCGTGGCGCGAACGCCTGCCCACCTTGACCCTGGGAGTCCCGTGACCGTCCCCAACCTCACTCGCGAGGACGCCGGCGTCCGCGCGGCCCTGCTGCGCGTCGACTCCTATGACATCTCCCTGGACTTCACCGACGCCGCCGGCTCACCCACCGAGAAGACGTTCCGCTCGGTCACCACGCTGCGCTTCTCAGCCGCCCGGCCCGGTGCCTCGACGTTCCTCGACCTGGTCGCCGAGGCGATCGAGGAGGTGACGTTGAACGGGCAGCCCGTGGATGTGTCCGGCTACGAGCCCGACCGGGGCATTGTGCTGACCGGGCTGGCCGCCGAGAACACCGTGGTCGTCGAGGCCGAGATGGCGTACACGAACACCGGCGAGGGCATGCATCGCTTCGTCGACCCGATCGACGGCGAGACGTACCTGTACAGCCAGCTCGAGACCGCGGACGCCAAGCGGGTGTACGCGTGCTTCGACCAGCCGGACCTGAAAGCCAGCTTTACGTTCCACGCGACAGTGCCGGACACCTGGGAGGTCGTTTCGAATAGCAAGCCCGCAAACACCGAGCGTCACGAGAACGGCAGCAAGGCTGTGCACTCCGTGCCGACGCCCCGTATCAGCACGTATGTCAGCGCCCTCGTCGCCGGACCGTACCATGTGGCACGCGATTACCACGACGGCATCGACCTCGGCGTCTACTGCCGCCAGAGCCTGGCGGAATACCTCGATCCGGACGAGATCTTCACTATCACCAAGCAGGGTTTCGACTGGTACCACGCGAACTTCGGCGTGCGGTACTTTCTCGACAAGTACGACCAGCTCTTCGTCCCGGAGTTCAATGCCGGCGCGATGGAGAATGCCGGCTGCGTTACTGTCCGCGAGGACTACTTATTCCGAGGCAAAGTCACCGACGCGCGCCGCGAGCGGCGCGGCGAAGTGATCCTGCACGAGATGGCGCACATGTGGTTCGGCGACCTGGTCACCATGCGCTGGTGGGACGACCTGTGGCTGAACGAGTCGTTCGCCACCTACGTGGCCGCGGCGTGCCAGGCGGAAGCCACCCGGTTCACCAACGCATGGACGACGTTCGCAAACGTCGAGAAGACCTGGGCGTACCGCCAGGATCAGCAACCGACAACCCACCCCATTGCGACCGACGCGCCGGACGTGCAGACCGCCGAGATCAACTACGACGGCATCACCTATGCGAAGGGGGCGAGCGTGCTCAAGCAGCTCGCCGCCTATGTCGGCCGCGACCACTTCCTAGCCGGCGTGCATGAGTACTTCACCGAGCATGCGTACGGCAGCACCACGCTCACCGACCTGCTGGACGCGCTCGCGGCCTCATCCGGCCGCGACCTCGGCGCGTGGTCGAAGCTGTGGCTCGAGACGGCGGGCATCAGCACGATCCGCGCGGAGTACGAGCTGGACCCCGACGGGCGGTATTCGCGTTTCGAGATCATCCAGTCCGCGCCGACGGACGTGGCCGCGTCGAACGTGCTGCGCGCGCATCGATTGGCAGTAGGACTGTACGACAACGACGCCGACCGCAACCTCGTCCGCACCGGACGTGTCGAGCTGGACGTGGTCGGCGAGCGCACGCCGGTGGCCGACCTGATCGGCGTGAGCGCTGCCCCGCTACTGCTGGCCAACGACGACGACCTGACCTACTGCAAGCTGCGCCTGGACGAACGCAGCCTGCACACGCTGCGCGATGGCGGCATCGCCCGGCTGCCCGAGTCGCTGCCCAGGGCGCTGTGCTGGTCGGCTGCCTGGGACATGACCCGCGACGGCGAACTCGCCACCCGCGACTACCTGGCGCTGGTGCTAGCCGGCGCGGAGGCGGAGTCGAATATCGGCCTGCTCCAATCGCTGAACCGCCAGGCCTTGCGGGCTCTGGAGATCTACGCCGACCCGTCGTGGGCGCCGGCGGGATACCGCGCGCTGGCCGACAAGTCGTTGACCGCACTGCATGCCGCCGAGCCCGGCTCGGACCACCAGCTTGCCTGGGCACACGCCTTCCTGGGCGCGGCCCGCGACGCCGACCACCTTCACGTCATCCGCGGGCTGCTCGACGGCAGCCATGTCGTCAGCGGCCTTTCCCTGGATGCCGAGCTGCGCTGGGCAATTCTTCACGCGCTGTGTGCACACGGACTGGCCGGCGACGAGGACATCGCCGCAGAGCTCGAGCGCGACCCGTCCGCCGCCGGGCACCGGCACGCCGCGACGGCCAGCGCGCTGCGTCCGCTCCCCGAGGCGAAGGCGGAGGCATGGCGGCTGGCTACTGCGGACGACACGGTCCCGAACGCGATGCAGGAGGCGGTGATCCGCGGCTTCTCGCATCCAGCCCAGGGCGATCTCGTGGCGCCGTACATGCCGCGCTACTTCGAGACCGTGCCGGACGTGTGGCGGCGCCGCTCCAGCGAGCTCGCGCAGAGCGTGGTGATCGGGCTGTTCCCGACCTGGACGTCGACGATCAGCCAGGACACCCTCGACGCCGCCGACGAGTTCCTCGCCCGCTCGGAGCTGTCGCCGGGGCTGCGCCGGCTGGTGAGCGAGGGCCGGGCCGACATCGTCCGCGCCTTACGAGGACGCGCCACCGATAAAGCGGCAGACTGACATCTAGCCCGCGAGGCATCCGCCCCTTGTGAGCGGTGTCCGAGCGACGCCTTACGGCGGATGTTTACGGTCGGCCGGCGGCATCGGCGAGCATGCGCAGTCCGGTGACAATGCCACCGGTCAGGTCGCCAGACTCGAACGCTGCGCGCATGCCGAGCGCGGCCAGGGCGCAGGCCCGGTTCGGTAGCCGCGGCGCGGACGTCTCCCCCGTGACGATATGCAGCTTGCGCTGCCCCGGTGACACCGCGACGAGCACGGCGCCGTCGACATCGGTGGCCAGCTTGCCGAACAAGCCCTCGGCAGTGGCGCGCGACGGCTCGGCGAGGTCGCCCACATAGATGGAGAACGTCAGGCCGGTCTCGCGGCTGGACAACGTCAGCGCCTCGTCGATGCGCGCCAGCTGCCGGGTAGTGAACGGGATCCTGTCGCTGCGGCCCTGCGTCGGGCCGTGTGCGACCAGCTCGCCGGACGGCTTGTGATCACCACTCACCGCTGGCACCTCCCACCGCATTGGGCGTCGGCGCATGGTCACCGGACTCGATGGCGGGACGGCTGGGCGCGCCGACGGCGCGATGCGGCGCCGTGCGGTTCTCGGGCAGGGGACGCGG
>JBKOXO010000060.1:0-39560 GCA_046744105.1 Actinomycetota bacterium
CTCGTACAGCTCGGCATTGCTGCGCGGACCCACATGCTGGGCGAAGTACACACCTCCGAGCCGGAGGACCCTGGCGATCTCCGTCCACCGCACGGTCGCCGGGTGCCCGCTGGACACGAGGTCGAAGTCGTCCTCGGCGAAGGGCGACGGTCGCTGCTCGGTCGCTCGACCGGACAGCCACGAGAAGTCCCAGCCGGAGACGTCGACCGCGGCGGCTTCGGCCACCAGATCATCGAACGAGCGCGTCATTCGCACAGCCCGGCGGTTCGCTCAGTCCAGGCGTTGCGGCTGCCCGGGCTCGGCAGGCTCGGTCCAGTTGGCCGGGTTCATGCGCGACGGCTGGACGCGTGGCGGCTCCCCTTCCTGCTTCGGGTAGTTGGGCGGGTACGGCATGTCGCCGAGCCCGCGATCGCGCTCGTCGCGATCGGCCCACTCGAGCAACGGCTCAATCGACCACACCGCGTCGTCGATGCCGGCGTGCAGGTCGCCCAGCTCGGCGAAGCGTGTGGGCATGGTGGCGATGGTGAAGTCGTCCATCTCGACGTCCGGCAGCTCCTCCCAGGTCACCGGTGCGGACACCGGCCCGTGCGCCCGGCCGCGCACCGAGTACGCGCAGGCGATGGTGCGGTCCCGGGCGTTCTGGTTGTAGTCGAGGAAGATCTGCTCGCCGCGCTCCTCCTTCCACCACTTGGTGGTGACGAGGTCAGGGATGCGCCGCTCCACTTCGCGGGCGAAGGCCAGCGCGGCGCGGCGCACCTCGCGAAACCCGAAGGTGGGCTCGATGCGGACGTAAACATGCAACCCACGCGAGCCCGACGTTTTCGGCCAGCCCACGGCGCCCAGTTCGTCGAGCACTTCGCGCACGGTCGCCGCGACCTGCTTCGCGTCCGCGAAGCCGGTGCCGGGCTGCGGGTCGAGGTCGATGCGCAGTTCGTCGGGCCGTTCCGTGTCGGCACGCCGCGAGTGCCACGGGTGGAACTCGACCGTCGACATCTGCACCGCCCAGATGACGCTGCCCAACTCCGTCACGCACAGCTCGTCGGCGCCCCGGCCGGACGGGAAGCGCACCTCGACGGTCTGCACCCACTCGGGTGCCCCTTTGGGGAGCCGCTTCTGGTAGATCTTCTCGCCGGCCACGCCGTCCGGGTAGCGATGCAGCATGCACGGCCGATCGCGCAGCGCCCGGACGATGCCGTCGCCCACGGCGATGTAGTAGTTGGCGAGATCGAGCTTCGTCTCCCCCCGCGCCGGGAAATACACCCGATCCGGGTTGGAGATGCGGACGGTGCGCCCGCCGACCTCGAGCTCCGTGAACCGTGAGGGCATGTCTGGACGGTAGGTCATGTCGTCGCGCACACCTAGCATTGCCGGTCGTGGTGCAGTGGGACATCCATCCAGCAGCAGCCGGGCTCGACCCATGCGCGCAGATAGCCACCGACTCGGCGGCCCTGGCCGACGCGGCGGCCGGCAACTTCTCCGCGGCGGTCGAGCACTGCCCGGGTTGGACGGTCGCCGACCTCGTCTACCACACCTACGAGGTGCAGTACTTCTGGCGCCGGATCGTCGGCGAGCGTGCCCACCCCGATCAGGTCGACTACCCCGTCCGTCCGGCTGACGCCGCGTTGATCGACGTGTTCCGCGCCGGCGCTGAGCAACTCGTAGCCGTGCTGGGCGCGGCCGACCCAGCGACGCCGGTGTGGACCTGGGCACCACAGCAGGACGCCGGGTTCGTGATACGGCATCAGGTGCAGGAAGCCGCAGTGCACCGCTGGGACGCCGAGAACGCCACGGGCGCCGCGGCTGCGATCGAGCGGAGCGCGGCCATCGACTCGATCGAGGAGTTCCTGACGTTTTCCACCAACGGCGACGCCGCGCCGCTGCGGGCATCCGTCGCGCTTGAGGCGACCGATGCGGATGCGGCCTGGACGGTCGAGGACGCCCCGGACGGGCTGAGTTGGCGACGCGGGGACGGCGCGTTCGAGTCCCGGGTGCGCGGCACCGCCTCCGACCTGCTGCTGTGGTTGTACGGGCGCGCGCCAAGTCGGGAGCTCGTGTCCGGCGACGCGGCGGTGCTCGATCGGCTGCGCGCGCACCTCAGCACGGACTGACGTCAGGCATCCTGGTCTGATGGACACCGACACCAGGTGGGATGACGACGAGCCGCCCCGTCGCCGTGGCCCGGAGCCCGATTTCGCCTGGGGGCGCACGGCGAATCCGAACACGGCAGACGGCGAGCTGCAGAACCTCGCTGCCTTCGGCACCGGCCTGAGCCGGCTGACGGGCCGGCGGCGGCAGGCCGCTGCGCTTGTCGTGTGGCTGATCCTGCTCGGGTTCGCGCTCGCTGCGATCCTCGGGGTGCTCGGCATCGCCGGTCTGCTATGAGGGGGGACGTACTGTCGTGGTCATGACCGCAGCGAAAGTCGTCAAGTCCGAGGCCGAATGGCGCGAGCAGCTCTCTTCCGAGGAGTACGCCGTGCTGCGCGAGGCCGCCACTGAGCGGCCGTTCACGGGCGAGTACACCGACAACAAGCGGGTCGGGGTGTACCGGTGCCGGGCCTGCGGCAGCGAGCTGTTCCGCAGCGAGCACAAGTTCGACTCGCACTGCGGCTGGCCGAGCTTCTTCACGCCGCTGGCCGGCGAGCGGGTGATCGAGCGGCGCGACGACAGCCTCGGCAGGGTGCGTACCGAGGTGCTCTGCGCGAACTGCCACAGCCACCTGGGGCACGTGTTCGCCGGCGAGGGCTACGGCACTCCGACGGACCTGCGGTACTGCATCAACTCGATCTCGTTGACGTTCGAGGAGCAGCCCTAGGGCTGCAGCCAGATCTCCGCGCCGCTCTGCCCGTACACCGAGGCCTGCAGGCGGTGGACGCCGGGCATCAGGTAGCTGCCGAACGGCTGTGGGTAGCTAGTGAGCGCGCCAGGCGACAGCGTCCGCGGCGCGTAGTCGGCCCAGTGCAGCGTGACCGTGCACGGGGGCTGGCCCATCTCGCCCGTGTTGTTGCGCACGGCCAGGTGCTGCCCGGCCGCGACGATCGCGCACCGCGGCATCGGCACGTCGGGGTTGACCAGCACGAGCACCTGCGAGCCGGCCACCCGCAAGCACGCGCCGGCGGCCGGGGCGGTGGCGTCGGGAGGCACCTTGTGCATCGCGGGCGCCGGTTGCGCGGATGACGGGCGCGACGACGCCGGAGCGCTCGTCGGCGTCGACGAAACAGGGGGTTCGAACGATGTCGTGGACGCGACGGCCGACATCGACGGCACAGTCGAGGTAGTCGCGCGCGTGGTGCCGCTTGGGCCGGTGCCGCCGCCGTGAGTGGCCGAGGCGCAGCCCGCGAGCCCGAGCGCGCTGGCGAGCAACCCGATTCCGATCCGGACCTGTCTCGCCGTCATCACGCACCTCGCCTTCGCCGGGCGCCCTACATACGAGATGACACCGGCGCGGGCCGTCCCGTTGCAGACGGACCGACCACGATCGCGAGCCGGCAAACGCGCCCTATGGCAGGGCGGCGACGATCTCGTCGACGCTGCGCCGCCGGCCGGTGAAGAACGGCACCTCGGCGCGGACGTGCCGGCGGGTCTCGGATGCCCGCAGGTGCCGCATCAGGTCGACGATGCGGTGCAGCTCGTCAGCCTCGAAGCACAGCATCCACTCGTAGTCGCCGAGCGCGAACGACGCGACCGTGTTCGCGCGGACATCGGGATACTCCCGCGCCATCTGCCCGTGCTCGGCGAGCAGCGCCCGGCGCTCGGAGTCGGGAAGCAGGTACCAGTCGTAGGAGCGGACGAACGGGTAGACACACACATACGCCCGCGGCTGCTCCTCGGCGAGGAACGCCGGTATGTGGCTCTTGTTGAACTCGGCGGGACGGTGCAGCGCCATGGTCGACCATACCGGTACGAGGTGGGCGCCGAGGTCGGTGCGCCGCAACCGCGCGTACGCGTCCTGCAGGGCGTCGGCGGACGGGGCATGCCACCAGATCATCAGGTCGGCGTCGGCGCGCAGCGCGCTCACGTCGTACGTGCCGCGCACCGTGACGTCCTTGGCGGCCAGTTGCTCGAACAGCTCGCTGAGCTCGCCGGCGAGCTGGCCACGGTCGGCGTCGCCGATCGGCGTCCCGGCACGGAACACCGACCATGCGGTGTAGCGGATCAGCAGGTTGAGCTCGCGTGCCGTCTTGCCGTCGACCATGCCGCTCATTGTCCCTCGCGGGCGAGCACGCGTTCGGCCGCCCGCCCCCCCGATGCGATGCATGCCGGGATGCCCACCCCGTCGTAGGTGGCCCCGCAGACGGCCAGCCCGGGCACGGCAGCCACCGCCGCGCGGATACCGGCCACCTTGTCGAGGTGACCGACCGCGTACTGCGGCAAGCCGCCCCCCCACCGGGTGGCCAGTGCGTCGACCGGCTCGGCGTCGACGCCGATCAGCGCGGGCAATTCGTGCCTTACCAGCGCGATCAGCTCGGCGTCGTCGCGCTGCAGATCGGCTGTCTCGTCGACCCGCCCGATCGAAGCGCGCAGGATGGTGAGGCCGTCTCGGGTGATCGGCCACTTCTGCGACGAGAGGGTGACCGCCTTGACGCGGTAACCCTCGCGGCTGCCGACCAGCAGGCCGCTGCCCGCCGGCGGCGTCACGTCCCGGTAGGCCAGCGTGATGATCGCCATGCTGGCAGTGTCTACTGTGGACAGTCCGGTGGCTGCGGCCGGTGCGACGTCGCGCAGCAGCCGGGCTGCCTTGCCGGGCGGCGTGGCGACGACCACGGCCTCCGCCTCGACAAGCTCCGGTCTTGGCACCGGGCCGCAGTCCAGCGCGAAACCGGTCGGCGTGCGCCTCATCGCGCGCACTGTGACCCCCGTGCGGACCGCGAACCGTCCCGACTCTGCCAGCGCGATCGGCAGCCGGCCCAAGCCCCCGGCCAGCGACGCGAACACCGGCCCGGCGGCGCTTCCGCCGCCGCTCACCGCGGCGGCGGCGCGCACCAGCGAACCGCCCTCGCGCAACTGCGCGGCCAGTAGGGGCATGGTGGCCCGCAGCGACAGCTGATCCGCGCGTCCCGCGTACACCCCTCCGAGCAGCGGCTCGACGAGCCGGTCCACCACCTCGCCGCCGAGCCTGCTACGCACCAGCGGGCCTACCGTCACGTCGTCGAGCAGCGGCGCGAGCGGTGGACGTGACGGCTCACTGTCCACAGTGGACACTGCGCTTTCGCTGAGCACGCCACTGCTGCGCAATGCGCCCACATCGCCTGGTACGCCGAGCATGGTGCGCGCCGGCAGCGGGTGACAGGCGCCTCCTGCGTACACCGCCGCCGAGCTCGTCAGCGGTTCGATCAGCGCGTCGCCCAGTCCGACTGCCTTGACCAGCTCGACACCTTCGGGCCGGCGGGCCAGCATCGCCTCGGCGCCGACGTCAACCGGGACGCCGGCCACCGAGGCCACACGCAGCTTGCCGCCCACCGCGCCTGCCGCCTCGAGCACCACGACCTCGGCGTCGGCCGCACGTTCGGCGATATGCCAGGCGGCTGACAGCCCGGAGATGCCCCCACCGACGACGACGACACGCACCGCTCAATCATCCTGGACGGCCCGCTGGCCGCGTGGGATACCCGTCATCCGGCGCTCCCACTACATAACGGTGCCGGCAACACAGCACCGACGTGCTCACGGGTGTAGTCGACGAGCTTCTGTGCCGGGCCAGTCCGGCGCACGCCCGTCCAACGAGGCGAGCACCTGCTGCTGAGCCGCCCGCAGCATCGCTATGTGCCGCTCGAACGCCACGAGCAGATCGATCCGGCCGGCGTCGGACAACACGCCCGGGTCGAGCATCAGCAGCGCGGAGACGTCATCCGCGCCAGGCAGACCGGTGGCCAACTCGCTGGCGACCGCGTCGGGGAAATCGCGCATTTCAGCCTCCGAGACGGGCGAGACGTACTCGAACATGTGTTTGAGTCTAGTAGACGGCAGGAGCGCTGTCTACCCTTATGACATAGGCAGAATCGCGCTAACTGCCAACCGGCGACGGGCCGCGAGAGAGGCTACCGACTTCCTCCGTTGCTGCGGCCTGTGTGCCCCACTCAACCGAGCGAGCGCACCAGTTCTGCGACGCGCAAGAGCATGTCCGGGTCGGTATCGGGCAGCACGCCGTGCCCGAGGTTGAAGATGTGCCCCGCAGCGGCACGGCCTTCGGCGACGACCCGGCGCGTCTCGCGCTCGACGACAGGCCCGTCGGCGAGCAGCAGCGCTGGGTCGAGATTGCCCTGCACGACCGCGCCAGAGCCGAGCCGCCGCGCCGCCTCGTCCAGCGGCACGCGCCAGTCGACGCCGACGACGTCCGCGCCGGCCTGCCGCATCAGGGCGAGCAGCTCACCGGTGCCGACTCCGAAGTGGATGCGCGGCACCTCGCGGACGGCCGACAGTACAGCTCGGCTGTGTGGTAGCACGAACGCGCGGTAGTCGGCGGCCGACAAGGCCCCTGCCCACGAGTCGAACAGCTGCACCGCCGACACCCCGCCGTCGACCTGGACCCTCAAGAACGCCGCAGTGATCGCCGCCAGGCGGGCGAGCAGCGCGTGCCACAGCTGCGGATCGCCGTGCATCAGGGCCTTGGTCCGCGCGTAGTCGCGGGAGGGGCCGCCTTCGATCAAGTAGCTGGCCAGCGTGAACGGCGCCCCCGCGAACCCGATAAGGGGCGTTTCACCCAACTCACGGACCAGGGTTCGCACCGCCGATGCCACGTAGGGCACGTCGTCAGGATGCGGTGCGCGCAGCGGGTCCAGGTCCGACAACGTCCGCACCGGCTTGTCGATCACCGGGCCCACGCCGGCGACGATGTCGACACCGACGCCGGCCGCGACCAGCGGCACCATGATGTCGGAGAAGAGGATCGCGGCGTCGACGGCGTACCGACGCACCGGCTGGAGTGTGATCTCGGTGATCAGGTCGGGGTTCCGGCACGCCTCGAGCATCGTCGTGCCCTCACGCACAGCGCGATACTCCGGTAGCGAGCGGCCCGCCTGGCGCATGAACCACACGGGCGGGCGCGCACCTGGGCAACCCCGGGCGGCGCGCACAAGAAGCGAATCTGCGAGCATCGTCCTCATCGTTGCACGGCGCTGTGCCAGCCGGAGCGCCTGGCCCGACGGTCGGCGCCGCGCGTGCCGCACCTGGGACACGGCGCGCCTAGCTGATTTTGTCGGTGACCCGTGCCAACGTCACGACGCGAGAAGGAGTCGCCTTTGCGGAGGTCCGCATGATGCTGTACCTCGATTGTCCGACGTGCGGCCAGCGACGCGAGGCCGAGATTCCGCCCTGCGCCGACGGGCACCGAGGTGGCTGCCCCGACCGGGCATGCGCCGAGTGCGGCACTGCCCTCGTCGTCGACCCACCACTGGTCCTCGCCCGCCAGGCGCGTTATCAGCATTTGCGGCATGCCGCTTGATTCGGGCACACACGTGAGCCACATCAACCCCATCCAGCCCATCGAGATGACTGACCAACCACCGCCGATACGCGACCGCGATCCCGCGCTGGCCCCGCCCGAGTTCCGCGAGGCGGTCGACAGCCTGCGGCGCACCGTGCTGCGGCGAGAGGCCCGCGTCGAGTCGATCCGCCCCCCGCAGCGACTTGCCCCGTGGAGCCACGCACTGGCCGCAGAGGTCCGCGGTGCCGACGGCAGCGAGCTCTCCAGCGGACGGCTGGTGCTCCTGTACGACCCGGACGGCGCGGAGGCCTGGGACGGCACGCTGCGGCTCGTTGCATTCGCCTCGGCCGAACTCGAGCCGAGCATGGCCGGCGATCCGCTACTGCCGGAGGTCGGGTGGAGCTGGCTCACCGAGGCGCTGGAGGCCCGCGGTGCCGGTTACCTCGCCGCGGGTGGCACCGTCACGCAGACGACATCCACCCGGTTCGGCGACATCCACGGGCCACGCACCTCGGTGGCGCTGGAGCTGCGCGGGTCCTGGACTGCTCGCACCCCAGACTTGGGTCCGCACCTGCTCGCGTTCGTCGACATGCTGTGCACCGCGGCCGGAGTGCCGCCCGAGGGGGTCACGGTCCTCAAGAACCCCCGCGAGTAGCCGCAGGCTCATGTCGTCCACCGACGCGGACGGGTCCGGCGCGCCGATCAGCGAGGTCCCGGTGCTGCGTGAGCCACGTGACGGCGTTCCGGAACCGATCACCACGGCCACCCAGTTGCGCGCCACCGTCGAGGCGCTGCGCCACGGCACCGGGCCGGTGGCAGTCGACGCCGAACGGGCGTCCGGCTACCGGTACAGCCAGCGCGCGTACCTGGTGCAGCTGCGCCGGGCCGGCTCGGGCACCGCGCTGATTGACCCGATCCAGCTGCCGGACCTACACGAAGTCGCCGAGGCCCTCGGCGACGCGGAGTGGATCCTGCACGCGGCGAGCCAAGACTTGCCGTGCCTAGCCGAGGTAGGCCTGTATCCGACGCGACTGTTCGATACCGAGCTCGCCGGCCGGCTGCTCGGCGACAACCGTGTCGCTCTGGGCACCATGGTCGAGCGGCACCTCGGTGTACGGCTGGAGAAGGGGTACTCCTCCGCCGACTGGAGCACCCGGCCGCTGCCCCACGACTGGCTGGTGTACGCAGCCCTCGACGTCGAGCTGCTCGTCGCGCTGCGGCAGGCGCTCGCGGCCGAGCTGGAAAGCGCCGGCAAGACGGAGTGGGCGCAGCAGGAGTTCGAGGCGGAGCGTGTCGCTCCGGCGCCGGGTCCGCGCGAGGACCCGTGGCGGCGCACGTCCGGCATCCACCTGCTCCGCAGCAGGCGCCAACTCGCCGCCGTCCGGGCGCTCTGGTACGCCCGCGACCGGTACGCAGCCGAGCGCGACGTTGCGCCGGGTCGGTTGCTGCCCGACGCCGCGATCGTCGCCGCCGCGCGCGCCAACCCGCGCCGACCCGCAGACCTCGTCGCGTTGCCGGTCTTCGGCGGGCCGCGGCAGCGGCGGCAGACGGCCCGCTGGTTCGCCGCACTCGTCGCCGCCCGGGAACTGCCCGAGAGCGAGCTCCCCCCGATGATCGGCGGAAGCGGTGACGCGGTGCCACCTGCGTCACGCTGGCGCGATCGCTCCCCCGAGGCCGCGGCGCGGCTCGCGAGGTGCCGGGCCGTCATCGTGGGGCTGGCCGAGCGGTATCGCGTGCTGGGGCAGAACCTGCTCGCGTCCGACGTCGTCCGCGAGCTGGCGTGGCAGCCTCCGGAACCGCTGACCGAAGAGGCGGTACGTGCCGAGCTCGCTCGGTTAGGCGCGCGACCCTGGCAGACCGACCTCACCAGTGCCCCGCTGACGGATGCGCTCCGCTAGCGAGTTCGCTACCGCGACCGGCCCGTCAGCAGCGCAGGGCAGCTCGATCCGCACGGCCAACCCTCCGAACGGCGGCGCCGCCGCCTGCAGGCGCCCGTGATGTGCCTCCACGATCATGCGAACGATCGAGAGGCCAAGCCCGGCGCCGCGCGTCGCCGTGCGCACCTTGCCGCCGCGGCGGAACGGCTCGAACAGCCCGTCGACGTCACCCGGCGGAATCACCTGGCCGCCGTTCGCGACGTGCAGCCACACCCGCCCGTTCGCCTCCCCGCAACTGACCCGCAGCCAGCCGCCGTTGACGTTGTGCCGCACCGCGTTCTCGACGAGATTGCCGATCAGCCGCTCCAGCAGTCGAGGATCGCCGCTCGTGCGGGCGGTGCTCGTCTCGGTGTCGATCGAGATGGCCCGCTCCGCGGCCTCCCCCGCGACGCTGGCCAGCACCGGCGCGACCAGTGCCGCCAGGTCGACCGGTTCGCGTAACCCGAGCTCGCCCCGGTCGCCGGACTGGAGCCGCGCGAGGGTCAGCAGCGAACCCACCAGTCGCTGTGCCCGCTCGGTGGCGGCCAGCGCCACCTCCCCCATGCGGCGCAACTCCTCGCGTGACGCATCCGGGTCGGACAGCGTGACGTCGAGCTCGGTGCGGATGACCGACAGAGGGGTGCGCAGCTCGTGACTCGCGTTTGCCACGAACAGCTTCTGCCCGTCGAATGCCGCATCGAGTCGGGACAGCATCTCATCGAACGTGTCCGCCAACTCACGCAGCTCGTCGTCCGGGCCGCTCAGGTCGATGCGCTGATCGAGGGTCTCGGTGGACAGCTGCCGAGCGGTGCGGGTGACTTTGGCGATCGGGCGCAGCGCCTGCCGGGCGAGCAGGTACCCGCCGGCCGCACCGATGACCACGATGGCCACGAAGTAGATCAGCCCGGTGTGCAGCAGGTAGTCCCGCGCATCGTGTCGCGCCTGTTGGGAAAGCTGCGAAGGGGTGACCGTCCGGGTACTTCCCGAGTTATCGGTGAAGGTGACGCTGTCCTGATAGTTGAAGAACCCCAACCGGCCGATCGCACGATCCATCAGCAGCATCGAGGTGAAGAGCAGACTCACGCCGACGAGCAAGACCAAGCCGCCGTACAGCAACGCCATGCGGATGCGTAGCGTAGGGCGGACAAGTCTCACCGTAGCGATCCGGCCTCCTCTGTACCCGGCGCCAGGGCTGCCGGGTCGATCCGGTAGCCGGAACCGACCACGGTGTCGATGATCGGCGGCTCGCCGAGCTTGCGGCGCAGCGTCATCATCGTCACCCGCACCGTCGTGGTGAACGGGTCGGCATTCTCGTCCCACACCCGGTCGAGCAGCTCCTCGCTGCTGACCACCGCGCCGTGCGCCATCATCAGCGTCTCGAGGACGCCGAACTCCTTGCGGGTCAGGTCGATCATCTCGCCGCCACGCGCGACCGTGCGCCGCGCCGAGTCGAGTTCGATGTCACCCGCGGTCAGCACCGGCGGCGCGGCCGGCGTCGTGCGCCGGCCCAGGGCACGCACCCGGGCGACCAGCTCGGCGAACGCGAACGGCTTGGCCAGATAGTCGTCGGCGCCCAGCGCCAGCCCGGACACCTTGTCCTCGACGGTGCCGCTGGCGGTCAGCATCATGACCCGGGTGAGTAGCCCCTCGTCGGAGAGCCGCCGGCAGATGTCGTCACCCGAGATCCCCGGCAGGTCACGATCGAGGACGATCACGTCATAGCGCGTCATGGCCGCCTTGCGGTACCCGTCGTCGCCGTCGTAGGCAACGTCGACCGCCATGCCCTCTCGGCGCAGGCCCCTGGCCACAGCCTCCGCCAACTGCATTTCGTCCTCTACGACCAGAACACGCATCCGCCATGCCTCCAGCTAGTCCGGTGATTAGTCGCCGGCGATCTCGTCGGCACGGCGCTCGGATGCGTCGTCGCTCGAGGAATCACCGCTTCGTTGAACGAGCGCCGACCACTCCACGATGCGCCTCCCGATGTCCTGAACGGTAAGCCCCACCGCAACCTTGACGGCCGATACCTTGCCGTGGCCCGGGAAGGCTACCGGAACCCCGACCTCTCGGGTCGGCGTGTCGACACCGGCAGCACGGATCGCCTGGGAAACGCGGGCACCGACCCCGCCGGCAACCACGCCGTCCTCGACACTCACCACCAGCCCCGCCGACCGCGCCAGCTCGAGGATGGCCGGGGGCACCGGCTGCACCCACCGTGGGTCCACAACCCGCACCGTGTAGCCCGCCTGGCGCACCGCCTCGGCGGCCTCCAGCGCGTCGTCCGCGACGGCACCGACCGCCACGACGAGCACGTCTACGGGACCCGGGTCGGGCTCGGCCAGCACGTCGACCCCGTCCACGTGGCGCAGCGCCGGCAGCTCGTCGCCGAGCGGCGTCTTCGGGAAGCGCACCACGGTGGGCCCGCCGGCCCAGTCGACCGCCTCCGACAGCTCCGCGCGCAGCGTCGGCTCGTCACGCGGGGCGGCAATGCGCAACCCTGGCACGACGCCCAGGATCGCCAGATCCCACATGCCGTTGTGGCTCGGGCCGTCGTCGCCGGTGATGCCGGCCCGGTCGAGGACGAACGTCACCGGCAGCCGGTGCAACGCCACATCCAGCAGCACCTGGTCGAACGCGCGGTTGAGGAAGGTTGCGTAGATGGCCACCACAGGGTGCAACCCAGCGGTCGCAAGGCCGGCGGCCGATGCGACGGCATGTTGTTCGGCGATGCCCACGTCGTAGAACCGGTCCGGGAACTGTCGGGAGAACGCGCCGAGCCCCGTCGGTTCACACATCGCCGCGGTGACCGCCACGACGTCGTCGCGCTCGGCCCCCACGCGCAGCATCTCCTCGGAGAAGACCGCGGTCCAGCGCCGCCCGGTGGCCGGCTCCGCCTTGCCCGTCGCCGGATCGAAACCCCGGGTCTGATGCATCTGGTCGACCTGGTCGTTCTCGGCCGGCGCGTAGCCGTAGCCCTTGCGGGTGACGGCATGCACGATCACCGGACCGTCGAAGCGCTTGGCCAGTGCGAGCGCGTGCTCGAGCGAGGGCAGGTCGTGCCCGTCGACCGGACCCAGGTACTTCAAGCCCAAGTCCTCGAACATGCCCTGCGGAGACAGCAGATCCTTGATACCCCGTTTCATGCCGTGCAGCGCGTCGTAGATCGGCGCACCGACGACGGGCAGCTGGGGCAGCCGGTGCTTGACCGTGCCCAGCATCTTCTCGTACCCGGGGCGCAGCCGCAGCCCGGCCAGTTGCCGGGCCAGGCCGCCGATGGTCGGATCGTAGGAGCGGCCGTTGTCGTTGATCACCACGATGACGGGACGGTCGGCCGCGGCTATGTTGTTCAGCGCCTCCCAGCACATGCCGCCCGTGAGTGCCCCGTCGCCGACCACGGCAACCACCGGGCGGCGTTCACCGCGCACCTGAAACGCCTTGGCCATGCCGTCTGCATACGACAGTGCCGTTGACGCGTGCGAGTTCTCGATCCAGTCGTGCGGGCTCTCCGCGCGGTTCGGATAGCCGGACAGACCACCGGTCTGGCGCAGCGTCGGCATCTGGTCCGCCCGCCCAGTGATGATCTTGTGGACGTACGCCTGGTGGCCGACGTCGAACAGGATCGGCTCGGCAGGCGAGTCGAACACCCGGTGCAGGGCGACGGTCAGTTCGACGGCACCCAGGTTCGGCCCGAAGTGGCCGCTGCTCGCTCGTGACATCGTCTGCACGATCAGGTCACGGATCTCGGCGCAGAGCAGCACCAGCTCGTCGTGAGAGAGGGCGCGCAGATCGGAGGGGGACCCGACGCGGGGCAGCACACGACTCATAGCGGCAAAGCCTAACCGCGAGAGAGCACCGCGACGCATTCGACGTGCTGCGTCATCGGAAACGCGTCGAATGCCCGCAACCCGCCGAGCCGCCACCCGGCGTCGGCAGCGGCGCGCACGTCGCGGGCCAGGGTAGCCGGGTCGCACGCGACATAGCCCACCGCGCGCCGGGTGTGCGCGGCAACGGCGGCCATGACGTCGCGGCCGGCCCCGGACCGAGGCGGATCGAGGATCACCACATCGGTGTCGCCGACCACCCTCGGGGTCACCCGCGCTCGGACCACGCGCGCCTGCGGCAGACCGGCCAGGTTCGACTCGGCGTCGGCAACCGCCTGCGCCGACAACTCCACGCCGACAACCTCGCCGTGTGCACCCACCGCCTCGGCGAGCAACGTGGTAAACAGCCCAGCGCCGGCGTAGAGGTCCAGCACCCGCTCCCCGGGCCGGACGCGCACCATATCCAGCAGCGCCGCGGCGAATGCCTGGGCGGCGTACGGGTGCACCTGCCAGAACCCGGCGGCGTCCACCTCGAACGTGCGGCCCGCGACAGTGTGCGAGAGCCGCGCCGGCCCGGAAAGCAGCCCGACCCGGTCGGGTGGTCGCCGTCCCCGCGCCTGCTGCCCGGGTCCCGGGGCGCGGCCCAGAACGGTCAGCGCGCCGTCGTCGCCGCGCACCACCTCGATGCCGGTCAGGCCAGGCTGCGGCGTCGGCGGCTCGGCCACGTGGGGGGCCCCGAGCGGGCAGGCTTCGATCGGCTCCACGTCGTGCGAGCGGTGCCGTCGCAGCCCGAGCACGCCGTCGGGGCCGACCGCCCACTGGACGCGGGTGCGCCAGCCGAGCAGGCCACCAGGCAGCTCCTCGACCGTCACCGGCACGTCCAGCTGTGCCAGCCGCGCGAACTGCTCCCGCACCACGGCGGCCTTGATGTCCCGCTGGGCTCGCCCTGACGCGTGCTGCCAGTCGCAGCCGCCGCAGCGTCCTGGCCCGGCGTGCGGGCATGGCGGCGAAACCCGGTCCGGCGACGGTTCGAGCACCTCGACGGCGTCGGCCCGCCAGAACGAACCGGCCTCCTCGGTGACGTGTGCCCACACCAGCTCGCCGGGCAGTGCGTGCCGGACGAACACGACCCGCCCGGCCGGGTCGCGAGCCACGCAGTGCCCGCCGTGCGCCGGCGCGCCGACGCGCAGCTGCACCAGCTCAGGCACGTTGCTCGGCGTCGGTGCGCTCCTCCACGGACGCGGTGGCCAGCTGCGGCTTGGTTGGGGGCTCGACCGGCGGCTCGGCGTCCGCGCGCAGCTGCGACGAGGCGAGCTGCCACGGCACGCTGGTCACCATCACGCCGGGCTGGAACAGCAGCCGGCCCTTGAGGCGCAGCGCCGACTGGTTGTGCAGCAGGTGCTCCCACCAGTGGCCCACCACGTACTCGGGGACGAACACGCTGACGACATCACCGGGCCGTTCGCGGCGTAGCTGTCGGATGTACTCGATGACCGGGTTGGTCACTTCCCGGAAGGGCGACTCCAGCACGGTCAGCCGCACCGGCAGGTTGAGCCGCTCCCACTCGGCGAGCAGCGCCCGCGTCTCGACGTCGTCGACGTTGACGGTCAGTGCGGTCAGCGTGTCCGGGCGGGTTGCCTTGGCGTATGCGAGGGCGCGCAGCGTCGGCTTGTGCACCTTCGAGACAAGTACGACGACGTGGTTGCGCGCCGGCAGCATCAGCCCGCGGCCCTCCGGGGTGAGTTCCGCCGCCACATGCGTGTAGTGCTTGTTGATCGCGCGCATCACCGCGTACAGGATCGGCATGGCGATGATCACCAGGTAGGCGCCCTTGGTGAACTTGGTGACCACGACGATCACCAGGACCAATCCGGTGAAGCTGCCGCCGAACGCGTTGATCGCCCGGGAGCGCATGATGCGCCGCCGCTGCCCCGGATCACGTTCGGTGCGCAATAAGCGGTTCCAGTGCCGCACCATGCCGGTCTGCCCGAGCGTGAACGACGTGAACACGCCCAGGATGTAGAGCTGGATCAGCCTGGTGACGCTCGCGTGGAAGATGAAGATCAACATGCCCGCGACCAAGGCGAGGAAGATGATGCCGTTGCTGTACGCGAGCCGGTCGCCGCGTGTATACAGCTGCCGAGGCAGGTTCTTGTCCTGGGCCAGGATGGCGCCTAGCAGCGGGAAGCCGTTGAACGCGGTATTGGCCGCCAGCACCAGAATCAGCGCCGTCGCCGCCTGAATGTAGAAGAAGCCCACCGAGTGCGGGCCGCCGAACACCGCCGAGGCCACCTGGGCGATCACGGTGCGCTGTGGGCGAGTCGAACAGTCGGTGAACCCGATGAGGTCACACGCGTCGTCGGTGATGCGCACCTTCGAGTGCAGCGCCAGTGCTGTCACGCCGGCGAACATCGTTATGGACATCGCGCCCATGATCATCAGGGTTGTCGCGGCGTTGCGTGCCTTCGGTGGGCGGAAGGCGGGCACGCCGTTGGCGATCGCCTCGACGCCTGTCAGCGCGGTACATCCCGACGAGAACGCGCGCAGGGCCAGAAAGCCTAGGGCGAGCAGGCCGAGCGACCCGTAGCCCGGCTGCACGCGAACGCCGTAATGCGCCGACTCGGCCACCGGCGAGTCCCCGATGGCGATGCGGAACAGGCCGGTCCCGACCATCACGAACACGCCCGCCGCGAACAGGTACGTCGGCGCGGCGAACGCCGTTCCCGCCTCGCGGATGCCGCGCAGGTTGACCGCCGCCAGCAGCGCCACGAAGCCGAGCGCCATCGCCACGCGGTGCTCATGCAGCGACGGGATCGCGGAGATGATGTTGTCCACCCCCGACGACACCGACACCGCCACCGTCATGACGTAGTCGACGAGCAGCGCGCTGGCCACGACCACACCGGCTGGCCTGCCGATGTTCTTGCTGGCCACCTCGTAGTCACCGCCGCCGGTCGGATACGCGCGCACAAGCTGCCGGTAGGACGCGACCACGGCCACCAGCAACACGACGACCGCCGCGGCGACCCAGGGTGCCAGGTACAGGAACGCGGTGCCGCCAACGGTCAGTACTAGCAGGATTTCCTGCGTCGCGTAGGCCACACTTGACAGCGGGTCGCTGGCGAAGATGGGCAACGCCAGCCGCTTCGGGAGCAGTGCGTGCGCCATGCGGTCCGAGCGCACGGGGCTACCAATGATCAGCCGCTTGGCGACCCGCGTCATAACGCTCACGCGTGCACCATACGGCGCCAGGCTGGCCACCCGGTCGCCTCCGCCGGGCCGGTTGTGTAGCGTCCCGAAGCCGGGGCGCGATCACTTCGCGCGGAAGGAGATGTGCCCACCGTGCATGTCGTGATCATGGGGTGCGGCCGCGTAGGCTCGTCGCTCGCCCATCAACTGGAACACCGTGGCCACAGCATCGCGGTCATCGACATGAACCCCGCGGCGTTCCGCCGCCTCGGCGACAGCTTCCGCGGGACCACCGTCACCGGGCTCGGTTTCGACCGGGACACGCTGGTCGCGGCGAAGATCGAAGATGCCGATGCATTCGCGGCGGTGAGCAGCGGCGACAACTCGAACATCATCTCCGCCCGTGTGGCGCGCGAGACGTTCGGCGTGCAGAAGGTCATTGCCCGCATTTACGACGCCAAGCGGGCCGAGGTCTACGAGCGGCTCGGCATCCCCACGATCGCGACCGTGCCCTGGGCAGCCAGCCGGCTGCTGCGCGCCGTGCTCGGCGATGCCACCGCCGAGGTGTGGCGCGACCCGTCCGGCGCGGTCGCTCTGGTCCACGTCACCCCACATGAGGGATGGATCGGGCACCGGATCACTCACTTCGAGACGGCCACCGGCGGTCGAGTGGCGGTCGTGACCCGTTTCGGTATGGGGGAGTTGCCGACGGCGTCGACAATGGTGCAAGACGGCGATGAGCTGCACGTCCTCGTCGCCGAGTCGCACGCGCAGACACTGCGCGAGGTCGCCGGTCAAGCGCCGGAAGGAGCGCACTCATGAAGGTCGCTATTGCCGGTGCCGGAGCGGTCGGCCGCTCCATCGCAAGCGAACTCCTCGAGAACGGCCACGAGGTGCTCCTCATTGACAAGGACCCGAGCAAGGTCGATCCACGGCGGATCGAGGGCGCCGAGTGGTTGCTCGGCGATGCCTGCGAGCTCGAGAACCTGCAGAACGCCAAGCTCGAGGAGTACGAGGTCGTCATCGGGGCCACCGGCGATGACAAGGTGAACCTCGTCGTGTCGCTGCTCGCCAAGACGGAGTTCTCGGTGCGGCGGGTTGTGGCGCGCATCAACCATCCGTCCAACGAGTGGCTGTTCACCGACGCCTGGGGAGTCGACGTTGCGGTGTCGACGCCGCGGGTGCTCGCGGCGCTCGTCGAGGAGGCAGTCGAGGTGGGCGACATCGTGCGCCTCTTCAGCCTGCGCGAGGGGCAGGCGAACCTGATCGAGGTGACCCTGCCCGATGGGGCGCCGTGTGCGGGGTTGCCGGTGCGCGAGCTGGCGCTGCCACGCGACGCCGCGCTGGTGGCCATCATCCGTGGGGCCAGGGTGGTCACGCCGACGCCAGAGGAGCCGCTGGAGCCCGGCGACGAGCTGCTGTTCGTGGCGCTGCCCGAGAGCGAGCCGGCGATCCGTGAGGCGGTCTGCTCAGTGTGACCCGTTGCGCGGCTTACGCCGCGTCGCCGCTCAGCCGGTGCCGCGCCCGGCGCACCACCCAGAACGCGTAGCCGATCGCGGCGATGTAGAGCGGGTACCCCATCGCGATGCGGGCCACCGCGAGCCAGCCGGTCGCGTTGTGCTCGAACAGCGCGAGCTGGACGACGCCGCGGGCCAGGAACACGAGCACGGCGGCTGCTGTGGCCATCATGTAGGCGAGCAGCAACCGCCGCCGCCGGTGCCAAGGAACCGAGCCACCGTGCGGTGTCGGGTCGAGAAACTCCCAAACCAGACCAACCGCGGGACGGCGGACCACCAGGGTGACGGCGAGTGCTCCCGCATAGACGAAGCTGCTCCAGATGCCGAGCAGGAAATACCCCTTGGCCTGCCCGGTACGCGCCGCTATCAGTGAGGCGATCACCACACCGAGCAAGCCGGTCATCGCCTGCTGTACCGGCTGGCGCAACGCCAGCCGGTACCCGGCGAGCAGGAACGCCGAGCCGACGGCAGCGACGATGGCCCACCGCAGACTCGCGGCGGCATTGACTGACACGAATACAACGGTCGGGATCGCGGTAATGACCGTGCCGGACCAGCCGCCGATGCTGTTGAGCATCTGCTGCCGGTAGAACTCCCGCGAACCGGGCCGAAGATCTTCCGTCCTGATCCCGCCGTCGCCGCCCTGCGCCGCTGGCGGCGCAGCTTGTGAGGCATCGAGGCGGCGGGACTCCGTCATCGAACCTCCTTCCCGCCCGTCCGGGCGGGTCGTCGGCTCGAGCGCGCCTGCGGCGCGCGCGTCTGATTCGCTCCGCAAGCGTCGCTCCTGGCGCGAGCGCTCATCGCCGTGGGTCATGCGGGAGACCTCAGCTCGTACCACGGGTTGTAGATGGCCAGCCGGCCGTCGTGCACGCCAACGCGGCCGCGCGCCATGAGCGTGCGCCCCGGCTCGATTCCGGCGACCCTGCGCCGGCCGAGCCACACCAGGTCGATGACCGCCGACCCGTCGAATAGCTCGGCCTGCAAGGTCGGCGCGGTCTCTCGCGGGGTGTAGACGACGGCACGCAGCCGACCGGTGACCGTCGCGATCTCCCCGCGGCGCAGGTTGCACAGAGGCACCGCCGCGCAGCGCTCGACGTCGGACTGGAGCTCCGCGGCGTCAAGGGTCTGCACATCGGCGGTCAACCGAGAAAGAAACGACAACCGACCTCCCACGCCCACAACAGTAACGCCGACTACGACAGTTCGGCGTCGTCGCTGCCGGCGTCCGCGAGACCCTCGAGCTGCTCCGCCGCCTCGCGCGGCAGGTGCAGTGGCACCGGCTCGCGTGCCGGCAACGGATCGCTGCCGCGCACCACGACCGTGTTGCGAAACGCCTCCTCGAAGGGGTGTGCCTTCGCTGCCTCGGTAGCGGCAGGCCCGAGCAGCATGCCGCGCAAGAACCATCGCGGCCCGTCGACCCCGATGAAGCGCACGGGCGCATTCCCGGCATCGCCCTTCAATGTGCCGACCAGCTCGGCGCCGAACGGACCGTCGCCGCGGTCCTTGGCCTGGCCACGCTGGCTGGCGATCGAGTCGCGGATCTCGCGGCGGACGTCGTCCCAGATCCCCTCGTTGCGAGGCGCGGCAAAGACGCCGAGTTGCATCTGGCCGTCCCGGGTAACCAACGTGACCGCGACGACCTGCTGCCCCTCGTTCATGTCCAGGCGCATTTCCATACCGGGGCGTACGGGAACCTGCAAAGCGCCGAGATCGATCCGGGCAAGCCCATCGTCCGGCGCGTCACGCACGTCGTACGGACCATGCGTCGGCGGCGGCTCATCATGCTGCCGGGTCTCCCAGGGTGGCGTGGCGTCGACCTTGGACTGGTCGGTGCGCTTGTGCCGGCGCCGCATCGCCATCAGGCTCCCCCTTCACCGCGCAGCGACGCGGCGCCACCCGTCGAACCGTGCCCGCCCGTACCGCGGCGGGACGCCGGCAATGCGGTGACTTCGACGAATTCGCCGGCCTCGACACGCTGGATTACCAGCTGCGCGATCCGGTCGCCGCGGTGCAGCACGATCGGCTCGGCCGGATCGTGGTTGATCACGTTGACCGTGATCTCCCCGCGGTACCCCGAGTCGACCGTGCCGGGCGCGTTCACCAGTGACATGCCGGTCCGCGCCGCAAGCCCGGACCGCGGATGGACGAAGGCGGCGTAGCCGTCCGGCAGCGCGATCGCGATCCCGGTTGGCAGCATCGCGCGCTGCCCAGGCGCGAGGACGGCGTCGATCGTGGTGACGATGTCGGCGCCGGCGTCGCCCCGCATCGCGTATGTCGGTAGCGGCACTTCCGGATCAAGGCGCTGTACCTGCACGCGCAACGGGGACGCGCTCTCGCCGCTGGTCACGGCGGGCAACGTTACCCTTGCCGGCATGGCGTCGGACGCGGAGCACAGCGCGCCGTCGGTGCTGTACCGAGAGCGGCTGCGCACGCCGTGGTGGTGGTACCCGGTGGGGTTGTTCGTGGCCGGGCTGCTCGCCGCCGAGTTCCATATTTCGGGGTTGCGCCTCACCGACTGGATACCGTTCGGGACTCTGCTACCGCTTGCCGCGCTCATCGTCTGGGCGCTGGGCAGGGCGGAGCTCAAGATCGCCGACGGCGAGCTGCACATACGAGGCGCGCACCTGCCGCTGCGGTTCGCCAGCGGCTGGGTGGGCCTCGACGCGGCGACGCTGCGCCGCGTCGTCGGACGTGAGGGCGACCCCCAGGCCTTCGTGTCGATCCGGCCGTGGATCGGCCCCGGCGTGCAGCTGTGGCTCGACGACCCCGAGGACCCCACGCCCTACTGGGTGATCAGCACCCGTCATCCCGACCGTGTCATCGCCGCCCTGGAAAGCGCTCGCTCGCGTGCCCGCGATGACTGAGCGCTTTGCCGGGCAGGTTGCGCTGATCACCGGCGCCAGTCGGGGTATCGGGCTCGCCGTCGCGCGGCGGCTCGTCGCTGAAGGCGCCCGCGTGTGCGTTACCGCCCGCAAACCGGATGGGCTCGCGGCAGCGGTCGAGACGCTCGGCGGCCCGGGCCAGGCGCTCGGGATCGCCGGCCGCGGCGATGATGCAGCCCACCAGGCCGCTGCGGTGCGCACGGCGGTCGAGACATTCGGCCGACTGGACGTCCTCGTCAACAACATCGGCATCAACCCGGTCTACGGCGTGCTGGCCGATCTGGACGACGGGGCGGCGCGCAAGATCATGGAGGTCAACGTGCTGGCCGCCCTGCGGTGGGTGCGCGAGGCGCGCCCTACTGGGATCGGCTGCGTCGTCAACGTCGCCTCCATCGCCGGGCTGCGTCCGTCGCCGGGTATCGGTTACTACGGAGTAAGCAAGGCGGCGCTGATCGGGCTGACCGTCCAACTCGCCGCAGAGCTCGCTCCGCAGGTGCGTGTCAACGCCGTGGCGCCCGCCGTCGTCCGGACGCGATTCGCCGCGGCACTGTTCGAGGGGCACGAGCAGGAAGCAGCGAGTCGCTACCCGCTCGGCCGGCTCGGCGAGCCCGAGGACATCGCAGGCGCGGTGGCCTTCCTGGCCTCGTCGGACGCGTCGTGGGTCACTGGGCAGACACTCGTGATCGATGGCGGGGCGTCGCTCGCGCCAGGTCTGTAGCTCATCCCGCCAGGGCCTTCGGCGCGGCCGCGTCGCGGCGGCGGGGGCTCTTCGCGCAAGCGCTCATCGCCGAACGCTCAATGCCGGTCAAGGCAGAGCGGATCGAGCCCCAGGCTCGATCCGCTCGTGACAGGTGCGCGGGTACGCGTCTACTCAGGCGCAGTCCCGGCAGATGTACTCGCCGTTCCGCTCGCGTGCCAGCCGGCTGCGGTGGTGTACCAAGAAGCAGCGCGAGCAGGTGAACTCGTCCTCCTGCTTCGGCAGCACCCTGACGGTGAGCTCCTCACCGGACAGGTTGGACAGATCCGCACCCGGCAGCTCGAGGGACTCGGCGAGCTCGGTCTCGTCGACGTCGATCGTGCCGGACTGGGCCTCGGCGCGGCGCGCCTTCAGTTCGTCGAGCGAATCTTCGCTCAGCTCGTCGACATCGCCACGTCGCGGGGCGTCGTAATCGGTGGCCATCGGCCTTCAACTCCTCGATCGGCTCGCCGCTGAATTGTCGTCAGCGCGGGCAACCGTTTTACGTCGGTCACAGCTCCTGCTCAGCCGCTGCGGCCGCCTTTGGTGCCGGCCCGGGGTCCAACGTCCGGATCCCCGAATTTGTGCCCGGGACGCGGACCGAATCCGAAGGCTCCATCCACTCCGTGGCAGCTGGGGCCGCGAAACCGTACCGCTCCGGCAGTCGGCGCAAACGACAGGACACGCCTGCACATTCCCGGGACGGGAAAGGGATACCCTCTAGAGCCACATCTGGGGCAGCTGTCCGTCCTCACGGCGGTGCCCGAACCGGCCGATCCCGCCCAGGGGAGGTGCACGTTGGAGCGCTTGTCCGCGCGGCGCCCGCTGCCCGCCCTGATCTTCCTGGTCGGCCTCTCGCTCCTCACGGCACTCGTCTGGTGGCGCGTGATCCACCGCTCCGATTCGGGCAGTCCCTCGGCGTCGTCGTCGAGCTGCCCGCCAACCAGCAACACGGTCGTGCCTGCGCCCGGCGCCGTGTCCGTCAACGTCCTGAACTCGACCGACCGCGCACACTTGGCCCGCACCGTCGCCACCACGCTGCGCAGGCGCGGCTTTCACGTCACCGGCTACGGCAACGACGATCCGGGCATCGTGGTGAACGGCGTCGCCGAGATCCGGTACGGGCCGAAGGGCAATGAGGCGGCAACGCTGCTGTCGTTCTATCTGCCGGGTGCGACGCTGGTCCCGACTCAGCGCAGCGACAGCGGCGTCGTGGTGTCACTGGGCACCAAGTACCACGCGGTAGCCACTACGGCGCGGGCAAAGCAGGCAATGCGCACCAAGCACATCACGCAGCTGCCGGCACGGGCCGGCCCGCTTGCCCGCACACCCGCTGCGTCTGCGTCGGCAACCTGCTAGCGATGAGCGCTCGCGCCATGAGCGACGCTCGCGCAGCGAATCAGGAGCTCGACTTGGCTACAGCCGACAGACACCGACCGGCGGATTAAGAGACGTCCGCGCCGAGGTCCTCGAGGAGGCCGAACAGGTGCGGGGCGAGGGCGGCGCCGGCCACCGCGACCATCTGGCCGCTCGGTTCACGTCCGCGCAGCCCCGACACCGCGCAGCCGGCTTCGTGCGCGACGAGCGCACCCGCCGACCAGTCCCAGGGATTCAGCCCAACCTCGAAGTACGCGTCGAGCCGTCCGGCGGCGACGGCGCACAGGTCGAGGGCGGCCGAGCCCAGTCGGCGGATGTCGGCAATGCGCGGCAGCAGCGCTGCGGCCACCGCCGCCTGCCGCCCCCGCTGCGCGGCGTCGTAGCCGAAGCCGGTGCCGACCACCGCTCGCTGTACCGGCACGTCACGAGGGCCGCGCAGGCGCTCGTCCCCCACGAACGCGCCGCCGCCAAGCGTCGCGCGAAACAACTCGCGGCTGACCGGGTTGTGCACGCACGCGGCCACGATGCGCCCGTCCACCTCGGCAGCGATCGAGACGGCGTACTGCGGCAGGCCGAGGACAAAGTTCACCGTGCCGTCGATCGGGTCAACGAGCCAGCCCACGCCGCTGCTGCCGGTGCGCCCGCCGCCCTCCTCGCCCAGCACGGCGTCGTCCGGCCGCCGTCGAGCCAGCTCGCCGCGGATGTACGCCTCGACGGCGCGGTCCACCTCGGTCACGACATCAGTCGGCGTGCTCTTCGTGTCGACCGCGAAGTGATCGTGCCGGTGTGCGCGGATCAGGTCACCGGCGCCAGTCGCGAGCTGCGTGGCGAGCTCCGTCAGGGCGCTCGCGGACGGGACCGCTGTCACCGGACCATCGCACCACATGCGCCGGGATAAGGTACGCGCAGAGGCGTCCAGGAGGAGACAGACGTGGGCGAGCGACCCGACCAGGCGTTCGGCATCGACATCGGTGGCTCCGGCATCAAGGGTGCCGTCGTCCACACCGCTACTGGCGAGCTCGCCACCCAGCGGGTGCGTATCGTGACACCGCAGCCATCCACGCCGGACTCTGTCGCCGCGGTCGTCGCGCTGCTCGCCGGGCAAGCCGAATGGCACGGCGTGATCGGAGCGACGTTCCCCGCGGTGATCCAGCACGGGGTGGCCCGCTCCGCGGCTAACGTCGATCACAGCTGGATCGGCACCGATGTCGACGCCGTGTTCACCAAAGCCACCGGCCAGGACGTGATCGTGCTCAACGACGCCGATGCGGCCGGCATCGCCGAGGCACGTTTCGGTGCGGCCCGCGACGTCCCCGGAGTCGTCATACTGCTGACCTTCGGCACGGGCATCGGTAGTGCACTTCTTGTCGACGGTCGGCTGGTACCTAACACCGAGCTCGGCCACCTCGAACTCGACGGGCATGACGCCGAGACGCGTGCGGCCGCGTCCGTCCGGGACCGGGAGAAGATGCCGTACAAGCGGTGGGCCAAGCGGGTGTCGAGATACATGTCCCACGTCGAGAAGCTGTTCACGCCTGACCTTTTCGTCGTGGGCGGAGGCGTCAGCAAGGACTCCGACAAGTGGGTGCCGTATCTGGAGCTGCACACGCCGGTCAAACCGGCTCAGTTGCTCAACAACGCCGGCATCGTGGGCGCCGCGATGGCCGCCGCGGAGCGACGCGGCGAGTAGCGCTGCCACCCCTGCTTGAAGGGCGCGGTTACAATGCTAGGCAGGTCACTGCGCACGTACTGGACTCGAAGTTTGAGCCGACCAACAGACGGCGAGCTGGCCCGCCTCTTCCCGCCGTGTCAGCGGAATGACTCCGCGCGCCGGGTTCGAATCCGTCCGCGCATCAGGTGAAAGGGCGTTTGTGGGCGCACGCAGCACTACCCCAGATTCCGATACAGCACTCTCGAGCGAGCGGCCGCGCGTGGTCGCCGCAGCAACGGCTACCAAACGGGTTAGCGCACCGGTCGCCGGGAAGCCGGCGCGGACAGGTAGCAAGCCCAGTAAGGCATCTGGCAGGACCGGCGCGAAATCCGCGGCGAAGGCCACCAAGGCCGCGGAGAAGGCACCGCCCAAGGAGACGCCCGCGCAGGAGCCGGCGCCGGATACGAGCACACTCGAAGTGGCCGTCGCGGTTGAGGACCTGGAGCCCGACGGGCCGATCGATCCGGCCGAGGTCGACGAGGAGTCGGCTGAGTTTGCCTGGGACGACGAGGAGGAGTCCGAAGCGCTGCGCCAGGCGCGCAAGGACGCGGAGATGACGGCGTCGGCGGACTCGGTGCGCGCGTACCTGAAGCAGATCGGCAAGGTCGCCCTGCTCAATGCCGAGGAGGAGGTCGATCTCGCCAAGCGGATCGAAGCGGGCCTCTACGCCGCTGAGCGGCTGCGCCAGGCCGAGGAGTCCGCGGAGAAGCTCACCACGCAGATGCGCCGCGACCTGCGCTGGATCGTCCGTGACGGCGAGCGCGCCAAGAACCACCTGCTCGAGGCGAACCTGCGCCTGGTTGTCTCGTTGGCGAAGCGCTATACCGGCCGTGGCATGGCGTTCCTGGACCTCATCCAGGAGGGCAACCTGGGCCTCATCCGCGCCGTGGAGAAGTTCGACTACACCAAGGGCTACAAGTTCTCGACCTACGCCACCTGGTGGATCCGGCAGGCGATTACCCGCGCCATGGCCGATCAGGCGCGCACCATCCGTATCCCGGTGCACATGGTCGAGGTGATCAACAAGCTGGGACGCATTCAGCGTGAGCTGCTGCAGGACCTGGGCCGCGAGCCCACCCCTGAAGAGCTAGCCAAGGAAATGGACATCACCCCGGACAAGGTGCTCGAGATCCAGCAGTACGCCCGCGAGCCGATCTCGCTGGACCAGACGATCGGCGATGAAGGCGACAGCCAGCTCGGCGACTTCATCGAAGATTCCGAGGCGGTCGTCGCGGTGGACGCGGTCTCGTTCACGCTGCTGCAAGATCAGTTGCAGTCGGTGCTGCAGACCCTCTCCGAACGGGAGGCCGGGGTGGTCAAGCTTCGCTTCGGGCTCACCGACGGCCAGCCGCGCACCCTCGACGAGATCGGTCAGGTCTACGGCGTGACCCGCGAGCGCATCCGGCAGATCGAGTCGAAGACCATGTCCAAGCTGCGCCACCCGTCCCGGTCGCAGGTCTTGCGCGACTACCTGGACTGAGGCCGGCCCCGCGAGTGACACCTCGTCGTGCCGGGGCGCCAGGATTCGCCGCGGTGATCGGTGCGCTCGCTGGTGCGTCGCTTTCGGGACACCGTGGCGGTAGCGCTGCGGTTCGCGGTGCACTATTCGGGGCTGCGGGCCTGGCGGCGTGCGAGACCGTTGCTCGAGCGCGTCAGCGTCCGGGCGAGATTCCCGCGCTGTGGCAGCGCATTCTCATGAGTGGGGCTCTCGTCGCGCCGCTGGGGTGGGCAGCCGGGCGGTCACGCCGCGCCGGGCCGGCGCCGGTCGGCATGGCGACGGGTGGCCTCGCCGGACTGCTCGGGATCCGGCCACAGAAGGTGCTGTTCGGGCTGCTGTTCGGCGCGGCAACCGGCTTGGCGTTCGCCACGCGGGCACGGCCCGTGGCGGCACCGATCGTGGCGAGCACGACCATGGTTGCCTACCGGGCGGCGTCGTCGCTCATGTTCCCCGACGCACAGGTGACGCTGCTGGCCGAGCGGGTCGCTGCCGAGGAGCTGCCATTCGTGGTGCCGCGCGAGGCTCGTTCGAGCTACGTCGGCACCGGCTACGTCCGGGATTTGGCTCAGACGCTCGGCGGCAGCTACCTGGCCGACGCGCCAGACGTCGGCATCGTCGCGTCGCTGTCCGAGCTCGCCGGCCCGGAGTTCGACCCAGAGACGGTCGCCCCCCTGGTGCGCGAGTTCTACGAGCACACCACCCGGTTCCGGCTCGACATCGTGCCCCGGTGGCGGCTGTGGGTCCGGCCCGGCTACCTGCTCTACCGCAGCCTGGTCGCGCGACCGTTGGGCCAGGCCAACGTGCCGATGAACCAGCGCGATACGGCCCGCGGGGTCCGCAGCCGCATCGACACGATCAGCCTGCCCGGCGAGGACCTTGTCAGCGTGCGCGGTTGGATCCGGTCCTACGCCGACACCGACGATCCGATCTACGTCGGCATCTACACCACCTACCGGCACGACGACCGCGGGTATGTCAGCGTCGGATTCCCAATCCCGCACGGTAGCTTCACGGCGACGCTGCTCCCCAGAGCCCGGGCCGGCGGCGGGCTGGTCCTCACCAGCCGCAGCCACCTCGACCATCCCGGCCACTACCTGACCTACGTCGACCCCGCCACCCGCGAGCTCACCGCGCTCGCGGTGCGCGGCTTCGCCGAGCAGCTCGACGTCTTCGTCGAGGACGGGCAGCTGCGGGCCGAGCATGCCTTCTCGATCTTCGGCCTGCCCTTTCTGGTCCTGCACTACGGCATCTACCGCAAACCCTGAAGTCAGCGCCTGAGCGGACACTTGCCCGGCTGTCGCCTGCCCGGTGCCGCGAATTCGTTCCAGATCGACGCCCACACACGTCGCCAGAGCACCTAGCCTGGAGGTATGGGAAACATCGGCAAGGAACGTCGCCGTATCGAGGTGCTGCCGCTGCCCGAGCCGCAGGAGCGCCCAGAACCTCAGCCGCCGGCCCGGCCGGCCGAGCCAGTCCGGGAACCCGCGCCCGCGAAGTAGCCGGTGGACGCCTACGCCGGCTTCGAGCCGCAGGTCGGCGAGATCCGGGCGGTGCGCACGTTCCGCGTGGGCCCGGGCGGCGCCCTCTACCCGCTCTTCAGCAACACTCCGTGGGGGGACGGGGCGAACACCGCACGTTGCCGCGCGGTGCGCCTGGCCGCGACAAGCGGGCCTTCGCATCCCGCGCCGGATCCGGACTGCACCTGCGGCTTCTACGCCTACGCCTCCGACTCAGCGGCCAGCGAGTACCCGAACGCACGGCACGTCCTGGCGGTGGTGGCCTGCTGGGGACGCGTGATCGCGGGCACCCGGGGCGTGCGAGCAGAACACGCGCGGGTCGAGGCGATCTGGATGTCGGCGACCGTCCCGCCGGAGCTCGCCGCCATGGTGCGCGAACGCTACCCCGCTGTATCGGTGTACGCCGACAAGGTGGCGATGCTCGCCGAGCACCCGGCGACCGAGCTGGACTGCTACGAGGAGCCGGCGCGTGCTGAGGCGGCATGGCGGCGGATCGGGCGGTGGCTCGCGATCGTCGGGGCCGTTGTCCTCGGAATGCTGCCGGCCCATTGGCTGGGCAACAACCGGGACGCGCGCATCGTCTGGGGGGTAGTGCTCGCCTTCTTCGTGGTAGCCGCAGCACTATCCCGGCGCAGGCGGGCTGACCTGGCCACGAGGCGTCGAGGCCTCGTCGCCTTCGCCGTCGCGTTGTGGTTGCTCGCCCCGTTTGCGGGCCCCGTGGGCGTGCTACTGCTGCGGTTGCCGCTCATTCAGATAGCAGCGCTGCTGTTCGTACAACGGGTGCTACTGACGCGGGCCGCGAGTACTTTCCCGGCGGAGGTGGGCTGACCACGCGAGCGGGCCCGCCCTGATCAGGGCGGGCCCACCATGTATCTGTCGATCAGCGCTCGTCGAGCGCCGCGATAGCTGGGGTGGCGTCGAGCCGCCGGGTCTCGTCGTAAATGGCAACGGCTACCTCACGCAGTCGCGGCTCGTGCTCGCGCGCGTGATGAGCGCAAAAGAACAGCTCTGACCCGGACAGCAGTGTGACACGGACGTAGGCCTGAGCGCCGCAACGGTCGCACCGATCGCTGGCGGTCAGTGGACTCACGGTCGGGGTGGTCATGTGCGGCACCTTCTCTCTGATGTCCGCCTACCCCGCTCGGGGTGGCTCTTGCGCAACTACTACAGCTAACCAGCCAGGGCGCGCGCGCATGCCGCATGCCGCTGCAACCGTGGCGCGTTTCGCGGTCGGCGAACGAGCGTGCGGCGAACAGTGCCCGGAATGGCGGGGCCCTCGCTCACGTGAGCGGGCTCGTCGTCGCGGCGGTGATATGCCCCACGTGCGGCCGCAGCCGCCTACGCCTCAGCGCAGCGCAGCACAACGCCCGGATCCGCTTCCAGCGCCTAGGGGCCGCCCGGCGCAGCGTCGGGCCGGGGCCGGCGCCCCCGGTGCGGGCGGTTCAGCGCCCGCGATGTGCCGATGAGGTACACGCCCAGGATTACCCCGGCACCAGACGCAGCCTCGACGGCCAGACGCCCTGGCGTGACATCGATCTTGTCCGCGAGCAGCCCGACACCCAAAGCGATGCCGACGAGCGGCTCTGCCGCGGTGAGCGGCGGCAAGGAACGCGACAGCGAGCCGAGCTTGAACGCGCTCTGTGACAGCAGCAGACCGATGATTGCCGCCCCGACCACGAGGTAGGCCCACGCGCTCGTGAGCACCCGGGCGATGCCGTTGTGGTCGATGCGCAGCAACGTCTGGCGAGTGGCCGCATCCTGCAGGCCGTAAAGCAGCCCCGCGCCCGCTGAGAGCAGCACCGCCTTGGCGATGATCTGCTGCCTTTTCGCCACGACGACCAGGATCACCACAGCCACCGCCACAAGCGTGAGCGCGGTGATCGACCAGCCGCGGCCGGGCTGCGGGTCGTGCGAGCTACGCGGGTTGCCGACAACCAGGAACGCCGCAAGCGCCAGGCTGAGCAGCACGGCGCCGCCTACCTCGTGCCAGCGCATTCGCCGGTCGGACAGCGCCGACGCGATCACGAACGCAAACAGCAGGTTGGCCGAGAGCAGCGGCTCGACCAACGCGACCGACGCGAGCTGCAGGGCTAGTCCGCCGAGCAGCTGGCCCACCACCATGCTGGCAACTCCCCAGAGCCACATCGGCTTGTGCAGCAGGTCCCGCAGCAGCCGCCAGTGCAGCACCTCCTTGAGTGGGGTCAGCGCCGCCGCGCGTTGCTGCAGCACGTAGCCCAGGCCGAGGCACAGGGCCGCGGCGACCCCAACCGCGTAGACCACGCCGCACCTCAGGCCGGGTGTGGAAATGCAGCCGAGTCGTCAGGATGCGGCGCAGCGAGGTGGGCGGCATCTTCGCGCGACTCGAGAAGCGGCGAGTGGGCCAGGACGAGCACGCTCGCCAGCATGGCGACTGCGCCAAAGGCGGCGATCAGCAGGTAAATACCGCCCCGGACCTGTTCGTCGAAGACCAGCACGCCCCACAGAGTGGACACCAGCGGATCCATCAGCGTGATGCCAGGCTGTGCGGCCACCAGGCGGCCGGCGTGCAGCGCGGCCTGGACGAGGATGACTCCCAGAACCCCGAAGCTGATCGCCGCATACGTCTGCCATGTGGACACTAGTCCGAACAGTCCGCGGCTGGACAGCTGCGCAACCGACTCCTTCACCAGGCTGGCGGTGAGCCCGAAGCTCACTCCGGCGGCCGCGCCGAGGCAGGCGCTGCGCAGCGGACCACGGAAGAACCGGCCGAGCAGACACAGCAGGCCGAGGGTGCCCGCGGTGCCGCTGCCGGCGAGGACGTAGTCGACGTGACTGACATTCGTCGGCCTGCCCGGCGTGGGCGACAGCGCGGCGAGCACCACGATCACGCCGCCGGTCATGGTTATGGTGCTTGCCCATTCGAGCCGGCCCAGCCCGGAGCTGAACACCCACGACGCGAACAGCAGGGACAGTGGCAGCTCGAGGGCGATGATCGGCTCGACGGCAGACAGTTCGCCGAGGTTGAGCGCTGTGGCATGCAGCACGAAGGCGGCGACCATCGCCAGGATTCCGGCGACCCACACGGGCTTTCGCACCAGCCGGCCCAACACCCCGCGCCCGAACTCGTGATCCTGCTCCTCGAGCGCGGCCTTGCGCTGCAACACCGCAGCCGCCGCGTTACCGCTGGCGGCCATGGCGGCGAGGACCAGGCTCACGATAGGCACGCGGACAAGGTAACCCGTGGCCGCATAGCCCACGACATGCCATCTCGGCGAAAGCCCACCCGTGGCGACACGCGACGCAGCGCCGAGCCAGAGTGCGAGCCGGACACACGGTGTCGGCACACTCTTCACTCGTGGAACTGGGCACCCGGGTGCGTTGGCTGATCCGCCGCACCCTCGTCAAGGCCTGGCAGGACCGGGTGCTGGGCCTGTCCGCCGAGGCCGCGTTCTGGCAGCTGCTCAGCCTGCCGTCGTTGGCGCTCGCGGGCGTCGCGATCCTCGGCTACGTCTCTCGATGGTTCGGCCCGAGCACTGTCAACCGCACCGAGACGAAGCTCGACTCGACGTTCAGCCGCGCGTTCAGCCCGGATGTGGTCAACCAGGTCGTGGCGCCTACCCTGCACGAGGTCCTGCACGGCAGCCGCATCGATGTGATCAGCGTCGGATTCATCCTGGCCCTGTGGGCCGGGTCGTCGGCGACAGCGACGTTCGTCAACACGATCACGATTGCGTACGGCATGCGCGATCTCCGCGGGGCGGTGCACAGCCGTCTGGTGGCGTTGTGGTTGTTTCTCGGCACGATGCTGCTCGGCGTTGTGCTGCTGCCGCTACTGGTGCTGGGGCCGAGCATGCTGCCCAAGATGTTCCCGGCGGGCGTCCGATCGACGGCCAGCACCGTCATCCACGCCTCGTACTACCCGGTCGTGATAGTGCTGCTGCTGCTCGGGCTCATCAGCCTGTACCACCTGGCTCCGCCGCGCCGGCTGCCCTGGCGCCGCGGCGCGCCCGGAGCGCTGCTCGCCATGCTTGTGTTCCTCGCAGGGTCGGCCGGACTGCGCAGCTACATCACGTTCCTGCTCGAGCACAACCACGCGTACGGGACGCTTGCGGCGCCGATCGCAGCCTTGCTGTACTTCTACGTGCTGGGGCTCGGCGTGCTCCTCGGGGCAGAATTCAACGCGGCGATCGAACTGCTGTCACCCACGCCGGTGCGCCCGCCACGGGCCCTCGATCCACGTAACTGGCAGCGCCTGGACGAGTTCGACGGTCAGTCCGACGAGCCGCCGTCAGGTGGCAGCAGCTCGTAGAGTTCCTTGCACTGCGGGCACACCGGCGAACCCGGCTTCGGCGCCCGCGTCACGGGAAACACCTCGCCACACAAGGCCTGGACCATCGTCCCCATTACGGCACTCTCGGCGATCTTGGCTTTGCGCACGTAGTGGAACAGCTCGTCGCCTGTGTCGGCGTCGGATGTGCGTGGCTGCTCCAAGGTCTGCGTCGTGGTCACGGGCTTCGATTCTGCCATCGCTGCTCACCCTTCGATCGTGCGCCGGTCGGCGCCCGGCGGCAGTGCCCGCGTGTCCGGGCCGCCGAAGTGCCGGCGCATCGCCCGGCGTGCCTTCTTCGGCGGACGGTCGTTGGCCAGGATCACTGCGCACCACGGCAGTACCGTCCCACCGACGACCAGGCCGAGCGCGAGGATCCACGAGACTTGGTAGGTCACCGCGGCTGCGATGACACACAGCGCCCGGGTCGCCATCATGAGCGCGTAGCGCTTGCGCCGGCGGTCGAACTCATCGTCCGGACTCTCCGGCGCGTCCGTTATCAGCACCGGCTCATCGTCACGCGGATGGCGCACCCATCCATCGTTCCACCATCCGGGCGCGTTCAACCCTGCCTCGGGCACGATTTCTGCGTGGCCGAATGGAACCTGCTGCGATGAGGGCGCTGCTACAGCGCGTCGAGCGCGCTGCCGTGCACGTCGACGGGCGAACCGTCGGCCAGATCGGTGCCGGCCTGCTCGTCCTGCTCGGCGTCACGCACGAGGACGGGCTCGCCGACGTGGCCGAGTTGGCGACCAAGGTGCACACGCTGCGCATCCTGCATGACGAGCTCTCCCTTGCAGACAGCCCTGGCGCGGCCGCGCTTGTCGTGAGCCAGTTCACTCTCTACGCGGATACCAGGAAGGGTCGGCGACCGTCGTGGAGCGCGGCAGCTCCGGCACCGGTCGCAGAGCCGCTTGTCGCAGCATTCTGCGCCGAACTGCGCGCCCGTGGCGTTTCCGTTGAGACAGGGATATTCGGCGCGCACATGCGGGTAGAGCTTGTTAACGACGGGCCGGTCACGCTGCTGCTGGAGTCAGGAGGACGCCGGAAATGATCATCCGGACTGTGCGAGCCCTGAGAAACCGTGACAAGCGAAGCAACGCTGGGAACACCTGAGCCGTCAGAACGTTATTGAAAGTGAACCAAAGCGCGCCCACTTCCGAAGTCTTAGTGGGGGCGAAGAGCAACGCAAGCTAGGTGGTCAATCTTCGTGGCAACTTCCCGCACCACACGTACTCGAGCCACTGGACGGCAGTCCAGCGAGCCGCGCATTGCGACGCGCGGCCATCGTAGCGCGCGCCGCGCCAAGGTGGCCGAGGCTCCGGTCGAGGTCATCGAGAAGACGACGGATGCCGCGCTCGATCCCGCTGCGGCCACGGGCTCGCAGGTAGCTGAGCTCGCGGCTTCCGAGGCCGACGCCCCTGCGCCGGCCGAGATCGAGGCCGAGGCCGCCACCGATTTCGCCACATCCGCAGCCGATCTGGACGAAGTCGCTGCGTCTGCGGACCTGGTACGCGTGTACCTGAATGAGATCGGCAAGGTTGCACTGCTGACGGCGGCGGACGAGGTCGAGCTGGCCAAGCGGATCGAGGCCGGCCTGTATGCGGAGCACCTGCTTGCGGCCTCGAACAACTTCAGCGCGGCGCGCAAGCGTGACCTGCGCGCCCTGGTGCGGGACGGCGAGCGGGCGAAGGACCACCTGCTCCGGGCGAACCTGCGGCTGGTGGTGTCGCTCGCGAAGCGCTACACCGGGCACGGCATGCCGTTCCTGGACCTGATCCAGGAGGGCAACCTAGGCCTGATCCGCGCTGTCGAGAAGTTCGACTACACCAAGGGCTTCAAGTTCTCGACGTACGCGACGTGGTGGATTCGGCAGGCGATCAGCCGGGCAATGGCTGACCAGTCACGCACGATCCGGCTGCCGGTGCACCTGGTCGAGCAGGTGAACAAGCTGCAGCGCATCCGCCGAGAGCTCAATCAGCAGCTGGGTCGCGAGGCGACTCACGCCGAGCTGGCGCTCGAGCTCGACCTGTCCGAGGAGCGGGTGCGCGAGCTGATCGACCTCTCCCGTGACCTGGTCAGCCTCGACCAGACGGTCGGCGCGGACGACGATGCGGCGCTCGGCGACTTCATCGCCGACGACACGGCACCCGCCGCCGAGGCGGCCGTCGAGGCCGGGCTCATGCGGCGCCAGCTCCAGTCGGTGCTTGGCACGCTCGAGGCCCGCGAGGCCGCCGTGGTGCGGATGCGCTACGGGCTCGACGACGGCCAGCCCCGAACGCTGGACGAGATCGGCCGTGCGTTCAAGCTGTCGCGCGAGCGCATCCGGCAGATCGAGCGCGAAACGATGGCGAAGCTGCGTCACCCGTCGCGTGCGCAGGCGCTGCGCGACTACCTCGAGTCGTAGCTCGAGCTAGACCCGAACCCGCCCGACGCTTTCACGAGTCGTCGGGCGGGTTCTCCTCTCCAGGCCTCGGTGGCCGCCGAATCCGATTCACCGACCGGTCGGTCGCACCGAGTGCGGAGAGTGCAGCCGACCAGCTCCTGCTGGATCTGGGAAGTCGGCATCGAGGCCGGTCCGGTGCGCCCCGGAGGTGCGGCGGCCATCCACGGCGCCGCATGCGCACGCCGGATAACCAACCCGTTTCGTGCTTGGCGGCCCGCCCGCGTCCCGGAGTTCTAACATGACTGGAGCCACCGCAATCGGAGATTGGGCCAGTGAGCCACCACAGCGACCTCATCGACACGACCGAGATGTACCTGCGGACCGTGTACGAGCTCGAGGAGGAAGGCGTCGTCCCGCTGCGTGCACGGATCGCCGAGCGCCTCGGCCAGAGCGGTCCCACCGTCAGCCAGACCGTCGCCCGCATGGAGCGCGACGGGCTGCTGCACGTCGCCGACGACCGCCATCTCCAACTGTCGGCGCAGGGCCGGAGCGAAGCCATCGCCGTGATGCGCAAGCACAGGCTCGCCGAGCGGCTGCTCGCGGACGTGATTGGGCTCGACTGGGAGCACCTGCACATTGAGGCGTGCCGCTGGGAACACGTTATGAGCGACGCCGTGGAGCGGCGCATCCTCGCGTTGCTTGACAAACCGCTGGTATGCCCGCACGGCAACCCGATCCCAGGCCTCGAGGAGCTCGGGCTGCCCTTTGCCACGACGGATCCGGCCAGAGAGCTGCTCAGCCTCACCGCCGCCGCCGCGCATCGAGACGCGGTCGTGCGAGTGGATCGCATCAGCGAGCAGGTGCAGGCCAACGCCGAGCTGATGGG
Source organism: Actinomycetota bacterium (assembly GCA_046744105.1). GTDB lineage: Bacteria > Actinomycetota > Actinomycetes > Mycobacteriales > Jatrophihabitantaceae > DASXRA01. The sequence goes on from JBKOXO010000060.1 coordinate 35,163, forward strand.
GCGGTTCAACGCGGCTGGCTTGCGGCCTGGCCACCTCTTACACGTGGCGCCGACGCCGGAGGGTGTCGAGGTGTGGGAGGCGGGCGAGCGCACGACGTTCGACCGGTTCGTCGCGGATCACGTCTTCGTCGAATTCGCCCAGAAGGCGACGGCCCGCCAGGTCGCCTGAGGCGCAGCATCGGCCACCGAGTGGGGCACCGCCCACGCCGGTGCGCCAAGTGCACTCGATAGAATTCCATGACGTTTGCGAGCCACCGCAGCCTCGCCCTCCCACAGCCCGCAGGCGTCCTCGCGGCGCCAGGCGGGGCACATCGATGCCGAGATCTGTGAAAGGTGCGCCGGTGGCCCACGACCCACAGGGTTTCCTCAAGCATCCGCGCGTGGACACACCAAAGCGGCCAGCGCGTGACCGTGTCCGCGACTGGCAACCCATCTACCTGCGCGCCCGGGACGAGGTGATCGCCGAACAGGCGTCGCGGTGCATGGATTGCGGCGTGGCCTTCTGCCACGCCGGGTGCCCACTCGGCAATCTGATTCCGGAATGGAACGAGTTCGTAGCCCGCGGGGATTACCGCAGCGCGAGCGAGCGGCTGCACGCCACCAATAACTTTCCAGAGTTCACAGGATGGATCTGCCCGGCGCCATGCGAGCCGGCATGCGTACTCGCGCTCAACACCGACCCGGTCACGATCAAGCAGGTGGAGATCTCGATCGTCGAGCGGGCGTTCGCAGCCGACCTCCTGCCGCCCCAACCGCCCACTGGGCGTACCGGTAAAGCCGTCGCCGTCGTGGGATCCGGGCCAGCCGGGCTGGCGGCCGCGCAGCAGCTCACTCGAGCCGGCCACGCCGTGACCGTGTTCGAGCGCGACGACCGGCTCGGAGGTCTGCTGCGCTACGGCATCCCGGACTTCAAGATGCCCAAGGACATCATCGATCGCCGCGTCGCCCAGATGGAGGCCGAGGGCACCGTGTTCCGGGTGAATTCGGCGATCGGGCCCGGCGACGTCACGACGCTGCGCGCCAGCTATGACGCTGTCGTGCTCGCGGTCGGCGCGTTGCGTCAGCGCGAACTCACCAATCCGGGTCGGCAGCTGCGTGGCATCCACCAAGCCATGGAGTACCTGCCACTCGGCAACCGGCTGCAGGCCGGCGACATCGACGTGCCGACCCTCGCCGCCGCTGGCAAGCACGTGATCATCATCGGCGGCGGAGACACGGCGGCGGACTGCCTCGGCACTGCAAATCGGCAGGGCGCGGTGTCCGTGACCGTGCTCGACCACAACCCCCGCCCCGAACCGCGCGCCGGCCTGGTCAACCCGATCTGGCCGTCGGCGCCGAGCACTCGCGGTGTCTCGCCGGCCCACGACGAGGGCGTACACGAGGCATGGGCGCGTGAGGTGGTCGAGTTTGTGGGCGACGAGCACGGCGCGGTCCGGGGGGTGCTGGTCGAGCAGGTGGAGATCGTCCGGGTCCGTGGCCGCCGGGAGTTCCGGCCGGTGCCTGGATCGCGCACCGAGCTGGCTGCCGAGCTGGTGCTGCTTGCTGCGGGGTTCGTCGGGACGGACGTGCCGGAGCTGCTCGACGTTCTCGGCGTGAAGCAACATCCGGACAAGGCGACCGCAGTCGTGGACGCTTCGTGGCGCACCACGGCGGACGGGGTATACGCCTGCGGGGACGCCACGCGTGGCGCCAGCCTCGTCGTCTGGGCCATCGCGGAGGGGCGTGCGTGCGCGGCAGCTGTGGACGAGGCGCTCACCGGCGCGTCGCAGCTGCCTCGCCCAGTAACGCCACACGCCGTGGCGCTGTGACGTCGGCACGTCACGCCGACCTGGGCACCCGTAGCCGCGGCGTGCGGTGCGGGTCGAGGCCGTGAACCAGCGCGCCGAGCAGCAGTTCGGCCGCGGTGTAGTCGGGATCACTGGCCATCGCCCGTTCGGCGGCGATGCCGGCCGCCGCCCCGTTGCCGTCGCGCCACGCCGCCCAGCCGAACAGAAACAGCGGCGCGGCGTCGTACGGCGCAGGCACGCGGCGCGCGATCTCGCGCCACAATGCACGGCCGTCCAAACGCCGCTGATCGACTGCCAGCCACACGGCGTCGCGGATAGGCGTCTCGGACAACGCGACGGCGAATCGGCACAGCTCGTCGTCGGAGAGTGCGCCGCCGTCGCCCGGGAACAGCGACCCGTCCGCGTCTCGGGCGGCGGCGAAGATCGCCCGTTTGACCGAGCGCTGCCGTCGCTGGGCGTAACCGCCCACTACGGCGGCTGCGGCGAGGTTCTCGTGTTCGGCGATCACCGGCTCGAGGGCGGCGCGCTGCGCGTCGTCGTCGGGATCGAGCAGGGCAGCGAGCTCGTCACGGTCTGCGAGTGCGACCAGGCCGGCGTACGTCGCTGCCGCCCGACTGGGTGATGCGTCGCCTGGCAGCTCGCGCCCTTCCGGTGGACAGCACCCGTCGTCGGCACAGTGGTACGACCACCACCGCGCGTCGGCGACCAGGATCGCATCGACGAGGTCGATGCCGAGCTCGCCGGTACCGGCGGCGAGATCATGGACCAGATCGCGGTGGGGCAACTCGGGCGCTCGCAGGTCGGCAATCCGCCCGTCGAAGATCGCCGCGATGGCGCGGGTCGACTCGCCGTTCACCAGCACCCGCAGCGTCCCGGTGAGCGTCCCGCCGTCGCGTAGGTCATCGAGATCGACTCGCGCCGTGATGCTGACCCTGGAGCCGGCCAGCCCGATGATGACCAGGCTGTCGCGCGGGTGGAATCCGAGCAGGTACGGAATGGCCTCGATGAGGTCGCCCGGGTTGCGCACTCGCAGCACGCTGGCGTCGTCGATGGCATGGGTCGTGTCGGTCATGCCGCCGACTTTGGCCTGCTGCTCCCGCCGCCGAAACCGTCACCCGTGATCTGTGGATAACTGGGGCCGCTGTGGACGGTCAAGGCAGATCGTGTCGGGGGTATGTGGTAAGGCGGGCCCCTCAGTGCAAGGTCCCGGCCCGCCACGCTGCGGCGGCGGCGGCCAGATCACGGGCCGCTCGGTCGTTGCGTTCCGCGAGCTCATCGCCGATGGCCGCGGAACCCTCGCGGCGACCGACCGCGACGACCCGGAAGAACGCGGCCGCGCGCTCGAGCGCAACCGCGACGTCACCGCCGTACGCGCAGGCCAGGATGGAGTCGGCCAGCCGGGACATAGCCTCGGCATCGGGATGCGGCCCTGCGCCGGCCACGAGAGCGTCCGGTGTCGCGTACGCCTCGCCGTCGCGCCAGAGCCGCACGACCTCATCCGGGCAGGATCGACACCACTGCCGCAGCAGGTACAGCGCCCACAGCGCGCCGGGCAGGCTCACGGGGTCGCAGTCACGCCACAGCTCGGCCAGTGTGTCGATTCCCACCGTGTCGGCCAACCCGATCAGCCGATCCCGCTCGCCTGCGGCAGCCGCGTCCAGCAACGCTTGCGCCGCTGCGGAACCCGCCTCCCCCGGGCTGCGCAGCGCCATGCCGCCGGCCGCGTCGATCAGCGCGGTCAGGTCCGGGAAGCGTGCCGGACGGTGCGGCCGCTTGGGCCTCTCGGGCATCTTCGGACCTCCTTCCTGTCGCCGAGGGATGCGCTGGCGGTGTCGCTCGTGAACCACCCTACGGATCCGCGACGGCTCCGTCCGACCAGGTACCGTGTGAACCTGACGCCGGCCCGACCCATGGCCCCCGGTCCCACTTTTGCCGCTGCGAGCGGCCTTGCGCCGAGAGGCGACCTGGCGGGCCGGCGTCAACCACGCCGTAGGCCAATGAGAGTTCACCCGGATGAGCGTCTGCGTGAAGGGGGCGAGCCGGTGAGCGGCGACGGCGACGGATGGGTCTACTGCGCGCAGGCGCACCGGCACTGGGGCCGTTTCGGCGCAGCGGGACTGCTGATCATCGGCGAGCGGCGCGCCATGCTTCAGCACCGCGCCGCGTGGACGCACGAGGGCGGCACCTGGGCCGTGCCCGGCGGCGCCCGTGACAGCCACGAGGACCCGGTCGCCACGGCGTTGCGAGAGGCGAGCGAGGAAGCAGGTATCGAGCCATCCACTGTGACCCCGATCGGTTGGTGGCGGGACGATCACGGCGGCTGGTCGTACACCACGATCGTCGCGCGCGCCCGCGGCCCGATCAGCCCCCACGCGGCCAATGCCGAGAGCACCGCTATCCGCTGGTGGGCGAGCGCCGAGGTCGAGCGGCTGCCGCTGCATTCCGGGTTGGCCGGGGCGTGGCCACGGCTGCGCCAGCCGCCCGCGCCGCTGCGCATCGTCGTGGATGCGGCCAATGTTGTCGGCTCCCGCCCCGATGGCTGGTGGCACGATCGGCTAGGTGCCGCACGCCGGCTGCGCGACCAGCTCCGCATCGTGGCACGGGACGGCAT
>JBKOXO010000135.1:0-2747 GCA_046744105.1 Actinomycetota bacterium
GCGGCCGTCAGTACGCGCAACGCCTGGTCGGTGACCTCGACCCCGATGCCATCACCGGGAATGACCGCCAGTCTCATCGGGCGGCGGTTCCCTCGGTGTAGTCGTCGTCCGTGGCCACCCAGCTCATCAGCGCGCGCAGCCGCCGGCCGACCTCCTCGATGGGATGCTGCTCAGCCTTCGCGCGTAGCGCCGTGAACTCCGGCGCGCCTGCGTCCTGGTCGGCGATGAATCGCGCCGCGAACGACCCGTCGCGGATCTCACCGAGGATGCGCTGCATATTGTCCTTGACGTGATCGTCGATGATCCGCGGTCCGGACACATAGTCGCCGTACTCGGCGGTATCGGAGACCGACCATCGCATCTTGGCGATGCCGCCCTCGTACATCAGGTCGACGATGAGCTTCATCTCGTGCAGGCACTCGAAGTAGGCGATCTCGGGCGTGTAGCCAGCTTCGGTCAGCGTCTCGAAACCCTGCCGGATAAGCGCGGACACGCCGCCACACAGCACTGCCTGCTCGCCGAACAGGTCGGTCTCGGTCTCCTCGGTGAACGTCGTCTTGATCGCGCCGGCGCGGGTGCCGCCGATCGCCTTCGCGTACGACAGCGCGAGCGGGAACGCGGTGCCCGAGGCGTCCTGCTCGACAGCGACAAGCACCGGCACGCCCTTACCGTCGACGAACTGCCTCCGGACCAGATGGCCGGGGCCCTTCGGCGCCACCATGGCCACGTCGACGTTGCCGGGCGGCTTGATGTACCCGAAGCGAATGTTGAACCCGTGCCCGAAGAAGATTGCGTCGCCGTCGCTGAGGTTCGGCTCGATCGACTCGGCATACAGCTTGCGCTGCGCGGGGTCCGGAGCCAGCACCATGACCAGGTCGGCCTCAGCGGACGCCTCGGCCGGTGTCACGACCCGCAGGCCCTCGTCCTCTGCCTTCGGACGCGACTTCGAGCCTTGGGGCAGGCCGACCCGGACGTCCACGCCGGAGTCCCGCAGCGACAGTGCGTGCGCGTGCCCCTGACTGCCGTAGCCGAGCACGGCGACCTTGCGTCCCTGGACGATCGACAGGTCGGCGTCCTCGTCGTAAGAGATCTCTACTGCCACTGCGTGCGTTCCTCTCCTAGGCGCTGCGCTCGACCGAGCGCAACGCGGCTTGCGTCATCGACCGGGGTCCGCGCCCGAGCGCGACCACCCCTGATTGGACCATCTCGCGGATGCCGGCCGGTTCCAGCATCCGCAGCATCGCCTCGAGCTTGGCTGGCTGGCCGGTGACCTCGATCGTCAGCGCCTCCGGCCCGACGTCGACGACCTTCGCCCGGAAGAGCTCCACCGTCTCGAGTACGCCACGGCGCGTCGTGTCGTCGGCACGCACCTTGACGAGGAGCAGCTCGCGCTGCACCGAGGCAGCATTCTCCAGCTCGACGATCTTGATGACGTTGACGAGCTTGTTGAGCTGCTTGGTGACCTGCTCGAGCGCGGTGCCCTCGACGCTCACGATGATCGTCATGCGCGAGATCTCCGGGTGCTCTGTGGGCCCGACCGCCAACGACTCGATGTTGAAGCCGCGTCGGCTGAACAGTCCGGACACCCGGGCCAGGACGCCCGGCTTGTTCTCGACCAGAACCGACAGGGTGTGCGTCGTCATGGCCAACCTTTCCCCGATTGCGCAAGATTTCCTCGCCGGAGGCGAGCGAATGTTGCGCGATCGGTCACTCGTCCTCGTCGAAGGTCGGCCGGATGCCCCGGGCGGCCTGGATGTCGTCGTTGCTCGTGCCGGCCGGCACCATGGGCCACACCATCGCGTCCTTGCCCACCGTGAAGTCGACGACCACCGGTGCGTCGTTGATCGACATCGCCTTCTCGATCGCGCCGTCGACGTCGTCCTTCGACTCGCAGCGCAGCCCCACACAGCCCAGGGCGTCGGCCAGCTTGACGAAGTCCGGGATGAGCTTGTGCGTGCTCAGGTCGGTGTGCGAGTACCGCTCGTCGTAGAACAGCGCCTGCCACTGGCGCACCATGCCGAGGTTGCCGTTGTTGATCACCGCGACCTTGATCGGAATGCCCTCGATGGCGCAGGTGGCCAGCTCCTGGTTGGTCATCTGGAAACAGCCGTCGCCGTCGATCGCCCACACGAGCTTGTCCGGACGGCCGACCTTGGCGCCCATGGCGGCCGGCACCGCGTAGCCCATCGTGCCGGCGCCGCCGGAGTTCAGCCATGTGTACGGGTTCTCGTAGTTGATGAACTGCGAGGCCCACATCTGGTGCTGGCCCACCCCGGCCGTGAAGATCGTCTCCGGGCCGGCAATCTTGCCGAGGCGTTCGATCACGTATTGGGGAGACAGGGCGCCGTCCGGGGGATCCTCGTAGCCGAGCGGGTACGTCTTGCGCCACTGCTCGAGCTGCTGCCACCACCCGGACAGGTCGGCCCGGCGGCCCGCCTCGTACTCGGCTCGCACGGCAGGGATCAGCTCGACGAGCACCTCGCGGGCGTCTCCGACGATCGGCACGTCCGCGATGCGGTTCTTGCCGATCTCGGCCGGGTCGATGTCCGCGTGGATGACGGCGGCGCCGGGGGCGAACGTGTCGAGCTTGCCGGTCACCCGGTCGTCGAACCGGGTGCCCAGTGCGATGAGCAGATCCGCCTTCTGCAGCGCCGTCACCGCGGTGACGTTGCCGTGCATACCCGGCATGCCGAGGTGCTGGCGGTGGCTGTCCGGGAACGCACCGCGGGCCATGAGGGTCGTGACGA
>JBKOXO010000224.1:0-8180 GCA_046744105.1 Actinomycetota bacterium
CAAGATGCTGCACAATGCCGCCATCCGGCGACCGTCAACCCGGGTCGACCGGCCGATCGCAGACACCGTGGCGCCGAACCCGACTGCGATCAGCAGCAGCCACACGGCCAGCAGGCGCGGGGAATCACGCAGCAGCGCGCCGCCTGGGAGCCGTACGGCAGCCCTGGCGGCCGGTTCCCAAGCGCTCGCGAGCACGAAGCCGAGCGTCACAAGGGCCGGCACTGCCAGCGCTTGCACAACCACCGCCCGCCGCGACGCCGCCACGCCGGCAATGCCCAGCGCCACCACGACGAGCGCGGTTAGCGCACCGACGACCGTGCTGCGCCCGGCCGGCACTGTTTGGGCGTTCCAAACGCCACCGCCGGTCAAGACGCTCACCGCGACGCCCAACGGGGTGTCGGCGCGCGGCCGGAACGCGGTCGCGCCGGCCGGATCGGCGCCGATCCCGCCCGGCCGCAGCAACGCCGGCACCGCCCACGGAAGCGCGAAGACGACGAGGATCACTGCGCAGCCGGCCACCTGGCGGACCGCCGTCATCCGCGCGGTACCCCATGCGGCTGCGAACGGCATCGTGATCGCCGCGAGGATCCACGCAGGTGCCCCGCCGAGGCACATCACGCCTGCGACCGCAGCAAGGCGTGCCCAGGCCGGCCAGCCCCCGCGCTTCGTCTGGTGCGCCGCATATACCAACCAGGGCAGACCGGCGTAGCCCACCAGCACCGCCCATTGGCCGAGCAGCAGCCGCTCGGCGACGAACGGAGTCCACATGTAGGCCACGCCCGCCGCCGCACGAGGCACCGCCCCGCCCGGCGCGAGCCGGGCACAGCCCAGTCCGGCGGCCACCAGCAATGCCAGCAAAACCGCCTTCTGCACGATCTGCCCGGTAACGACGTGGCTGGCCAGCGCCACCACCAGATCACTCGGCACAGCCCTGGGAAGTGGCGAGCCGAGGCCTAGAGTGTCTGCGTTCACCGGCATGCGCGGTGCGAACACCATGTCGTAAGCCAGAACATAGCCCGGCCGCAGCAGCGGCACCATGATCACCATCGAGGCGGCGATGACCACAGCCAAAGGCACCGGCCCGAGTGAACTCACTCGCGGTCGCGCCTCTGATCCAGTCATCGCTGCGCACAGTAACCGAGGACGGCGCTGGCGAGTGTGGTTGCCAGGATTGCTGATCACGCTGCGTCCGCGCCAGTGGATCAAGAACGTCCTGGTGGCAGCGGCTCCGCTGGCCGCCGGCGACATCACCAAGGCCGGCGTCCTCGGGCACACTGCGATCGCATTCGTCGCGCTGTGTCTGGCCTCCAGTGCCGTCTACTGCTTCAACGACTTCTGGGACGTCGAGGCAGACCGGCGACATCCCCGCAAGCGCAGCCGACCGCTGGCGGCAAGCCAGGTCCCGGCTCCGGCCGTACTCGTGACGGCGATCGTTCTCGCCGCAGCGGCCATCGTGGTCGGCGCGCCCAACCCGCTGCGCATCGTGATCGGTGTCTACCTCGTCGCCAACATCGCATACACGGCCGGGCTGAAGCACCAGCCAGTCATCGAGCTGGCATTCGTCGCGTCCGGATTTCTGCTGCGGGCCATCGCCGGAGGCCCGGCGACCGGCATCCCCCTCTCGCAGTGGTTCCTGATCGTCGCCTCGTTCGGCTCGCTGTTCATGGTGGCGGGCAAGCGTCTCTCCGAGCTGGTCCAACTCGGCGCGGACGCCCCGTCGACCCGGCCGATCCTCGCCAGCTACACGCAGTCGTATCTGCGCACTGTGGTGGCGATCAGCGCCGGAGTCACGGTGTGCGCATACGCGCTGTGGGCCTTCGAGGTCGGCGCTCGGCACCAGGGTGGTTTCCAGTGGGCGACGGTGTCGATCGCGCCGTTTGTACTCGCACTTCTGCGCTACGCGCTCGACGTGGACGCTGGACGCGCTGAGGAGCCGGAGCAGATCCTGTTCCGGGACCGGTCTCTGCAGATTCTCGGCGTGCTGTGGCTGGTGACCTTCTCGATGACGGCACTGCATGGCTGAGCGTGCGACGCTGCTGACCGGGTGGGGCCGCACGGCGCCTTCGGCCGCGCGCGTCCTCGTGCCCACGTCGGTCGCTGACGTGGCGAGCATCGTTCGCTCGGTCCCGGCCCGTGGTCTCTTGGCCCGTGGCCTGGGCCGCTCCTATGGCGACGCGGCGCAGAACGCCGGCGGCGTGGTGCTCGACATGCGCCGGCTGAACTCGATCAGCGCGATTGATCCGGTCAGTGGATCCGTCACCTGCGGCGCGGGCGCGAGCCTCGACGCGCTGCTGCGCGCTGTCGTGCCCCGAGGGTGGTTCCCCCCGGTGATGCCGGGCACGCGCAACGTCACCCTGGCGGGATCCGTCGCCGCCGACGTCCACGGCAAGAATCATCACCGCGACGGCAGCCTCGGCCGCCATGTGAGCGCCGTTTCGATCATTGACGGCAGCGGTGAAGCGATGACTCTCGTGCCCGACGAAGAGCCGTACTGGGCAACGGTCGGCGGGATGGGGCTAACCGGAATCATCACCGACGTCACGCTCACGCTGCGTGCGATCCCCTCCGCCTGGATGACCGTCGACACCTACCGGACAGCAGATCTCGAGGAGACGATGGCCCGGCTGGCCGATGCCGACACCGGTCGCCGGTACTCGGTCGCGTGGCTCGACTGCCTAACGCGGGGCTCGGCGATGGGCCGCGGGATCGTCACGGCCGCCGACCACGCGCCGAGCGAATTCGGGTACGAGTACGCACCCCGCGAGATCGTCACAGCGCCCGGGCGGGTTCCCGGCAGGCTGCTCAATACCGCAACAATCGCCGCGTTCAACGAGGCGTACTTCCGCGCGGCGCCACGGCAGGAGCGTGCCCGCCCGCAGGGCATCGCTGCGTTCTTTCATCCGCTCGACGCGATCGGCGGCTGGAACAGGCTCTACGGCGCGGGCGGCTTCGTGCAGTACCAGTTCGTCACACCGGCCGCGAGCGTCGTCTCGGATGTCGTCGAGTCGCTGGCTGCCGTGCGGCTGCCGAGCTTTCTCGGCGTCCTCAAGCGCTTCGGGCCGGGCAACGACCGTGCCCCTCTCTCCTTTCCGGCCGCAGGCTGGACGCTCGCACTCGACCTACCCGCTCGGGTGTCCGGGTTGGCAGGCCTGCTCGACGAGCTGGACGAGCGGGTGGCGGCGTCGGGCGGCCGGGTGTACCTGGCGAAAGACGCCCGGTTGCGGCCCGACGTGTTCGAGGCCATGTATCCGCACGTCGCCGGCTGGCGTAAGCAGCGGGCTAGTCTCGACCCCCGTCGCGTTTTCGAATCCGACCTGGCGCGGAGGCTTGACCTGTGATCGACGCCCTCGGGGCGCCGCAATCGGTGCTGGTTCTCGGCGCGACGTCGGACATCGCTGGCGCAACGGTTACCAGGCTCGCCGGGCTTGGCCGGTTGCGCCGCGCGGTGCTGGCAGCACGCGGGTCGACCGCCCTTGCGCGTGAGGCCAGCCGGGTGCGCGGTCTCGGGGTAGCCGACGTGACGGCGGCGACCTTCGATGCGCATGACCCGAACAGCGTCCGCCGGGTCGTGGTCGAGGCATTCTCGGGCGGCGACATCGACCTCGTCCTCGTCGCATTCGGCATCCTGCCCGACCAGCAGGACGCGCTGCAGCACCCGGACATCGCCATCGAGAACGCGCAGGTCAACTACGTGGGAGCGCTCGCCGCCTGCGTGGCAGCCGCGGCTGCGCTGCGGTGTCAAGGTCACGGCGCGCTCGTCGTCCTGTCCTCCGTTGCGGCCGAACGGCCGCGTCGCTCCAACTTCGTGTACGGCTCGGCCAAGGCCGGGCTCGATGCGCTTGCCACGGGGCTCGGCGATGACCTGCACGGGACGGGCGTATCGGTCGTCGTGGTGCGTCCCGGATTCGTGACGACCAAGATGACTGCCGGCCTGCGCCCGGCGCCGTTGTCCACGACGCCCGAAGCCGTTGCTGCGGCCATCAGCGGTGCGCTGCGCGGCGGGACAGCCACCGTGTGGGTGCCTGGGCTCCTGCGGTACGTCATGGCGGTGCTGCGGCACGTTCCCCGCTCGGTGTTCCGGCGGCTGCCGCTATGAGCGCCGAGACGCAGCATCACGATCACGCCGCACCGGCACCGTCCGGACAGTGGCGTACGGATACCTTCGTCGCCGTCGCCACTGTGATAGCCAACCTGCTCGGCTACGGCTTCAACCTGATCATGTCCCACGTGCTCGGCCCCTCCGGCTTCGGCGAGCTCGGCGCCCTGCTCGGAGTCGCCCTCGTCGCCTCCGTCCCCGGTACCGCCATGCAGGCATTCATTGCGCGGCGCATCGCGCAGCGCAACTACCCGCCCGACGGCGACGGCCGACTGCTGTGGCAGTCCGTTCAGCTCGCAGTCGCTGTCGGACTGATCGTCCTTGTCAGTGCGCCGGCCCTTCGCGCTTTTCTGCACATCGGCTCGTGGGCGGCGCTCGTCTGGCTCGCGGCGTTGCTGGTGCCCTCGACCGTGGCGTTCGGCTGCCAAGGCGTCCTGCAGGGGCGTCATCGCTTTCATGCGCTCGGCGTGGTGCTCGTGCTCGTTCAGGCCGCACGGTTCCTGGCCGGATGTGGCGCGGCCCTGCTCCACGGCGGCGTCGCGACGTCACTCGCGCTGGCCACGGTTCTCACCGGTGCGGTCGTGCTGCTGGCCGTTCCGGCCACGGGGCGCCTGCGCTGGGCCGCGTTGGAGCAACGCACGCTCGCCGTTCTGGCTCGTGACGCCGGCGCGGTGCTCGGGGTTCTGGTGCTGGCAAACCTGGATCTCCTGCTCGCCAGGCACTATCTCCCGCACCACGAGGCCGGCCTCTACGCCGGCGGCAACCTGATCACCAAGGCGGCGTTCTGGGGACCCAGCTTCATCGCAACCGTCACGTATCCGCGACTGACGAGTGCACACCGCCGCGCGATCACGCTGCGGCGGGGTGCGGTGCTACTCGCGGGGCTGGGCGGCCTCGGTGTTGCCCTCGCTGCCGCGTGCGCGCCGCTCGTACCGCTGTTGCTGGGCCAGGCATACGAAGATGTGGCAAGCCTGGCCTGGCTGTTCGCGGCGCAAGGTGCGCTGCTCGCCGGGGTGCTCTTCGGCGTCTACGCGGGATTAGCCGTGCACGATCGCCGGTTGGCGGTACTCGTCTGGTGCGTCACGATTGTGCAGACGACCTGTATCGTCTTGTGGTGGCACGGATCTGTCGTACAGATACTCGTGACGATGGTGGGAGGCTCGCTCATCCTGGTATCCCTCGCCGCCACGGTCGAAGGCCCGAATATGCGCCGACTGGCAGACCAGTCGCGCCAAGAAGGTGCTTGAGGGTCCCGTCGTCGCGAGCGGCCTCTCAACCCGTCTAGGGCGTCGTCGCCGCGGGCCACGGCTCGGGGACGAAGGCCGGGTCGTAGCCGGTCTCGGCGGTTCCGTTCTCCTGCTTGGCCGGCGTGCTCTTCGCCGAGGTGTCGGCGTCGTTCACGCTGTAGTCAAGGACTTTCGCCACCGCGCCCGGTCCCGCGTACTGGCCATAGCGCACCCAGTTGTCCAGCAGCGTCACCACGCCGAGAAGCTCCGTGCTGGTGAAGTTACAGTGTCCGGCTCCGTAGGGCGCCGTGCTGTACCGGGTCGGCGGCCCGGTGAACAGCTGCACCAGCTGCCCCGTCGCGTTCGGCCGGGCGCTGACCCGCTCGGCGAATACGTGCTCGTTCTGCACCAGCACGAGCGGATCGTTCTCGGTGTGCAGGGTGATCGTCGGACGCTGGATGTCTCCCGTCGGATTGCCGAGCTGGTCGGCTTCGGCCCGGGCAGCTTGGTCCGCGCTGACCCGCGTGCCGGCGTTCAATGTGGCCAAGATGCGGTCGAGCTGCCCCGGCGCGATCGTGTCGACGGCGGTCCGCTCGGCGTCCGAGAGGCGAGCCGAGTAGTTCACGCCGGTGTTCTGTGACGGATTGCCGCCGACGCGCTGCTCGATGTCGTATCGCCCCCACGTCCCATAGCCGAGGGCAGTGATGATGCCCTGTGCGTAGGCCTGGCCGATCGACGTCGTGTCGTGGCCGTCGAACTTGTCGGTCTTGCTGGCTGCGCCGGCCAGGTCGGCGATCACGAGCAGATCGGCGATCCCGGCAGCACCGCCGTTCGTCGCCTTCGCGACGACGGCCCCGGAAGCGGCCCGCCACTGCGCAACAGCGTCCTCCTGGGACGTGAAGCCGGTGAGCTGCAATGGCGGGTAGATGAGCGTCTTGACCGCATACGCAACGTCGAGCGCGAGGTCGAGATTCAGGTTCGTACCGCCGAGCACCCCGCACAGCGGCGCAACACCCGACACCCAGTCCGGATTGGTCTCGGCGAGCGTCTCCGTGATCAGGCCGCCGAGAGACGCGCCCCAGATGTACACGCGCCGCGGCGTGCCGAAGGTGTCGCTGAAGTACTTGTACAGGTCCTGGTCTGCCGACACCCCGTCTTGGACATCCCACCCGTTGGTCTTGAAGGCCGAACCGGCCAGTGCATACCCCTGACCCACGAGATCATTGGCAATGTCCTCACTTGGGGCAGCCTCCGCGCTGGTGTCGGGTTGTTCGATCCCGGACGTGGGACTCGTGGGATCGACCGGTATGGGTCCGGCGTTTCGGTAGCCGTGCGACCAAATGATCAATGTGCCGTTCCAGCTCTTGCGAGCGGGCACCTTGATCTGGATGGCGGCGCCGTCGCGCTGGCCGGCGCACAGCTGGGCGGTGCAGTCCTGTTTCAACGTCACGGTGCCCGCCGAGCGGACGTTGTTCTGCTGGGTGCTTCGGTTGACCTTGCTGCAGGAGGTCGCGAGCAGCGCGAGCCCGACGCATATGACCGCGATCGATGACGTCCTACTCGTGGGTATGAGCATGACGAGCACTATGGCACGCGGCGTGGTCGGACCACAGTTGGCAGCGGCTACTCCGCGCTGATTGCCCGCAATACGGACAGTCGTGCGGCACGGCGGGCCGGGCGTATGCCGGCCAGCGTCCCGGCCACCGCGCCGACCACGACAAACGTGGCCAGTTGCACGGGCGGCGCGGAGAACACCGACAGCGTCGTGCTTCCGGCGGCCTTCACGAGCGACCAGCCGAGCAGCGCGCCCAACCCGATGCCGCCGACGGTCCCGAACACGGCGACCAGCACCGACTCCCACCGCACCATGGCCCGCGCCTGCGCCCGGGTCTGGCCCACGGCGCGCAGCAGGCCCAGCTCGCGGGTGCGTTCGTGGATGGACAGCGACAACGTGTTGCTGATGCCCATCAGCGCGATCACGATCGCCAGGGCGAGCATGACGTAGATCAGTCCGAGGAACGTGTTGACGCCGGAGGTGGCGCTGGAGCGGTACTCGGCCCGGTCCTGGATCCGTGGCGCACCGTACTGGCTGGTGGCCGCGGCAATGGCACCCTTGGCGGCTGCCACGTCCGTGCCGGACCGCAACTTGATCAAGATCTTGGACACGACGGCCTGGTCGGTGTGCGGTGCCCATCCCGCAGCAGTCAGCAGATAGTCGCCGGTGATGTCAGGACGGCTGTATATCGCCGCCACGGTGACGTTGCCGTGTGCGCCGTCCGGATAGGTGATCGGCGCCGTCGATCCGACGTGCCAGTGGTTGCTCTTGGCGGCATCGGCCGACACAGCGAGCGACGCGGGCGTCATGGCGGTCAGCGCCCCGGACATGACGCCGAGGTCGAGTACCTCGCCTACCCGGGTCGGGTCGGCGACGGTCACGGCGTGCGCCTTGCCGCCGATCAGCGCGTCGCCCCCGCCGAGCCCGGTGGCCACCCGAACGCCATCAACAGTGGACAATCGGGCACCGATCGCCGGGTCCAGGCGGCCCCGCTGCGAGCTCACGCCGCCGCCGAAGCCCGGCGTGTCGACCACGATGTCGGCGCTCAGCGCCCGGTCCACGCCGTGTGCCGCCGACGCCTTGAGCGACGCTGCGACCACGGTGAACATCGCCACGACGGCGACGCCGATCAGCAGCGCCGAGGCGGTGGCCGCCGTACGCCGCGGGTTGCGCGTGGAGTTCTCCCGGGCGAGCGTCCCGGTGACGCCGCGCATCCGCGCGATGGGTGCGCCGAGCAGGGCCACTGCCGGGCGAGCGGCCACCGGCCCGAACACGACCATCCCGACCAGCGCCAGCACGGCAC
>JBKOXO010000007.1:0-15822 GCA_046744105.1 Actinomycetota bacterium
GCGGCTCAGTACGAGTCGGAGGTGGTTTACCACAAGATCCGCGACGACCTGGAAGAGCAGGGCGTCATCTTCCTCGACACCGACACGGGGCTGAAGGAACATCCCGAGCTGTTCGAGGAGTACTTCGGCTCGGTCATCCCGGCCGGCGACAACAAGTTCGCGTCGCTGAACACGGCGGTGTGGTCCGGTGGTTCGTTCATCTACGTGCCCAAGGGCGTGCATGTCGAGATCCCGCTGCAGGCCTACTTCCGCATCAACACCGAGAACATGGGCCAATTCGAGCGCACGCTGATCATCGTCGACGAGGGTGCCTACGTGCATTACGTCGAGGGCTGCACCGCGCCGGTCTACAGCTCCGACTCGCTGCACAGCGCGGTTGTCGAGATCATCGTGAAGAAGGACGCGCGCTGCCGGTACACGACCATCCAGAACTGGTCGAACAACGTCTACAACCTGGTCACCAAGCGGGCCAAGGCGGAGGCCGGCGCCACCATGGAGTGGATCGACGGCAACATCGGCTCCAAGGTCACCATGAAGTACCCGGCCGTGTGGCTGATGGGCGAACACGCCAAGGGCGAGGTGCTCTCGATCGCCTTTGCCGGCGAGGGCCAGCACCAGGACGCGGGCGCGAAGATGCTGCACCTGGCGCCGCACACCTCCTCGACGATCATTTCCAAGTCGGTGGCGCGCGGCGGCGGCCGCACCTCGTACCGGGGTCTCGTCGAGGTGCACAAGGGCGCCCACCACTCGGCATCCACGGTGAAGTGCGACGCGCTGCTCGTCGATACGGTCAGCCGTTCCGACACGTATCCATACGTCGACGTACGGGAAGACGACGTGTCGATGGGCCACGAAGCCACCGTGTCGAAGGTGAGCGCCGACCAGCTGTTCTACCTGATGAGCCGGGGGCTGACCGAGGACGAGGCGATGGCCATGGTGGTGCGCGGCTTCGTCGAGCCGATCGCTCGTGAGCTCCCCATGGAGTACGCGCTGGAGCTGAACCGACTGATCGAGCTGCAGATGGAAGGGGCCGTGGGTTGACGGCGACGCTCCAGCACTCGCACAACGGGCGTACCGGCACTCCTCCCGAGCGGTTCACCTCGACCGATCCGGCCGCCTTCCCGGCCCCCACGGGGCGTGAGGAGGACTGGCGGTTCACGCCCGTCCGCCGGTTGCGCGAGCTGTTCATGCCGTTCCAGCCGACGACCCGAATCACCGGCGACGTCCAGGCGCCGGACGGCGTCACGTGGGCCATCGAAGCGCGCACGCTCGCCGGCGTGCTGGCGCCGGCCGACCGGGTGAGCGCGCTGGCCCTTCAGGGCGCCCCGCAGACGTTCGTGCTGCGCGTGCCGGCCCGGGCAAGTCTCGCCGAGCCGGTGCTGATCACCGGCATCGTGACGCCCGGCATGGCGTACGAGCACATGGTGATCGAGGTGGGCGAGGGTGCCACGGCGACGATCGTCGTCGACTATTCGGGCGGCGCGACGATCGCCGAGAACGTGGAGATCGTCGTTGCCGACGGTGCGTCGCTCGAGTTGGTGAGCATCCAGGGCTGGGACGCCGACGCGATCCATATCAGCGCGCACGCCGCCCGCGTGGGGCGCGGCGCGCGGCTCAAGCACGTGGTCGTCAACCTCGGCGGGGCCATAGTCCGGCTCAGCCCGACGATCCGGTTCACCGGTCCCGGCGCCCGCGCCGACCTCCTGGGCGTCTCGTTCGCCGGCCCCGCACAGCATCTCGAGACACGTCTGTACATCGACCACGACCGCCCCGACTGCACATCCGACGTTCTCTACAAGAACGCGCTGCAGGGCGCGGGCGCCCGCACCGTGTGGATCGGCGACGTGCGCATCCGCCCCGCCGCCACCGGCACCAACACGTTCGAGCTCAACCGCAACCTGGTGCTCACCGACGGTGCTCGTGCCGACTCGGTGCCCAACCTCGAGATCGAGACGGGCGAGATCGTCGGTGCCGGCCACGCCAGCGCCACGGGCCGCTTCGACGACCTGCAGCTGTTCTATCTGCGCTCGCGCGGCATTCCCGAGGACGAGGCCCGGCGGCTGGTCGTGCGTGGCTTCTTCGCCGATGTCATCGGGCGGATCGGCGTCCCTGACCTGGAACAGCGGCTGATGGCCGCCATCGAAGCGAGATTGGAAACTGTGTGAGCACGCTGGAGATTCGGGACCTGCACGTCGCCGTCGACGATCACGAGATCCTGCGCGGTGTCGACCTGGCGGTGTCTTCGGGTGAGACGCACGCGATCATGGGGCCGAACGGCTCGGGCAAGTCGACGTTGGCCTACGCGATCGCCGGGCACCCGAAGTACACGGTCACGCAGGGCCAGGTGCTTCTCGACGGCAAGGACGTGCTGGCGATGACCGTGGACGAGCGGGCACGGGCCGGGCTGTTCCTCGCGATGCAATACCCCGTCGAGGTACCGGGCGTGTCGGTGTCCAACTTTCTGCGGACTGCGGCCACGGCCGTGCGCGGCGAGGCGCCCAAGTTGCGCACGTGGGTGCGCGAGGTGAACGACGCGATGGGCGCCCTCGGCATGGACAAGGCATTCGCCGACCGCAACGTCAACGAGGGCTTCTCCGGCGGGGAGAAGAAGCGGCACGAGATCCTCCAGCTCAGCCTGCTCAAGCCGAAGATCGCGATCCTGGACGAGACCGACTCGGGTCTGGACGTCGACGCGCTGCGCATCGTGAGCGCGGGCGTCAATCAGGTACGCGAGACCGGAATCGGCACGCTGTTGATCACGCACTACACACGCATCCTGCGCTACGTCGAGCCCGACTTCGTCCACGTGTTCTTCGACGGGCGGATCGTCGAGTCCGGCGGCGCCGAGCTCGCGGAACGACTCGAGGACGAGGGCTACGCCCGCTTCGGCGTCAACGAGACGGCGTCCGCATGAGCATCGATGTTGAAGCCGTCCGGAAGGACTTCCCGATCCTGAGCCGGCAGGTGCACGGGCTCCCGTTGGTCTATCTCGACAGTGCCAACAGCGCGCAGAAACCGCAGGTCGTGCTCGACACCATCACCGACTTCTACGCGAACCACTACGCGAACGTGGCCCGCGCCGTGCACACCCTGGGCTCCGAGTCCACGACCGCGTTCGAGAATGCCCGGGACAAGGTGGCCACGTTCGTCAATGCGCCGAGCCGCGATGAGGTCGTGTTCACCAAGAACATCTCCGAGTCGCTGAACATGATCGCGTACGCGCTGTCCAACGCGGCGACGACACCGGGCGCGGAGCGGTTTCGGGTCGGGCCCGGCGACGAGATCGTCGTCACCGAGATGGAACACCACTCGAACCTCGTCCCGTGGCAGTTGCTCGCGCAGCGCACCGGCGCCACGTTCAAGTGGATCCCGCTCGACGACGAAGGTCGTCTCGACATCGACGCCATCGACCGGGTGATCAGCGAACGGACGAAGGTTGTCGCGTTCGTCCACCAGTCGAACGCCCTCGGCACCGTCAATCCGGTACCACGTATCGTGGCGCGGGCGCGCGCGGTCGGAGCGCTGACCGTGGTCGACGCCGCGCAGTCGGCCCCGCACCGCCCGCTGGACGTGCAGGCGCTCGGCGCCGATTTCGTCGGCTTCACCGGGCACAAGCTGTACGGGCCCACCGGCGTGGGCGTGCTGTGGGGGCGCTACGAGCTGCTCGCCGACATGCCGGTGTTCCTCGGGGGCGGCGAGATGATCGAGACCGTTGACATGACCGGCACGACGTTCGCCAAGCCGCCGCACCGTTTC
Source organism: Actinomycetota bacterium (assembly GCA_046744105.1). Taxonomy (GTDB): domain Bacteria; phylum Actinomycetota; class Actinomycetes; order Mycobacteriales; family Jatrophihabitantaceae; genus DASXRA01. Next base: position 3,757 of record JBKOXO010000007.1, read on the forward strand.
GAGGCGGGTACGCCGCCGATCGCGCAGGCCGTCGGTCTGGGCGCCGCCATTGATTACGTGAGCGCGCTGGGCATGCACAACATCCAGGCCCACGAAGAACAGCTCACCGCGTACGCACTCGATGCGCTGTCCACCGTGGACGGTTTACGTATCATCGGTCCGGCCACCGGGCTCGACCGTGGCGCCACGATTGCCTTCACGCTGCGTGGCGTGCACCCGCACGACGTAGCGCAAGTCCTGGACGAGCAGGGCATCGCGGTACGGGCCGGGCATCACTGCGCCCGGCCGGTGTGCCTCCGGTATGGAATACCGGCAACGACCCGGGCGTCATTCGGGGTATACACCACGACGGACGAGATCGACGCGCTGGTGCGCGGCCTTGAGCAGGTAAAGGAGGTGTTCGGGTGAGCATCCCGATGGACTCGATGTACCGCGAGATCATCGTCGACCACTACAAGCACCCGGAGCATCGCGGCCTGCTCGACGACTTCGACGCCGAGATCCACCACGTGAATCCCACGTGCGGCGACGAGGTTACGCTACGGGTGCGTGTCGCCGACGGCACGGTCAAGGACGTCGGATGGGTCGGCGAGGGCTGCTCGATCAGCCAGGCGTCCACGTCCGTGATGAGTGAGCTGGTCGTCGGCCGGCCGGTCCACGAGGCGCTGGCACTGCAGGAGAAGTTCCTGCGGCTGATGCAGTCCCAGGGCCAGGCCGAGGTGTCCGACGCGGAAGCCGACGAACTCGGCGATGCCGTCGTGTTCGAGGGCGTGTCGAAGTACCCGGCCCGGGTCAAATGCGCATTGCTCGGCTGGATGGCTATGAAGGGCGCGGTCGCCGCCGCGCAGCAGGGACAGTGAGTAAGCATCGCGGCGCCGAAGAGGCGACGACCGGGGCGAATGCAGCGACGAGCGCTAGCGCGAAGAGCATTGTGAGGACGGCAGGATGACGACAACACTTCCGTCGCGGGATGACGTCGAAGAGGCCATGCGCGATGTGGTCGATCCCGAACTCGGCATCAATGTCGTCGATCTGGGCTTGGTCTACGACGTGCGCGTCGAGGCCGCGGAAGAGGGGAGCCCTGCGGTCGTCACGCTCGACATGACACTCACGTCCGCTGCCTGCCCGCTCACCGACGTCATCGAGGACCAGGCCGCCGCGGCGTTGTGCGGCGGCCCGCAGCCGATCGCGGGTGACGTCAAGATCAACTGGGTGTGGATGCCGCCGTGGGGCCCGGACCGGATCACTGATGAGGGACGCGAGCAGCTTCGCGCCCTCGGCTTCAACGTCTGATCCGCGCCGGAACGCACATAATCCCGACTTGTTCGACTTGGGGCGCACTGGAGCACGCCGAGGGTCGAACAACTCAGTGACGTGAGCCCCCGCGGAATTGCCGTCTGGTTCTACGGCGTTGCCGCTGCATGACCGTTGACGCTCCGTCCCGAGGCCGCATCCGTGTCGAGCCGTCTGCGAAGCGGGTGCGCGCGTACTTCGCGGGCATCCCCGTTGTCGACACGACGCAGGCGCTCCTCGTCTGGGAGAAGCCGTACTACCCGACCTACTACCTGCCCGTTGCCGACGTGCGCAAGGATCTACTGCAAGCTGACGGCGACACGCGGCACTCACCGAGTCGCGGCGACGCACAAGTCTTCAGCCTGGTTGTAAACAATCGGGTGGCAAGGGGCGCGGCGCTGCGCTATTCCGATTCGCCCATCGAGGAGCTGCGCGACCTGGTTCGCTTCGAATGGGACGCGATGGACGCCTGGTTCGAGGAGGACGAAGAAGTCTTCACCCATCCGAGAGACCCGTACACGCGCATCGACATCCTGCCGAGCTCGCGCCATGTGCGCGTCGAGGTCGACGGCGTGACCGTCGCCGAGTCGACGAGCCCGCGACTGCTGTTCGAGACAGGGCTGCCCGTCCGGTACTACCTGCCGAAGACACACGTGCAGATGGACCTGCTAACGCCCACCGACAGCATCTCGCATTGCCCCTACAAGGGTGCGGCCGAGTATTGGAACGTGGTCGGGCACCCGGACCTCGCGTGGTCCTACCCGACACCGCTCCCGGAGAGCGAGCGCGTCGCGGGCCTGGTCGCGTTCTACAACGAGAAGCTCGACATCTACGTCGACGGCGTGCTGCAGGAGCGCCCGAAGTCACCGTTCAGCTGACGCGCCCTGTCGAGCGCAGGCTGACGGCCGGAGCGAACTGACCCACCAGGGTGCGTTGCCACCAGGCGCCGGTGGCACGGCGTTCCCGCCAGGTCGTGAAGCGGTACCGGTACAACACAGCTCGGACGAAGCGCGGCGGCGCGTCCGGGAACGGGTTGCTACGCAGCAGTTTGAGCACGTCGCGATCGCCCTCGAGCAGCTTGTGCAGCAATGCCGTGAACCACGAGCCGGCATAGCGGGGCGAGAGCGGAATGAACCACATCAGCCAGTCGAGCCGCAGGTGGTACGGAGCGAACTGCCGCGGCCGGCGGTGCGGGTCGCCCGGCTTGCCCTTGAATTCGTACGGCTGCCATAGGGTGTCGGGCGTGAGCGTGGCGTCCGTCGTACCCTCGATGACCACCTCGTCGCGGTGGCGGCTGATGCTTCCGAACGCGCCGTACGTGTTGACGAGGTGGAACGGATCGAAGCTGTAGTTCATGATCTGCCGGCGGGAAAGCAGGTTGCGCGCCGGCTGATAGCTCCGCACGACGACCAGCGCAGCCACCGCGAACACAACGCACTGGTACCAGGTAGGCGTCTCATGGAAGCGGTGCCGATGCGAGAGCAGCGAACCGTCCACTGCTGACACCGCGATCACGATGGTGAGCCAGTTCAGCCAGGCGAAGTTCCCGGACGCGATCAGCCATACCTGCGTCACGATCACGATGGCTGCAGCGACGCTGGCCACCGGCTGCGGGGTAAACAAGAGGATCGGCGCGACGAGCTGCGCGAAGTGATTCGCCGCCACCTCGATGCGGTGCAGTCTGTCGGGCAGCCGGTGGAAGTACCAGCTGAACGGTCCGGGCATCGGCTGCGTCTCGTGGTGGTAGCGCAGGCACGTGAGATCCCGCCAGCACGGGTCGCCGCGCATCTTGATCAGCCCCGCGCCGAACTCGATGCGGAACAGCACCCACCGCAGCAGCCACAGCAGCAGCACCGGAGGCGCCACCCGGGAGTTGCCGAGGAAGATCGCCAGGAACCCGGTCTCGAGCAACAGCGACTCCCAGCCGAAGCCGTACCACGTCTGCCCGACGTTGACGATCGACAGGTACAGCGCCCATAGCACCGCCCAGATCAGCATCGACGTCCAGAGCGGCACGACGTCAGCGAGCCCGGCGACGGTGGCCACCGCGAGGGCGGCGCCGCCCCACGCGACGAGTGCGAAGAACTGGTCGGTGTAGTGCACGTGGAACACGCTGGGTGCCTGCCGCAGCGTCGTGCGTCGCAGAAAGCGGGGGATGGGCAAAAGGCCCTGCGAGCCGAGCAGCGCGCGGAACTGGTTGGCGGCAACGAAGAAGGCGATGCCGTAGATCGCGGCCAGCCCGCGCTGGAAGGCCAGCCGGGACAGCCAGTAGTTGGGCGCGTCGAACCAATGCATACGCGCTCATCTCCCGAAGGCACGCCGCAATGCCACGCGCGCGGCCTGGTAGCCGCACATGCCGTGCACGCCAGGCCCGGGTGGTGTCGACGAGGAGCACAGGTAGATGCCACGGTCCGGGGTCGCGTACGGCACCGGCGCGAAGGTCGGCCGGAACAGCAGGCGCAACCCGTCGCCGCGACCGCCGCCGATGTCGCCGCCGACGTTGTTGCGGTTGCGCTCCTCAAGCAGCGCCGGCGTAGTGACGGCCCGTGCCAGCACGACGTCGCGGAAGCCGGGCGCGAACCGCTCCAGCTGCCGCTCAATGGCGTTGGTCAGATCACCGGTCCAGTCGTTCGGCACGTGCCCGTACACCCACAGCACGTGCGAGCCGGCGGGCGCTCGGGTCGCGTCGAACAGGCTGGGCTGGGCGACGATGAGGAACGGCCGGGCCGGCGCGCGGCCGCGGTGCACCGAGCGCAGCGCCGCGCCGATCTCGTCCAGGGACGGTCCTATGTGGACGGTGCCGGCGCGGTGGCATTCGGCCGCAATCCAGGGCACCGGGGCGGACAGCGCGTAGTCGATCTTGAAGACGGCCGGGCCACGGGGACGCCGGCGCAGCTGCTCGGTGTACCGGTCAGGCAGGCGCTTGCCGGCGATGGTGGCGAGCTGCGCCGGATCGGTGTCGAACAGGTAGGCACGGGCCGCCGGCAGGTCGTCCAGGGACGCTACGGGATAGTCGGGCTTGACCTGCCCGCCGACCGAGCGCAACAGCGACACCAACGCGTCCGACAGCGCCTGCGAGCCGCCGCGCGGAAACGGCCACCCCGCGGCGTGGCCGGCTAGCGCAAACGCAATGGCGACACCACCGGTGGCCGGCGACGTCAGCGGAGCGATCGTGTGTGCGGCGAGCCCGGCGAGCAGGCCGCGCGCCCGGTCACCGCGGAAACGGCGCGCAAGCACAGCGGCGGGAAGCGCAGCGCGCATCCCGAACCGCGCCAGCAACAGGGGGTGCGCAGGCCACCCGGACAGCGGCGCGCGCAGGAAGTCGGGAGCCAGTTCGTCCCATCGTCCGGCGAACGGCCGCACCAGGCGCAGATATGCGCGCCGGTCGGGGCCGAGGGAGGCGGCGGTGTCGTGCGGTGAGTGCGCCAGCACGGCAGCGCCACCATCCGGGAACGGGTGGGCGAGCGGCAGGTCAGGATGCACCCAGGTCACGCCGTGCTCGCCGAGCGGCAGCGCACTCAGCACCGGCGAGCCCGCAGCGAGCGGATGTACCGCGGAGCACGTGTCGTGCCGGAATCCGGGCAGCGTGAGCTCAGCGGTCCGCGCCCCGCCACCCGGTGTCGCGCTGGCCTCGTACACGATCACGTCGAGGCCCGCCTGGGCCAGCGTCACCGCCGCGGTCAGGCCGTTCGGCCCCGCGCCGATGACGATCGCGTCTGGCACGGTTCCTATGGTGGTACATGAGCTGGCGACTGCGTCTCACTTTGCTCGGCGTCGGAGCGATGAACTCGCCGCGCTACCCGCCCGCCGGTCTGCTCGTCGCGTACCGGCGGCAGCGCGTCATGCTCGACGGTGGTCCGGGCGCCGCCCCGGACGGGCCGCTCGCTGCCTGGCTGGTCACCGACGAGCACGCGGAGCTGATCGGGCCGCTGCGCCGCCTCGCCGGCGCCCATGCCGTGTCGCCGGGGGTTGCCGGGTTCGAGCGCGCCGGGCTCTGCGTCGCGCCGCATCCCGTGGCGCACACCAACCATCCGGCGTACGGATACCTCGTCGAGACCGCCGATGCGCGGGTCGCCTGGGCCCCGGAGTTCTGGACGTTTCCCGGCTGGGCGGCCGGCGTCGACCTGCTGTTCGCCGAGGCGGCGGGCTGGCGCCGACCGATCCGGTTCGCCCGTGGGGTGGGCGGCCACATGGCGGCTGACGCCGTTGCCGAAGCGGCGGCCCGGCACGGTGTGCGGTGGCTGGTGTTCGCGCACATCGGGCGGCCGGCGCTGCGTGCGATCGACGCCGGGGAGCGGCCGGCGTTCGGGGAGTGGGGCGTGCCCGGCCGGACGTACGTGCTACCTACCCGAGATCGCTCAGGCTGAACGTGTCGCAGGCGTTCGGGTCGCCGGTCCAGTGGGTGAACTGGTTCTGGTTCACGGTGCCGCCGCCGAGATACTTCCCTATACGGACGCGGGCGCCTTGCTTAGCCGGACGGCGAGCGCGTAAAGCCCGGCGGCGGCGACCCCGGCCAGGGCGAGGCAGCCGAACCACAACGCGGTCGGGCTCGCCGCATACACGCGGGCACCGAGGAACGGCGCCAGCATCGCGGACGCCCCCCACGCCAAGCCCACGGCGCCCATGTACCTGCCGCGCAACGCCTCCGGGGCGATGGAGGCGACCAGCGCCATTAGCGCCGTGGTCTGGCCGATCTCGCCCAGCGTCCACACGACGACGGTGAGCGCGAAGGCCCAGGTGGTGTTGCACACGCCGCTCAGCGCGATGCCGCCGCCGACGAGCAGCATCGTGCCCGGCAGCAGTACCGTGCGCGGGGCACGCGCGATGAGGTTCAGGACGAGGGGCTGGACGATCACGATCACAATGCCGTTCACCGCCATGATCAGCCCGTAGGAGCCGGTGCCCAGCCCGGCGTCGCGCACTGCCAGCGGCAGAGTGACGTAGACCTGGCCGTACAGCGTCGCGTAGCAGAGGAAGAGCGCCACGAGGGCGAGCAACACCCGGTCGCGCAGCATTAACCGCCAGGCAGGCTCCTCATGCTCGTGGCGAACCGCGGTGGCTGGGCGGGTCTCGGGGACTCGCCGCAGGACGACCAGCCCGAACAGCAGGCTGGTGGCAGCGTCGACGGCGAACAGCGTCCCGAAACCCAGCTGTACCAGCAGGCCGGCGGACAGCGCGGCCACCGAGAAGCCCAAGTTGATCGCCCAGAACTGCAGCGCGAACGCTCTGGTGCGCTGCTCGCCGTCGAGCAGGTCGGCGACGGCGGCTGAGCTCGCGGGCCGGTAGATGTCACCGACGATGCCGAGGAACAGCGCCGCCAGCATGATCGCCGGCAGGCCACGCGCCATCGCGAGCAGCCCGAGTGCCAACGCGACGGCGAACATGCCGAGACTGAGCGTGGTGCGCCGTCCGATGCGGTCTGTGAGGTAACCGCCGATGGGCTGGGATATGACCGATCCGGCGCCCCATACGGTAACGACGGTGCCGGCGGTCGCGATCGATAAGTGCCGCGGGCCGGTGAGGTACAGGATCGCGAACGGTTCGATGAACGTGCCCGCACGATTGATCAGCGTGCCCAGCCACAACCACCAGTACGGCGCGGGCAGGCCGTCGACGCGACGGTGAAACGCAGCGCGGGTACGCGACGGCGATCGCGGCGGAGCAGCCGTCGCCGCCTCGGTGTCCTGCACGGCTTCAGCCAACCATCAGGCACTGACACGCTGCGACGCATTTTGCGTAGCCGTGGCCGGTTACACTGGGCTCGTGCACCGACTCCCGAGTTGAGCAGGCGATGTCGTCCGGTCGCCCGTCTCGCGTCCAATCCAGGGAGTCCCGCTCAGCATGATCTCGGCAATCGATCTCGAGCTGCGCGCCGGCGCGCGCGTCCTCCTCGAACCCACCAGCATCCGGGTGCAACGTGGAGACCGCATCGGCCTCGTGGGCCGCAACGGCGCCGGCAAGACGACCACGCTGCGCGTCCTCTCCGGTGAACGTCCGCCGCACGGGGGGATCCTCGACCGACGTGGCGGAGTCGGCTACCTGCCGCAGGACCCGCGTACCGGCGACCTCGGCATGACGGCCCGTGACCGGGTGCTGTCCGCGCGCGGCCTGGACCGGCTTGTCACCGACATCGCCAAGGTGCAGGTGCAGCTCGCCGAGCAGCCGGACGACCACGCGCTGGTGCGCCGATACGGCCACCTCGAGGAACGCTTCGCCGGCCTCGGCGGTTACGCCGCGGAGAGCGAGGCGGCGCGCATCTGCGCCAACCTAGGCCTGCCGGATCGGGTGCTCGCGCAGCGGCTGGGCACCCTGTCCGGTGGCCAGCGCCGCCGCGTCGAGCTCGCTCGCATCCTGTTCGGCGCCGAGGGCGACGATCGGGTGACGCTGCTGCTCGACGAGCCGACCAACCACCTCGACGCCGACTCGATCGCCTGGCTGCGTGGCTTCCTGCGCCAGCACGACGGCGGGCTGATCGTGATCAGCCACGACGTGGCGCTGCTCGACGCAGTGGTCAACAAGGTCTGGTACCTCGATGCGAATCGCGCGAAGCTCGATGTCTACAACGTGGGCTGGACGACCTATCTCCAGCAGCGGGAAGCCGACGAGCGGCGACGCCATCGCGAGCGTGCGAACGCTGAGCGCAAGATCGAGGCGCTGCGCTCCCAGGCCGACAAGATGCGGGCGAAGGCCACCAAGGCGCGTGCCGCGCACCAGATGGACCGGCGGGCCGCCGTGCTGGAGGCGAATCTCGCCGAGGTGCGGGTGGCGGACAAGACAGCCCGGCTGCGCTTTCCGGAGCCCGCCCCCTGCGGGCGCACGCCCCTCGTCGCTGCCGGGCTGTCGAAGTCCTACGGCTCACTCGAGGTGTTCACCGATGTCGATCTCGCTGTCGACCGCGGCGCCCGCGTCGTCGTCCTCGGGCTGAACGGCGCCGGCAAGACCACGCTGCTGCGGTTGCTCGCCGGTCTGGAGCCGCCTGACACCGGTGAGGTGCGCGACGGGCATGGGCTGCGGCTCGGCTACTACGCGCAGGAGCACGAGACACTCGACGTCGATCGCAGCGTCCTCGAGAACATGCGCTCGACCGCGCCGTACGAGCTGACAGACACGGATCTTCGCAAGATCCTCGGTGCATTCCTGTTCTCTGGCGACGACGTGGACAAACCCGCGGCGGTGCTCTCAGGTGGTGAGAAAACCCGTCTGGCGCTGGCGATGCTGGTGACCAGCGCCGCGAACGTCCTCCTGCTCGACGAGCCGACGAACAACCTCGACCCGGTCAGCCGCGAGCAGGTGCTGGGCGCGCTGCGCACCTACCCCGGCGCGATCGTCCTCGTGACCCACGACGAGGGCGCCGTTGCGGCGTTGAACCCGGAAAAGGTGATCCTGCTGCCCGACGGTGTCGAGGACGCGTGGAGCGACGACCTCGCCGATCTGGTTGCCCTCGCCTGAAGTATCCGCTGTTTTGTCCCGGCCGTCCGCGCAGTTGTGCAACACAAGGGCCTGACGATCTTGCGCGGGCGCACTCGCCGCTGCTATCAAGACCGCGACAGATCAGGATGGGCCGCTGGACGGCGCGCAGCCGATGCGTGGCGTCCGCCGGCACGTTGTCGGTCGGGGAGAGATCAGCCGGCAGGCATGGTCGCTCGCGGGGACGAGTCCGGAGGGTAGAGGCATGGCCGTGCTGAAGAAGGGCGCTCGCATCACCGGGGCCGAGCGCAACAAGCTCGCGAACGACCTGCGCAAGCAATACGACAAGGGCCGCAGCATCCGCGAGCTAGCGGAGAGCCACGGACGCTCGTACGGCTTCGTACATCGAGTGCTGACCGAGTCGGGTGCGACGCTGCGCGGCCGCGGGGGAGCGACCCGCGCGAAGAAGAAGGGCAAGTAGCGCGCTGATCGACATCCCGCCCGAGGCGGGGTTCCGGCTCGACGTCGCGGACTCGGTCGCGACGATCACGTTGAGCCGACCCGAGCGTCTCAACGCCCAGACGCCGCACACTTGGGCCTGGCTGCGTCGCATCGGAGCTGACCTTCCCGGCACCGTCCGCGTGGTGGTCGTACACGGCGAGGGCCGCGCGTTCTCGGCCGGGCTCGACCGGGCGATGTTCGCGCCCGATGCCGGCGTCGGCCTGGCCGCGCTCGCCGCTGCGCCGACGCACGAGGCCAGCGACACGATCGCCGGCTACCAGGCGGCCTTCGGATGGCTGGCCCGTGCGGACCTCGTCAGCGTGGCCGCCGTCCAGGGGCACGCGATCGGTGCGGGCTTCCAGCTTGCGCTCGCCTGCGACATCCGCATCGTCGCCGACGATGCCCAGTTCGCCATGGCGGAGCCGAGCCTCGGACTGGTCCCCGACCTCGGCGGCACCAAGCGACTGGTCGAACTGGTCGGCTATTCCCGGGCAGCCGAGATCTGCCTGACCGGCCGGCGCGTGCCGGCCGACGAGGCACTGCGCATCGGGTTGGCCTCGACGATCGCGCCGCGCGCCGACCTCGACCGCGTCGTCGACGCGACCGTCGCGGCACTGCTCGCCGTGCCGCGCGACGCGGCGATCGAGACCAAGGCGCTGCTGCTCGCGGCGTCCGGTCGCAGCCAGGCCGAGCAGGAACTCGCCGAGCGCGAGGCTCAGCATCGGCGCCTGCGCGAGCTCGCCCACCTCGACGACGAGCGGTGAGTGACTTATCCGCCGGAGTGTGTCTTCGCGCAAGCGCTCATCGCTCCGCCGCTAGCGAACAGCGGAAGTCGGTGCCGCTCGTTAGCGTTGACCGCGCGGAGGTGGTCGCATGTCGATGGACAGCATGCACATGATGCGCTCGGTGTGGGCGATGGGCCGTCGCGACTCGTCGGTGGTCAACAAGCAAATCCCGCCCGGCACCTGGAAGCGCATCATGCGCTTCGCCCGTCCGTACCGGCTCGACCTGCTGATCTTTCTAGCCGTGATCGTGGTCGACGCGCTGATCGGCGTGGCCACTCCGGTGCTGGCCGGCAAGGTGGTCAACGAGATCACCCGGCACGGCGAGGTGCGGGTCGTCGTCAAGATCGCGATCGTGATCGCCGCACTGGCCGTGGTCGACGCTGTGCTGTCCTTCGCACAGCGCTGGTACTCGGCGCGGATCGGCGAGGGCCTGATCTACGACATGCGCACCGCCGTGTTCGGGCACGTGCAGCGCATGCCGCTGGCGTTTTTCACCCGCACTCAGACCGGTGCACTGGTCAGCCGGCTCAACAACGACGTGCTCGGTGCGCAGCAGGCGTTCACCTCGACGCTGTCGGGGTTGGTGTCGAACGTGGTGAGCCTGGTGCTGACCGCGGGCGTGATGTTCTCGCTGTCGTGGCAGATCACCTTGCTGGCGCTGATGATGTTGCCGGTGTTCGTGCTGCCGGCGCGGCGCATCGGGCGGCGACTGCAGGCGATCACACGGGAGTCGTACAACCTGAACGCATCGATGAACGCGACGATGACCGAGCGGTTCAACGTCGCGGGAGCGCTGCTCGTCAAGCTGTTCGGGCGCCCGGCCGACGAGGACGTGTCCTTCCGCAACCGCGCCGCGCGGGTACGCGACATCGGCGTGACATCGGCGATGTACGCGCGCGCGTTCTTTGTCGCGCTGACGCTCGTGGCAGCGCTGGCGCAGGCGCTGGTGTACGGACTGGGCGGCTACTACGCGCTGACCGGCACCCTCGACACCGGCACGGTCGTCACCCTGGCGCTGTTGCTGTCGCGGCTGTACGGACCGCTGACCGCGCTGTCCAACGCCCGCGTGGACGTGATGAGCGCACTGGTGAGCTTCGACCGGGTCTTCGAGGTGCTCGACCTACCACCGATGATCGCCGACGCGCCGGACGCCGTGGAGCTGCGCGCCGACGCGCGCAGTATCGAGTTCGACGACGTGCGCTTCTCCTACCCAACGGCCGCCGAGGTGTCACTGGCTTCCCTGGAAGACGTGGCGATGCTCGACACCGCCCCGGCGACCGAGGTGCTGCGTGGCGTGTCCTTCCGTGCCGAGCCGGGGGAGCTGGTAGCGCTGGTCGGCCCGTCCGGAGCGGGCAAGACCACGATCAGCCAACTGGTGCCGCGCATCTACGACGTGCGCGCGGGACGCGTGCTCGTCGGCGGGTACGACGTGCGTGACGTGACGCAGCAGTCGCTGCGCGAGCGGATCGGAGTCGTCAGCCAAGACGCGCACATGTTCCACGACACGATCAGGGGCAACCTGACCTACGCCAAGCCCGACGCCAAAGAGAGCGAGCTGTGGGCGGCCGTCGAGGCGGCACAGATCGCGGACCTGGTCGCGTCACTGCCGGACGGCCTCGACACCGTGGTTGGCGATCGGGGCTATCGCCTTTCAGGCGGGGAGAAGCAGCGGCTGGCCATCGCCCGGTTACTGCTCAAGGCACCGGAGATCGTCATCCTCGACGAGGCCACGGCGCACCTGGACAGCGAGAGCGAGGTTGCCGTGCAGGCCGCGCTCGCCGAAGCCCTCACCGGCCGCACCTCGCTGGTGATCGCACATCGGCTGTCGACCGTGCTGGGCGCGGACAAGATCCTCGTCGTCGACCAGGGCCGAATCGTGCAAAGCGGCACTCACGCCGAACTGCTCGCCGCAGGCGGGCTGTACGCGGAGCTCTACCGCACCCAATTCGAAAAGCAGGCCGCCGGCGTCGAGCAGCTTGCCGGCTGACGACGATCGCGCGGGCGGGTCACATGGCCGCGCCGGTGGCACGCTCCAGACGACGATCCGCCCGTTCCGGCGGGATGGCCGTGCCGACAGGGT
>JBKOXO010000214.1:0-7823 GCA_046744105.1 Actinomycetota bacterium
CGCCCTCGCGCACCAGTAGCTCGCTGGCGGCGGGTGTCTCGGCCGGCGCCATCTCCGGCGAGACGTCGAGGTCGCTCACAAAGTCCTCCTAGCGGCGTTTCTTTGCTTGGCTCGGACGTTTGCCGCCCGGCCGGTTCGGCCCGCGATTCGGCCGAGCACCCGGCCGCGGCGTCGAGGCTCGCGGCGCCGGCGTGCCTTTGTCCTCAGAGGGCTCCGTCGGCGTGACGGTGATCGTCCGGTCCGGACGCACCGGCTTCTGCCCTGGTTTGGGAGCGAGCGCCTTGCCGACCTCGCCGACCGGCGTCTTCTCCGGTTCGGTGTGCGGATGAAACTTGTTGATGTAGGCCTGCTGACCCAGCGTCCAGGTGTTGCTGGTGAACCAGTACAGCAGCACACCCAGCGGAAAGATCAAGCCCGAGAACAGCACGCTGAGCGGGATGAAGTACAGCATGATCCGTTGCACGGTGGCCGCTGTACCCTCCGGCACGGTCGTCTGCCCGCGCCGCACCAGGACCTGGGTAAAAAAGGTCGCCGCGGCGCTGACCACAACCAGCACGAGGATGACGACGCGTGTACTCGCCAGGTCGCCTCCGAGCTGATGAATCTTGTCCGCACCGTCACGCAATGACGCCGCAAGTGGAGCGCCGAATAACTTGGCGTGTGCTGCGCTGCGCGTCTCATCCGCTGTGAACGTGTAAAGCGTGAGCTTGGGATCCCCGTCCGGCAGGTTCACCGAGTTCGCCAGGTGGCGCAACACGTGATACAACGAGATGAAGATCGGGATCTGCAGCAGCATGGGCAGGCATCCGGAGAGCGGGTTGAACCCCTCTTCCTGCTGCAGCTTCATCATCTCTTGCTGCATCGCCTGCCGGTCGTTCTTGTACTTCTCGCGCAGCTTCTGCAGGCGCGGCTGCATCGCCTGCATCTTGCGCTGGTAATGCACCTGCTTGACGAAGAACCGGAACATCAGCAGGCGGGCGGTGATCACCAGGAACACGATCGAGAGTGACCAGTTCAGGCCGCTGTCCTTGTCCAGGCCCATAGCCGTGAACAGCTGATGCCACCGCAGCAGCACCCAAGAGACCGCTGTGTAGAGGAAGTCGAGCACTGAACGCGTCTCCTAGGAACTGGCTGGGACGGACGTGGGTACCGAACCGGCAACGACCGGGGGTACGGGGTCGTGCCCGCCGCGATGCCAAGGGTGGCAGCGTAGTAGCCGCCGCACCGCGAGATAGCTGCCGCGCCCGAGCCCGAAACGCTCGATCGCGAGTGCCGCATAGGCGCTGCACGACGGGGTGAACCGGCACGACGGTGCGCGCCACGAGCTGACGAGCACCTGCCATCCGCGGATCACCCAGAGTGCGAAGCGAACGCTCATGCTCACATGGCGATGAGCGCTCGCGCGAACAGCCTGCTCGCCTCGCGCCGGCAGGCGCGTGCGGGACAACGATCCGCCCCTCGCGGGCGAGCGGAGGTCCGCGTGCGAGCTTGAATTGGCACCGCCCGCGCCACCCGACGGGACTTGCGCTCGCGTCTGCGACCGGCCCTCGGGGCCGCGAGCGGATGCGAGTTGGGCCGGATCAGAACAGAGTCGCCGCTCATCGCGTTGTGGTCCACCTCGATCGGCCAGCAACCAGCGCAATGCGGCGTCAAGGTCGATGGCAAGCTCCTCCGAGGTTGCCGCCGCCGCCCCCGGCAAGGCCCGCACCACGACGCCAGACCCGGCCGGCAATACCGCGAGCCACTCCGCCAGTTGGGCGCGCAGCCGGCGGGCGACGCGGTGCCGCACCACGCTGCGCCCCACCGACTTGCCGACGATCAGGCCGACCCGGGGCGCAACGTCGGCGGACAGGTCCGGCTCGAAATGAACCACGAGCCAGCCACGCCGGGTGCGCGCGCCGCCACGGACGACCGACGTGAATTCGTCAGACCGCCGCATCCGAAAAGCCTGCGGCAACACGGAGTGCCAGATCGCTTACGCCGACAGCTTCTCGCGACCCTTGCGCCGGCGCGCGGTGATGATCGCCCGGCCGGCCCGGGTGCGCATCCGCAAGCGGAAGCCGTGCGTCTTAGCACGCCGGCGGTTGTTCGGCTGGAAAGTCCGCTTGCTCACGGTAAAGCTCCATCGACGTCTGTCAGTTCCGAGGTCCGGGCTTCGAACGGTTCGCGCGCAGCATGACCTAGCGTCCGCTCGGACCGCTCTACGGTACCGGACGGGCACCGGGGCAAGCCAAGTCGGGCAGCCTGATGGCGAAACGCCTACTCTAGGGTGTGTAACCCATTTCGATGTGTAGCGACACGCCGCGTAGTGTTGTGACCTTCGGCGCTCGCTGTTACTTTTTCTGCCCGTGCCACTCGCCGATGCGTGGTGCACGCCGCTGCGAACGCGAGTGAAGGCGCAGCAGTTCTGTAGACGTCTGTCGTCCACAGGCTGTGGACAGCGGTGTGGACTGTGCATGTAGCGTCGTGCCGATCCGCCCCCGGTCGGTGTGCAGGGCACCAGTGCGCATGAGATGGTCGAACAGGGATCATCGGTAGCTCTCGCAAAGTGGGGGATGGACTCGGCTAGTGGACGACACCACCGACCTCGGCGAAGTCTGGGCGCGTGCCATCGGGCGCCTCGACGACGACACAATTCGCCCACACCATCGCGCATGGATTGGACTCACCCGGCCGCTGGGTCTGGTCGAGGACACCGCGTTACTCGCCGCGCCGAACGAGTTCGCCAAGGATTACTTGGAGAACCGGCTGCGCCCGCTCATAGCCACAGCCCTGTCCGACGAGCTCGGCCGCGAGATTCGGGTGGCGGTCACCGTTCAGCACACCGACGAGCAGCCATCCGAGCAGAGCGTCGAGGCCAGTCCGCCGCACAGCGAGCTGCCGGATATCCGCTTCGACGACTGGGCACGTGCAGCCCGGCCGTCGTCCGCACCGCTGGTCAACGGCGACGCGAGCCGGTCCAGCGACCGCGAGGCGCGACTGAACCCCAAGTACACCTTCGAGACGTTCGTCATCGGCTCGAGCAATCGGTTCACGCACGCCGCGGCGGTCGCGGTCGCCGAAGCGCCGGCAAAGGCCTACAACCCACTGTTCGTCTACGGCGACTCAGGGCTCGGCAAGACGCATCTGCTGCACGC
Source organism: Actinomycetota bacterium (assembly GCA_046744105.1). Taxonomy (GTDB): domain Bacteria; phylum Actinomycetota; class Actinomycetes; order Mycobacteriales; family Jatrophihabitantaceae; genus DASXRA01. The sequence continues at coordinate 3,138 of JBKOXO010000214.1, forward strand.
CATCGGCCATTACGCGCAGCGGCTCTTTCCGGGGATCAAGGTGCGTTATGTGTCCAGCGAGGAGTTCACCAACGACTTCATCAACTCGCTGCGAGACGACAAGATGCAGGCCTTCCAGGGCCGCTACCGCAGCCAGGACCTGCTGCTGATCGACGACATTCAGTTCCTGGAACGCGCCGAGCGTACCCAGGAGGAGTTTTTCCACACGTTCAACACACTGCACAACGCGAACAAGCAGATCGTGATCAGCTCCGACCGGCCGCCGCGGCAACTGTCTACCTTGGAAGACCGACTGCGGACCCGGTTCGAGTGGGGACTGATCACCGACGTGCAGGTGCCCGACCTCGAGACGCGCATCGCCATCCTGCGCAAGAAGGCCTCACAGGAGGGAATGAGCCCGCCTCCGGAGGTACTCGAGTTCATCGCCACGAAGATCCAGAGCAACATCCGTGAACTAGAGGGCGCGCTGATCCGGGTTACCGCGTTCGCCAGCCTGAACAAGCAGGACGTCGAGATGCAGCTCGCCGAGATCGTGCTCAAGGATTTGATCAGCGAGTCGGACAGTCCCGAGATCACCGCCGCGCACATCATGGCCGTGATCGCCGAGTACTTCTCCGTCTCGATCGACGACCTCACGAGCAGCTCGCGCAGCCGGGTGCTCGTCAATGCCCGGCAGATCGCGATGTACCTGTGTCGTGAGCTCACCGAGCTGTCGCTGCCCAAGATCGGGCAGACGTTCGGCGGCCGCGATCACACCACGGTCATGCACGCCGATCGCAAGGTGCGCAGCTTGATGGCAGAACGGTTGTCGGTGTTCAACCAGGTCGCCGAGCTGACCAGTCGCATCAAGGCCCGCGCACGTGCCTGACTCATGCCATGCACACACTGTGGGTATCACTGTGGGCTTTGTCCCCGCGCCTGTGGACGACGGGCGGGGCAACCTGCGCGTCCACCGACCCTCGCCACGCCGTGCCGTCTCGTCCACGCCTATCGTGCACAGTCACACCCCGCGTGTTTACTGGGCGCCAAGTAGTTGTCCCCAGAATCCACAGCCGTGACGACGACAACGCACAGTCGTCGTTCCAATAGCTGAACACCAAGAACTGGAGGCGCCATGAAGTTCCGGGTCGAACGCGACGCGTTGGCTGACGCCGTGGCGTGGGCCGCCCGGAGCCTGTCCGCGCGCCCCACCATCCCGGTCCTGGCCGGCCTGCTCCTCGACGTGACCGACTCGACGTTGTCGATCTCGGGCTTCGACCTCGAGGCCTCCACGCAGGTCGACGTCGAGGTGAGTGCCTCGACGCCGGGCACGGCACTCGTATCCGGTCGCCTGCTGGCCGACATCTCACGGGCACTGCCGCCACACCCGGTCGACATCGCGGTCGAGGGCGCGCGGCTGACCATCGCGTGCGGTACCGCACGGTTCACGCTGCCGACCATGCCGGTCGAGGACTACCCGAAGCTGCCCCAGATGCCGACTACCGCGGGCACCGTCGACGCGGCCGCGTTCGCACGCGCCGTCGGGCAGGTGGCTGTTGCGGCCGGGCGCGACGACACCCTGCCGATGCTCACCGGTGTACGGCTCGAGATCGACGGAGAGAAACTGACGTTCGCCGCGACCGACAAGTACCGCCTCGCAGTCCGCGAGCTGCCCTGGAATCCGTCCAACCCGGCAGAGGCGTCCGCGCACGTCGTCGTGCCGGCCCGCACGCTCGCCGACGCCGCCAAGAGCCTGGCGCACAGCGACGAGCTGACGATCGCGCTGTCGGTGTCGGCCGGCGCCGGCGACGGCATCATCGGCTTCACCGGCATGACCGGCGGGCGTGCCAGCCGGGCCACCACGCGGCTGCTGGACCCGCAGTTCCCGCCGTACCGCTCGCTCCTGCCGACGGAGTGGGCGTCGACAGCGGAGGTCGAGGTGGTGCCGTTCATCGAGGCGGTCAAGCGCGTCGCGTTGCTGGCCGATCGCAGCACGCCCGTGCGGCTGGCGTTCGAAGAGGGCGGGGTGAGCCTGACCGCCGGTGGCGAGGACGAGGGCCGCGCCGAAGAGCACCTCGAAGTGCGCTTCGAAGGCGAGCCGCTGACGATCGCGTTCAACGCGTCGTTCCTGCTCGACGGGCTGGGCGTCCTTGACGCGTCTACAGCCAGGCTGTTGTTTCCGGCGGCGAACAAGCCGACGGTGCTGCGCCCCGCCGAATCGGACGACGAGTACTACTACCTGATCATGCCGATGCGCCTGCCGCGCTGACACGATGAGCGCTTGCGCGAAGAGCAGAAGGTAGCGATGTATATCCGCCACCTGTCGGTCGCCGACTTCCGCAGCTGGGCGAGTGCCGAGGTGACTTTCGAGCCCGGCCCGATGGTGCTGGTCGGCGCGAACGGTCAGGGCAAGACCAACTTGGTCGAGGCGATCGGCTACCTGGCCACTCTGGGCAGCTACCGCGTGCCGACCGACGCACCGCTGGTGCGCTCTGGCGCTACCCGGGCCGTCGCACGTGCTGCCGTGGTGTCGGACGGCCGCGAACTGCGTGTCGAGGTCGAGATCGCGCCTGGACGAGCCAACCGCGCGCGGTTGAACGGCGCCCCGGTGTCCCGGCCACGCGAGGTCGTGGGCGTGCTGCGCGCGGTGACGTTTGCCCCGGAGGATCTCGCCGTCGTGCGCGGCGACCCGGGTGAGCGTCGTCGCTTCCTCGATGACTTGCTGGTGCAACGCGCCCCGCGCCTAGCAGGGGTACGAGCTGATTACGAGCGGGTGCTCAAACAACGCGCGACCCTGCTGAAGTCCGCGGGTGCGGCCCGACACAGCGGCGGCACCGGCGACCTGCGCACCCTCGACGTCTGGGATGGCCACCTCGCCGCGCATGGCGCACAACTGCTCGCCGCCCGATTGGACCTGGTGGACGCGCTACGCCCGCTCGTTGCTGCTGCTTATGCGCAGGTCGCACCGGCCAGTGTGCCGCTTGGGCTGTCCTACGTCGCCTCCACGCCGCTGCCCGAGCAGCGGGAGACCGGTGTGCTCGAGGCAGCGCTGCTGTCCGAGCTGGCCCGGGTCCGCCCGCACGAGCTCGAGCGCGGGGTGAACCTGGTCGGTCCGCACCGCGACGAGCTGGCCCTTACCCTGGGCGACGTGCCGGTGCGCGGATACGCCAGCCAGGGCGAATCGTGGTCGACGGCGCTGGCACTCCGGCTCGGCGCCTACGAGCTGCTGCGCGACGACGGCGTCGAGCCGGTGCTGATCCTCGACGACGTGTTCGCCGAGCTGGACTCCGGCCGCCGCGACCAGCTGGCCCTCGTCGCCGGCAAGGCCGAGCAGGCGATCATCACAGCCGCCGTTGCCTCGGACGTCCCCGAGCCGCTAGCCGGCGCCCGCTTCGACGTCCACGACGGAGAGGTCCGCCGTGTCCGATGAATCCACACCGCCCGATGAGACACAGGTCACACCGTTCTCCACAGTGGACAGTGGAAAACTCCCTACACCTGTGGATGAACGCTCACCATCCGTGGCTAATCCCCCGAAGGACTTAGCGCAGAGTGCGCTGTCGGGTGCGCAACGTATTTCTCGCCCGCTCCGTCGCCGTTCATCCGGGGGCCACCGCCGCAGCGGCTATTCCGGCGCCGGCGCCGATGAGCGCGACCCGCAGCCCATCGGGCAGGTGGCCGCCGGGCTGTTTGCCGAGCGTGGCTGGGAGCGCCCGGTCGCCGAGGCCCGCGTCTTGGCCGACTGGTCCTCGCTCGTCGGTGCCGAGATTGCCGCACGCTGCCGGCCGGTGAGTCTCCACGGCGGCGAGTTGCGCTTGGCCGCCGAGTCGACGGCCTGGGCCACCCAGCTGCGGTTGCTTTCGGCCACCCTGCTCAGCCGGCTGGTCGCCGAACTCGGCCCGAACGTGGTGACCCGGCTGTCCATCAGCGGTCCGGTCGGCCCGAGTTGGAAGCACGGCGCCTGGTCGGTGTCAGGGGGACGCGGACCGCGGGACACCTACGGATGAGCGACCACATGCCGGACTGCCCCGGAGGTGACCACGGGGCGACATTTTCGCAACCACCAGGCGATGAGCGCTTGCGCGAAGAGCCCGCCGCCGCGACGCGGCCCGCGCCGCCAGGCGCGGTGGGGAGCATCGGATCCACCCGAGCGCAGCGAGCGGTGGAGACGTGGATCCGCGAACGGCGGGATAAATTCGCCGTCGCGCTGAGATGACCGCGTAGCCTCAGCACCCCTAGGGGCGTGTGGGTTCCCGTGACCCCCTGGCTACGCGGCGCTCTGTGTGCACGACAGGACGCGTCGCACCGGCGATCAGGGGCGTCCATGCACTAGAATGAAGTGTCGATATGGGGTCTGGTGCCACGCCGGGTCGCTCGGCGCAGCGCCAAACCCCTCGTTCATGTCCGAGAAGGCATCTAAGGAGTCGCGTCGGTGGCCACCAGCACGTCCAGGAACGGCAAGTCGAACTACACCGGCAGCGACATCACTGTCCTCGAAGGACTCGAAGCGGTCCGCAAGCGCCCGGCCATGTATATCGGGTCCACATCGGAGCGCGGTCTGCACCACCTCGTCTGGGAGGTCGTCGACAACGCCGTCGACGAGGCGCTGGCCGGCTACGCCGACCGCATCGACGTGACGCTGCTCGCCGATGGGGGCGTTCGCGTGGTCGACAACGGCCGTGGTTACCCCACGGACATGCATCCCAC
>JBKOXO010000136.1:0-6281 GCA_046744105.1 Actinomycetota bacterium
CCACCAAGAACAGCACAGTGGCAGCCGCCCGCGCGACGGCAGCCCTCGGATCACTATGGCACCCCATCCGCGCCCTGACCGCAGCACAACTCGCAGCCCACCGCGACGCCCTCATCCACACCGCGATGGCCGGCTGCGCGCCGATCCACACCCGCCCCGACACACCGCACACACCAACCTGACCGCACACACCCGGTCCACCGACACCCTCGGCGAGCTCCGAAGTCGTCTCGACAGGCGGGGCAACGCGCGACGCTCGCAGTCAACCATCAGCCGACACAGGCTGATCTCGGCATCACCACGCTTGCAGCGGCAGCCATCCGGATGTTCTTCGCGGCGGCCCGACCGAGCTACCGGCTCAGGGGCGACTCGCCGGTGAGCGCTGGGTGAACCGCTCGGATGTAGGCCAGTTGCTCGGCCCGGCTGGCCTGCCCCTCCGCGGGCGAAGGCTGAGCGTTGACCAGCGCACGCCCCGGTTCTAGTCCCAGTCGCCCAAGCGGCCACGCCGCGCCGTACCAAAGATCATCGAGAATGCTCACGGTGGGCGCCTGATCCAGGCCAGTTTCGGCGTGAGACGCCAGTGCAGCAGGCGGCCTGTGGGCGTCACTCCGTGACCGTCCACCACGTCGCCTGGGTCGAAGCCCTTGGCGCGGGCCGTCGTGGGTGCTGCGGCGATGTCGTCGGTTGCCAGCGCCCAGCCGACCACGGCAGCGCGTGTCACTGCGTCTACCCGTAGCGGCGCGGAGCGCACGGTTCGGGCTGCTCGGGATCTGGGGCTATGACCTCCAGGTACGTCCGAGGGGTCAAGGGCAAGCAGTCTGTTGTGCGTTCCTTGTCCAGGGTGCTTACCACCCTCGCCGGCCTGGACCCCGAAGCGTTTCTCGATGTCGGCCACCGCCTGCTGTAAGTCGGGAACGGCGTAGATGACGTGGTCAATCCAAAAACGGTCTCCAACCGTGTCCGATCCGGCTCGTTGCGGCCAGTTCATCGCACCAAGCATCGGACGGGCTCGCGGGAACGCGGTTTCCTGCGGCACCAGCATGTGCCTGGCGGCACCTTCCCGTCACCGGCACATGGGCGCTGGCTGCGGCATGTGCGCAAAATCGGTGCCCGCGCCTGTCGGCCCGGGTTGGATCGAGACCGGGCGTGAGCGCCGCGCGCCGATGCTGGCCCATCTCGTTTCTGCAAGCTGCGTCTGGCTGCCACCCGGCGCAGCCGCCTGTCGAGCGGTTCTGCCCGATCAACGTGCCGTAGCCGTGAAGAGCGTGGACGATGAGGGCATGAGCCAAGAGCACGAGGTGGGACCGGTAGCCGACCTGTCGCCCGGGGCGGTGGTTGGCGCCGGAGGCTATGCCGTCGGCAACATCGGCGGGGAACTGTTCGCGGTGTCGCGCCGCTGCCGGCACCTGGGCGCGGACCTGGCCAACGGCAGCATCGACGAGCAAGGGCGGCTGGTCTGCCCGTGGCACCACTCGGCCTACGACGTGCGCACCGGGCGGATGCTGCTTGGGCCGCAGGGCGTTTTCGCGAAGCTGCCCGGGTTGGGTGCCGCGTACCGGGCGCTGACCCGCGTGCTGCCGTTGCGCCGCGGCCACGTCCTGGAGCGAGACGGTCGCCTATTCGTGCGCTGAGTCCTCGCCGGCCGGACGCCGATAACCCCGCACGATCGATGGCAGTAGAGAGCACCGCGCCCGGTTACTTGGTCTTGTCGTCTAGTGCCGCGCCGGCGGCGTTCAGCCGGATCGACTCGATGCCGTTCAGCGCTGCGGCGCTCGTGTTGTAGAGCTCGCTGGTGGCGATGACGCGGCCGTTGCTGGCGAGCAGGTTGAAGTGGAACCTGCCGCTCGCATCTTTGGTAAGCACAAACCTCGCCGCCATCGGGGCTCCCGCGCCGCAGGCCGACTCTCGTCTTCGCTGGTGACGGCACACGACCACGGCTCTATCGAACCTTCTCCTGCACGTTCCTGGCCCAGTTTGATCTCCAACCCCGGTGATGAGCCCGGCCACGGCGGCCCTCATCGTGGCATTTCTGTGCGGTCCGGCCACGCGAGTGGCGTGCCCTTGGGCGAGGATTGCATCGTGACAGTTCTGCAACGCGTGCAGAAGCCGGAGCACGAATTGCAGTGGCTCTCGAACCGGTCAGTAGGGGAGTCATTCACCGGCTACGACCCATCGGGACGGGACGCCTGCGTATGGATACTGCACGCGATGTACGAGAACCCGAGCCTGCGCCGGCTCGGTACGCACGATGATCTGCGACCGGCCCAGCTCGAACGTGGAGCGGCGCAGCCTGTGATCATCGGCGAGGTCAACCTCGACGAGCAGACGACCGTGACCGGAGTGCCGCTGGGCTGCGTCGTCCCGGCGCTTCATGGCGGCGGTTGCGGTGGTCGGACTACTTGCCCGACACCGGCGTTCCTCTGACACGCGAGCACGCCAATCCACCTTGTGATCGCTGGTATCCGGGAGGCAGTTGGCCGGTGAGCATCGCGCCACCACCCGAGGGATCGCTCGATGAGGCCAGCCTCGAAGCCTTGATCTCGGTACTTGCGGGAGCTTCGACTGCCGGCCTGCTCACGGGCTGCTTCGCGTTCTACGCCGCGCTACCGGCGGGTGACTTCGAGGACCCCGCGCTGCGGTCAGGTCCCCTGTCCGGGGTCGCAGAGTTCGTTGCCGCTGGCGAGTATCGGTCCTCGCCAACCAACCTGTGGCCGATAGACCGGTCCTGGTTCGTCTGGACAGATTGGGACCTGATGGGCACGAAAGTGCGCAGTGCCAGGTCGCTCATTGAGCGTCTAGGCACCCATTCCGAGCTCGAGACCGTGCTTTGGTCGCCAACCTGATCTGCTCGCTTCCAGCGCCGCCGCACGACGAGCGACCATCGGCAGGATCGCGCACGACCTGCGGCAGATGAGTGCGTCCGGGTCGCGCCCGCCTCACCTGTCTGTCGGCCAAGACCACTTCTCGACGGGCTCGACGAGTCCCCAGACCTCCTGGCCGGGTGCGAAGCATGGGCTCGGCGGCGATTCCGCGAGCGGCACGTCATTCCAGCTCGCGCCTGATGCAACGACGTCACCCACTCGCGCGACTGGAGCACCGGACAGGTCGAGAAGGATCAACCGGCCCTCGGCGTCTAACCGTGCGCCGTACCCGTAAGGCAACCGCACTCGGGTGCCGCTGATCGCGAAGCAGGCGTGTCCATCGATGATCGAACCCTCGAGGATCCCCTGGATCCCAACGCCGCGGATCCGGATATCCGCGGCTATGGCAGGGCCGATATCGACTCGCAACTCGTTCGGAGAGGCCGGCGCCGTGGATCCACTGGCGCTGGCCATGACACCCCCTGCGACTCCGACAACCGGAACGAGAAACGCCTACCGATCTGGCATCAGGCGGATAACGCCGCACCACCCCACACCAGTCCGTAGATCGGCCGACAGCGGCCGCAGACCGCTTCAGTTCCTAGACCACCTGTCGCACATCAGCCGGCGGGGCTGTCGCGGATCAGCTGTCGGGTCACACACAGCCGCGTGACTGTCGTCCGCGAGCTGATGCGGGACAGTGATCGACAACAGCACGCCATGCCGGCATGAGCGCGCCTTGCGGCCGTCTGCGCAACGCTGAACAGCGAACTCGAAGCTCCAAGCCGCACCGTTAGCACGTGACATGAAGTACAGCGTGGACCCGGCGCGAGTCGAGACCCGCGAGCAGGCGGCAAGCCTCCACCGTCGGGACGGCGTCAACGTCGACGCCCCGACGGCGAGCCTCGTCGAGGACGTCGGGCGTGATCGGCAGCGAGCCATGTGCTCCGGTGCCAATGATCAGCCGACCTCCGCCCCACGGGAGTTCCTCGGCAGCCGACAAAGGAGTGTGCCCGTATTCATCGCGGCGCGGCTTCGAGGGCTTCTTCTTCCGTTTCCGCACCTCGCCGCCGTCGATGACGATGTCGTAGTCGTACTTCTGCCCATCAACCTCGATAGTTCCGAACCCGAGCAGACGCACTTCCATCCGGCCGCCTCCCGCACGCTCGGCCGCAACACCGCGCGGCGAACTCCCGGCGATCACGTTGCCACCCATGTGCCAGCGCGTCCAGATTGCCACGGCGTCCATCGGCTGCGCAGCCACGACCCGCGCCGCTACGACTCAGCACCGGAGTGGACGTTTCTGCTCCAATCGATAACGGGCGCGCTGACCGCGGCATGAGCGTGCCGTCACGACTCAGCGACCGCAGCGGTGCACACGCTCCCAGGGCCAGTCGGTGGCGAGCCAGCGTGCGACGGCATCGGCGAGTGGCACGTCGAGGCCCGATCTGTCCGCCCGCCCCCAGGACTGCACCGTGACGTCCCACTCCTCGCAGGCCGAGGGATACAGGTCGTATCCGAGGAGTGCATGACCGGGACCGTACTGGGCTGCCCAGACCTCCTGCACTCGAGTTCTTCTCGGCGGCATGGGGGACCGACGCCCGCTATTCGGCACGACCGCTCGGACTGGCATGAGCGTGCGTTTCGCGCAGCAGGCTCGGTCGTATGCGGTTCGACCGACTGTGATTTGGAAGGCTTGGAAAAGGTCTTGGCCGGGGTGTCGTATCGACTCGAGTGGGTGCCCGACCTCACGTTGGAGGAGCTGCGCGAGAGGGGCACGTCGGGCAGGGCGCTGATCGAGGAGATGACGGTCGCCGGTGTCTTCGTCTTCAGCGACGGCGGTCTGGACGCGTCGACCGCAGTGTGCAGTGTTGACCCGAGCAGCGGCTCGCCCGTCTTCACCGACGGGCCGTTCGTCGAGACCAAGGAGCACCTCGGCGGTTTCGCGGTCGTCGATGTGCCCGACGATGCCGAGGCGCGGTATTGGGCCGGCAGGATCGCGGTCGCGGTCGGCTGGCCGCAGGAGGTGCACCGCTTCCCGCATCGCATACCGTTGAGCGCTGATACGCAGTCTCAACCCTTGTCTTGACTGCGATGTTCTGATGGGCATGGCCTAGCGGACGGAGATGTCGAGAGCGGCTGACCTCACCGCCGTTGTCGCTGCGTGCACCATGGATGAGCCGAAGGCTCGCCTGGGCCTGCGCTGTCTCCGGGCGAAGTGCCCGCACGCTCATCGGCGGTTCAGGACGATCCGCCGGCACACCGAACGACTCATCCGGGCGGCCGTGTCGTCGGGAGAAGCTGCGAAGCCGCATCGATCGGCGGGTCGTGGACGCCTCCGGGGCATCTACGCGCCGGCCGTGTTTGCGCTCTGGATGATCGCTGATTCGCGTACCGTCACGAATCTGCCGGTCGACGAGATGCCGAGTCGTGCGTGGCCTGACCCGCGCGTGATATCATGCGATATCTAGGAGGTCGGTCGATGAGCGATGTGCTGATTCGCGACGTCCCCGACGAGGTTCTGGCTGGTCTGGACGCGCATGCCGCGCGCCTGGGTCTGTCGCGGGTGGAGTACATCCGACGCCGCTTGGCGCAGGATGCGTCGGGCATCGGCGTGCGGGTCTCGGTCGCGGACCTGCGCGGCTTCGCTGCCGGGTTCGCCGACTTATCCGACCCGTCGATCATGGGTGGGGCCTGGGATTGAGCGATTGGCTGATCGACAAGTCAGCTCTGGTCCGGCTCGGGGATAGCCCGGACGCGGCCGTGTGGGCGAACCATATCGAGCGCGGCTTGATTCGGATTTCGACCGTGACGCGCCTGGAGGTCGGGTACTCGGCCCGATCCGCCGCGCAGGCCCGCGCTGCGTTCCGCGCGGCCCCGCTGGCCTCGATGCCGGTGGAGTACCTAACCCCGGCCATCGAGGATCGAGCAGTGCAGGTGCAGCTTCTGCTGGCCGATCGAGGTCAGCACCGCGGCCCGTCGATTCCGGATCTGATCATCGCTGCGGTCGCCGAACTCGCCGGGCTCACCGTCTTGCACCTCGACAAGGACTTCGACCTGATCGCCGCGCTGACCGGCCAGCAGGTCGAGCGACTACGCATGTGACCTCAACCGCCGCGCAGACGGCCTCGTACCCAAGTCCGTGAGTCTCGCGGTGGGGTGTACCTCGGTCATCCGGCGCGTAGCCCAACAGCTGGCCAGCCGCCTCGCGTTTGCAGTTGGGCCCGGATGCGACCGTGCGAAGCCCTGGAAGGTTCGGGGCCTGCCAAGGGACGACGCGACGGCGCTGTTGCGTTGATTAATCGGATTGCAGTCAATGGCTGGGTGCGGCGCCAGGTCCGCGGTCAGAGGCAGCGTGCGAGCTCGGTGAAGGCGACGCCGAGTCGATCGTGGGCGGGCACATCGGCGCTGAGCTCGTAG
>JBKOXO010000078.1:0-16720 GCA_046744105.1 Actinomycetota bacterium
CCGCTGACCCGACCCGTCCGGCGGCGCGGCCCGCGCGACCGCGCTGCCCGCGTGGCAGCGGCCGTGCTGCTGTGGGGATACGCCGCCGCGGCGCTGGTGCCATTGATTGTGATGGTGCTGGACTCGCTGCGCCCGAACGCCAAGGTGCTGGGCGATCCGCTCGGGCTGCCCACCTCGCCGACGTTCGAAAGCTATCGCATCGCGTGGTCGCTGGCGTCGTTCGCCACGTACGTGCAGAACTCGGCGCTCGTGACGATCGCCGCGGTGGTGCTGGACGTCTGCGTGTCGCTGCCAGCGGCATACGCCCTCGGCCGGTACACGTTCCGCGGCAGCGGTGTGCTCAGCGCGTACTTCCTGTCCGGGCTGATGTTGCCCATACGCCTAGGTATCCTGCCGATCTTCTATCTGCTCGGTAACCTGCACATGATCGACTCGCGGCTGGGCCTGATCCTCGTGTACGCCGCGAGTGGGATCCCGTTCTCGGTGTTCATCCTGGCCGCCTTCTTCCGCGGACTGCCGCACGAGATCGAGGAGGCGGCTCGCATCGACGGGGCCGGCGAGTTCCGCATCTTCTTGAACGTCATGGTGCCGCTGGTTCGGCCGGCCATCGCGACCGTTGTGGTGTTTCGGTTCGTGCCGCTGTGGACGGACTTCTTCTTCCCGCTGGTGCTGCTGCGCACGACGAGCAAGTACACGCTCCCGGTCGGGCTGACCCAGTTCTTCGGCGAGTACCTGACGAACTGGTCGGCGCTGTTCGCCGGGCTGGTGATCGCCACTGTGCCGCTGGTGATGCTGTTTCTGGTGGCGACGAAGCAGATCGTCGCCGGCCTGACGGCCGGAATGTCACGGTGAGCGGTCGATCTGCAGCTGGCCGGCAGTGAGCTGCACGTCGACCGTCAGGGCCTTCTCGGACGCCGTGGTGATCGGGTCGCTGCTGATGTTCATGCCGCTGGAGTCTTCGCGTCCGTCGATCCGCACGTCGCCCAGGTGGACGTTGGCATGCACGTTGACGGGCAGCGACGGGGGAATGACCAGCCGGACCTCGCCGCCGGCCAGCCTGACGTGCACGGTACGAGCGGCGTCGAGGCTGGGTAGCGTAGTCAGGTCGAGCGTGGTCTTGCCATATGCATGGTTATACGTGCTCTGCAGCTGCGCGGCGGTCCGCGGTGTGTAGTAGTTGTAGCCGGAGCCGTCGGAAAGGCTGGCGCGGCTGCCGGCGAACACGAACAACCCCATGGCGACGGGAACGAGCAGCAGCGACAGCCACCAGACCGGCCGCCTCAGCAATGCGCCGACCACCAGGCCGGCCACGACGACAAGCAGCACCGCCCATAAGTAAACCGGGATCGCGATGCCCGCCGTGGCGTCGATGATGCCCAGGATCGTCAGCACGACGAGGATTCCGCCCAGCGTGGCCCAGCGGACCGGCGCCGAGCGGCGACGTCGCTCGCGGGCGGCCGCGCGGGCCTCGGCGACCCAGTGCGTGGTCGCGTCCGGCTGAGCTGTCGCATCCGGCGGAGGTGGTCCCGCAGTGGGCGGTGCCTGCGCCGGCCTGCGAGACAGTGCGCCGGCGAGCACGAGTGCTGCGAACAGCAGCGGCAGGAACATCCACGGCAGGAATCGCCATGGTGCCCACCAGCTGAAGAGCAAGGCCCAGACGATTATCGACGCGATGACGATCAGCACCCACATCGGTGCACTGCTACGCCGCCCGCTGCCCATCAGCCGGTCGATCGGCGCGTGGGCCGCTCCCTGTTCCGGGATGGCCGCCCACGCGATGACGTAGGCCAGGATGCCGGCGCCGCCGAAGAACGCCGTGGTCGCGAACAGCACCCGGAACAGCACCGGGTCGACGCCGAAGTACTCGCCCAGTCCGCCAGAAACGCCGGCCGCGACCCGATTGGTGACGCTGCGGCGCAGCAGCCGAGGCTGGGCCGGTGGTGGGGGCGGCTCCGGCGGCGTCGTCGGTGCAGCCGGTGGCGTCTCGAAAGTCGAACTCATGGCATTGAGGATGAGGCAGCGGGCCTCCCACCCGCATCGGGCACGCCCCTGAACCGACCCTGAGATTCAGGCTCCGGGCGGTGCCTGATGCGCCGTCCAGGCGTCTGCCGGACCATGGTGTCGTGGCCGAGAACGCGCTGGCAGCACCACGTCTGTACCGGCGCGCCGACCACAAGGTGTTGGGCGGGGTCGCCAGCGGCATTGCCGACCACCTGCGGATCTCGCCCGGCCGGGTGCGCCTGGTGTTCGGGTTGCTCACCCTCGCCAACGGCTTGGGCATCATCCTGTACGGCGCGTACTGGATCGTCGTGCCGGCCCCGCCGGGCAGCCAGCGGCCGACCCGCTTCGCTGACTGGCTGCGCTACGCGGTCGGGATCGTCATGGTCGCCGGCACGGTGCTCACTGTGGCGAGCACGATGCGACCGCTGGGCCAGCTGCTCATCCCGTCCACGCTGGCGATCTTCGGCGGCGCGCTCATCTGGCGGCAGGCCAGCGAGACGCAACGCATAGAGTGGCGCCGCACCGCGCTGGGCGGCACCGGGCGAATTCGGCTCGCGCTGGGCGCGGCACTCGTCGTAGCAGGCGGTGTCGTGGTGGTCGCCCGGGCCAACGCGTCCGGAGTGACGGTAGCCGTGCTCGCGGTCGTCATGACCGTGATCGGGCTGGCGCTGCTGACCGGTCCATGGTGGATGCGGATGGTCACCGACCTGGGCCAGGAGCGTAGCGAGCGCATCCGATCTCAGGAACGTGCCGAACTTGCCGCGCACCTGCACGATTCGGTACTGCAGACGCTGGCGCTCATCCAGCGCAACGCGTCCTCTCCACGCGAGGTCACGCGGCTGGCCCGCGGCCAGGAACGCGAACTCCGTACCCTGCTGTACGGGGCGCGTGCCGCGTCGGGGCAGCTGAGCGAGGCGCTACGCGGCGCCGCGGCCGAAGTCGAAGACGCCTACGCGATCAAGGTGGACGCCGTCGTGGTCGGGGACGCGCCGCTGTCGGAGCGGCTCGGTGCTCTCGTGGCGGCATGCCGCGAGGCGCTCGTCAACGCCGCGAAGCACGCGGGAGTAGAGACCGTCTCGCTGTACGCCGAGGTCGAGGACGGCGCGTGCCTATGCTTCGTCCGCGACCGGGGCTCGGGCTTCGACCCCGCGGCGATCGGTGCCGATCGGCAGGGGCTGCGTGGCTCGATCATCGGCCGGGTCGAGCGGCACGGCGGCCAGGTGAGTGTGCGGTCGAGCCCTGGCGCCGGCACCGAGGTGGAGATCAGGATGCCCAAATGACGACAGTCTTTCTCGTCGACGACCACGCCATGTTTCGCGCCGGTGTGCGCGCCGAGCTGGGCCAGTTCGTGCAGTTGGTGGGTGAGGCCGGCACCGTCGCCGACGCAATCGCCGGCATACGCGAGAAGCGCCCCGACGTGGTGCTGCTCGATGTGCACATGCCCGACGGCGGCGGGCTGGCGGTGCTCGCGGGCGTTGCGGGGGAGGTTCCCGACACGCGGTTCCTGGCGCTTTCGGTGTCCGACGCCGCCGAGGACGTGATCGCCGTGATACGGGCCGGTGCCCGCGGCTACGTCACGAAGACGATCTCCGCGGGGGAGCTGGCCGACGCCGTGCGCCGGGTCGCCGACGGCGATGTCGTGTTCAGCCCACGGCTGGCCGGGTTCGTGCTGGACGCCTTCCGTGACGCCCCGGTGGCGCCGTCCGTCGACCCGGAGCTCGACCAGCTGACGCCCCGCGAGCGCGAGGTGTTGCGACTACTCGCCCGCGGCTACGCCTACAAGGAGATTGCAGGCGAGCTGTACATCTCCATCAAGACAGTGGAGACGCACGCCTCGAACGTGCTGCGCAAGCTGCAGCTGTCGAACCGGCATCAGCTCACCCGGTGGGCCGCCGACCGCCGGATGTTGTAGCCCTGACATGCACAACCAGCACCGACTCGGGGGCCCGGGGCGGCGCTGGCAGGCCGGCAGTGCCCAGCACCGCGCCCGTGGACTCCATACCGTGGCCGTCCCAGGAGCCCGGGCCTCGCACGTCCTCGACCCGGTACGTCAGCCCGGGATCCAGCCCGGGCACGCGGAGTGCCGGCGGCTCGTGGACGGTCTCGTCCAGCTGCACGTACCCGAACAGCGCCTCACGGCGGTCGGCCGACACGACCCCGTGCACCAGCACCGCACGCTCCGGGACGTCGACCCGCACCAGGCGGCCGCTGTGCAGCAACTCGCGATGCCGCTTGTAGAGCTCGATCCACTGCGCCAGCTCGGTCAGTTCGGCGGGCGTGGCCTCGGCAAGGTTCCACTGGATACCGAACTGCCCGAACAGCGCCGTCGCGGCCCGGAACGCCAGCGACGACACTCGCCCGGTCTGGTGCGAGCGCGCCCCGGCGACGTGCGCGCCGAGGAACTCGAGCGGCACCAGCAACGCCGACCAGCGCTGGATGTGCTGACGAGTCAACGGGTCCGTGCCGTCGGAGGTCCACACACTGGCGAACCGGCCGAGCACCTCGAGGTCCATGCGCCCGCCGCCGGATGCGCAGCTCTCCCACTCGATCCGCGGGTGCCGCCTCCGCAGCTCGTCCGCCAGTGCGTAGAACGTCAGCGTCTGCGCATGCACCGCCGGCGCGCCGGTCCCGGAGCCGGCATCGACGAGATCGCGGTTGTGGTCCCACTTCACGAAGCTGACCGGGTACTCGGCGGCGAGCGAGTCGAACGCGTTCACCAGGTACTCGAACACGGCGGGTTTGGTGAGGTCGAGCACCAACTGGTTTCGAGTCAGCGGCGGCACTCGGCCACCCGTCGCGAGGATCCAGTCGGGATGCTCGCGGTACAACCGCGAGTCCGGGTTGACCATCTCCGGTTCCCACCACAGACCGAAGTCCATCCCGGCGCGCAGTACATGCTTGATCAGCGGGTGCAGCCCGTCCGGCCAGGCTGACGGGTCAACGGTCCAGTCGCCGAGGCCCGCCGTGTCGTCACGCCGGCCGAGGAACCATCCGTCGTCCAACACGAATCGCTCGACACCGACGCTCGCCGCGATATCGACCAGCCGGGCCAGCCGCTCGGCATCGTGGTCGAAGTACACGGCTTCCCAGACGTTGAGCACGACCTTGCGGGCTGCGCGCAGCGGTGCTGCGTCGCGCGCTTGCGCGTGGAAGGCGGCGCTCAGCCCGTCCATGCCGTCTGCCGAGGCGGCGACGTACACCCACGGCGTGCGGTACTGCTCACCCGGCGCCAGGACCATCTCACCGGGCAGCAGCAGCTCACCGCCGGCAAGCGTCGTCTCCCCACCCGGCAACCGCTCCACGCGGTAGCACGTGTTGCCGCTCCAGGCCACGGAAAGCCCCCACACCTCGCCGTGGCCGAAGCCGAATCCCGCCGTGCCGGCGACGAGCAGTGTCGGGGCGTCGTGCCCGGTGCGGCCACGCCGGTTCTCCCGCAGCCATAGCCCGTCCGCCACGGGACGTCGCTGCGGTTGACGTTCCATGCCCCAACGTCCGGTTAGGTCGAGCACCTCGGTCGCCCGGTCCGGCACCGGCACCGCGACGTCCAGGCCGGTAAGGACGTAGGGGGTGGCGCCGTCGTTGGTCACCGTGTGACGCGCGCGCAGCACGCCGCTCGGCAGTGCCTCGAACTCGAACCGCAGCCGTAGGCCCGCCGCCGGATCGGACGCTTCGAACGCCGCCGCATCCGTACCGGCGCGTACGGTGCGCACCTCAGTGAACAGTGGCGACCACGCCGAGCCATCGAGCCGGTGCCCGGAAAGGCCCGGCCGGCCCATCCAGCCGCGCCCGTGTTCGGGCAGCACGCTCACCCCGCGAGCGGTCGGCGAATCGCCGCCGAGCGGCACGCCGAACCAGACAATCTCCGGTAGCCGGTCAGGCGCGGTCCGCAGTGTGAGGGCGCCGTTGCCGAGCGAGATCACCGCTCAGCGGGTGCCGCGGCACACCCGCAGCACCGCGTCACCGAGCAACGCGCCGTCGGGGCCGAGCGCCTTGCGGTACCCGTCCAGGACGGCACGCTCGCGCCCGAGTTCGATGCGGGTGCCCCCCGCGTTCATGCGGGCGGTCTGGATGCGCCGCGACAGCCGGGTGCGCTCGGCCACCAGCCGGGTGATGGCGGTGTCGACCGCGTCGATCTGGCCGCGCAGCGCGGCTATGGCGGAGCTGCTGTCGGAAAGCTCCTGCTCGTCGGCGGCGGTTGCCATGGTCATCGGTGTTCCTCTCGAAGGTTCCCGCGC
The DNA here is from genome assembly GCA_046744105.1 of Actinomycetota bacterium. GTDB lineage: Bacteria > Actinomycetota > Actinomycetes > Mycobacteriales > Jatrophihabitantaceae > DASXRA01. The sequence continues at coordinate 6,237 of JBKOXO010000078.1, forward strand.
CGCGGCCCGGAGACGACTAACGCCCCGGGCTGCGGGCCCGGGGCGTCTGCGGTCTGTGTGATCAGCCGAAGGCGACGGGCACCGTGGGGTACCCGTAAAAAAACTCGTGGCGGCTGAGCACGAAGCGATGGTGCCATGCCGGGCCGGCAAACGGCAACCGTAGTGGGACGAGCGTCTCACGATAGGAGACCGCTGCGGCCGCCTAGCCACGGCCGACCCAACCGACGGCGTGATCTTGGACTTGTGGTCGAATAGCGACCACAAGTCCAAGATCATCGCGGAGAGCGCGCGGAGGAGCGCGGAGGAGCGCGGAGAAGCGCGGCCGCGTGCCGTGCGGTGGCCGCGTCGGTACGCGCCCGTAGGCTGACAGGCAACATGAGCGCCGATGTCGATACCCTGCTGGAGGGGCTGAACCCGCAGCAACGCAAGGCCGTTGTCCACCAGGGCAGCCCGCTGCTGATCGTGGCCGGGGCCGGGTCCGGCAAGACTCGGGTGCTCACCCACCGTGTCGCCTACCTGCTCGCCGAGCGTGATGTTCGCCCGGGCCAGGTGCTGGCGATCACCTTCACCAACAAGGCTGCGGGTGAGATGAAGGAGCGGGTCGCCGCGCTCGTCGGGCCACGAGCCCGGTCGATGTGGGTGAGCACGTTCCACTCCATGTGCGTGCGGATCCTGCGAGCGGACGGCAAGGCGCTCGGGCTGCGGTCGTCGTTCTCGATCTACGACGCCGACGATTCCACCCGGTTGATGACGTTGGTCGCCCGCGAACTCGACCTGGACGTCAAGCGCTACCCGGCGAAATCGCTCACCGCGCAGCTCAGCAACCTCAAGAACGAGCTGGTCACGCCGGCCGCCTGGGGCGACAAGGCCAGCAGCGCACACGAGAAGGTGCTCGCTGAGGTGTACACCCGCTACCAGGCGCGGCTGCGCGAGGCGCACGCCCTCGACTTCGACGACCTGATCATGACCACGGTGGAGCTGCTCCAGGAGCACCACGACGTCGCGGATCGGTATCGCGAGCGGTTCAAGCATGTCCTGGTCGACGAGTACCAGGACACCAACCACGCGCAGTACGCGCTGGTTCGCGAGCTCGCGCGTGACGCCGAGCTGGCCGTCGTGGGCGACGCCGACCAGTCGATCTACGCCTTCCGCGGCGCCACGATCCGCAACATCCTGGAGTTCGAGCGCGACTTCCCGAACGCGACGGTGATCCTGCTCGAGCAGAACTACCGCTCCACGCAGACCATCCTCAACGCTGCCAACTCCGTCATCGCCCGCAACACGGACCGCAAGCCGAAGAACCTGTGGTCGGACGCCGGCGCCGGGGCGCCGATCGAGGGCTACGTCGCCGAGAACGAGCACGACGAAGCCGCCTGGGTGGCCCAGCAGGCCGAGAAGTACCGGCCGTCTGACGTGGCCGTCTTCTACCGGACCAACGCCCAGTCCCGGGTCTTCGAAGAAGTGTTCATCCGGGTCGGGATGCCGTACCGCGTCGTCGGGGGAGTGCGCTTCTACGAGCGGCGCGAGGTGCGCGATGCCCTGGCGTACCTGCGGGTGATCGCCAACCCCGACGACGTGGTGAGCCTGCGCCGCATTCTCAACACGCCGCGTCGCGGCATCGGCGATCGCGCCCAGGCGTGCGTCGACGCGCTCGTGCAGCACGAAGGCATTACGTTCGCGGCGGCGCTCGAACGGGCAGACGCGGCGCCGGGCATCAACCCCAGGTCATTGGGAGCAATACGCGATTTCCTCATTCTGCTGACCGAGCTGCGCGCCGTAGCCGTTGACGGCACGCCCAGCGAGATCCTCGAGGCCGTCCTCGACCAGACCGGCTACCTGCGCGAGCTCGACCAGAGCAAGGACCCGCAGGATCAGGGCCGGGTCGAGAACCTCCGCGAGCTGGTCAGCGTCGCCCGCGAGTTCGAGGAGTCCGCCGCCGAGGTCAGCCTCGACGCGTTCCTCGAGCAGGTGTCGCTCGTGTCGGACGCCGACACCGTGCCGGACGCTTCCGGCGGTGTCGTCACGCTCATGACGCTGCACACGGCGAAGGGACTCGAGTTCCCGGTCGTGTTCCTCACCGGTCTCGAGGAGGGCGTGTTCCCGCACATGCGCACGACTGACGCCGACGAGCTGGCCGAGGAGCGCCGCCTCGCCTACGTCGGCATCACCCGGGCGCGCGAGCGGCTCTTCCTGTCGCGGGCGCTGGCCCGAAGCGCATGGGGCCGTCCGCAGTGGAACCTGCCGTCACGGTTTTTGGACGAGGTGCCCGGCGAGCTCGTCGAGTGGAGTGGCGCCGTAGATCGACGCCCGTTCGTCGGCTACGGGGACGACGCGCCGAGCCGCTACGGCGATCACGGCTATCGGGCTCAGACAGGAGGGCCGCGCCGCTCCGCGCAGGAGCAGCTTGCCGCGTCTCGGCTGCGCAGCGGCGGACTGCGCGGCGGTGCCGGCAATCGCGCCGTTCTGGCGCTGGCGAACGGTGATCGGGTCACGCATGATGCCTGGGGTCTGGGCACGGTCGTCGGCACGCGGGGCAGCGGCGAGCAGGCGCAGGCGCAGATCGACTTCGGCAGCGCCGGCGTCAAGTGGCTGGTCCTGCGCTACGCCGCCCTCGAGAAGCTCTAGGAGGGCACCACGCGGTAGCGCAGGTGGGTGACGAGGTCGGTGCCCGTGGCGTCCGCGATGGGTTCGAATCTCAGATCGCTCACCCCGTCGAAGAGCCGCTCGCCCCGGCCCAGCACCGCCGGCACCACGTGAAGGCGTAGCTCGTCGATGGCGCCGGCGGCGAGGTACTGGTTCACGGTGTGCGCGCCTCCCGCGATCGAGACGTCGCCGTCGCCGGCGGCATCACGTGCCTGAGCGAGTGCCGACTGGATCCCGTCGGTGACGAATGTGAACGTTGTGCCGCCCTGCATCACCAGCGGCTTGCGGGCGTGATGGGTCAGGACGAACACCGGCCCGTGATACGGCGGCTCATCGCCCCACCAGCCGGTCCACGTCTCGTCCCAGTCGCCGCGGCCCGGACCGAACATGTTGCGGCCCATGACGTAGGCGCGAGCGGCCAGGATTGCCTCGAACTCTGCGGCGTGCCGCTCGCGGTGCTCGAACATCCACTGGTGCAGCGCGTCCGCGTTGTCGCCGAACGGCTTGTCGAGGCGCTGGTTGAGGCCGGCGGCGAAGCCGTCGACCGAAATGGACATGTCGCAGGTGACCTTGCTCATTCCTGCCTCCTCAGCTCGGTTACCCGAGACGTCGGCGCCGAGGAGCCGGTCTTGACATCGCCGGCTCAGCCGACCTTGCCCTTGCCCAGGGCCCGGCATTCGCTCGACGGGCCGGTGTAGTTCGGCGATTGCAGCAGGACGAACTTGTCCTGACGGAAGATCACCGCATAGCCGTGCTGCTTCGCCTCGGCCAAGATGGGGCCGGGTTTGGGTGCCGGTGGGTTGCCGCCGATGTCCGGTGAGCCCAGGTCGAGCGCGATGAAGTCGGCCGTCCATCGCTGTGTCAGCGGCAAGGTCACGTAGTCGCGGGCGGTCAGGTGCGGTACGAGCTTGTTGTCGGCCTCGATGCATGTGTCGTGTGGCAGGCGGGCGACGACGGCCCGGGCCGCGGAAAGCGCAGCCTGGCTGCCGATGCCTCGCGTATTGCGCATCTGCTGCCAGGCGAACGGGTGGCTCGTGTACGTATAGAACGGCAGGAGCACCGGCACCGCGACCAGCCACGCTGCGAACGCGATACGCGCCCGCCGCGCGGCGGGCGTCGCCCCGAACAGCCCGAGTCTGGCCGCCCCGTCCACAGTGGCCATCGCGAGCACGAGCCACGGCAGTGCGTTGTAGTGGAAGTGCGGCTGCCACAGGTTGGATCGCGAGTTGAAGAACCGCTCGGCGACCAGCGGAAGGGCGAGGATCGCGTACGGCGAGCGCAGGAACAACAGCGCGAACGGCAGTGCCAGATACGCCAGCGTCTGCGACTTGATCGACGGTGTGAAGAACAGCTTCACTGCATGCCACGGGTGCGCCACGACGTTCCACAGCGCGTCCGGGAGATTCTTGCCGAGTGCGTCGAACTGGCCGCCGTACGCGAAGCCGTGCCCGCGGGCGAAGTGCGGGATGATCAGTGCCGTCGTCAACACGTAGGCGACGAGACCGCCGGCGGCGAGCGCAACGGCGCGCCAGTACGGCCGGCGGCGCTGCAGCAGCCGCAGCATGGCGAGCAGCGCAACGACGACGCCCATGTCCTCGCGAACGAACAGCAGCAGGACCGACCAGAGCAGCAGCTTGCGGTCGTCGCGCCGGTCGAGGGCGTCGATCGCGAGAGCCAGTAACGGAGTGGCGAACGCGACTTCGTGGAAGTCGAAGTCGATCAGCGCCTCGATCGGCCAGCCGAGTCCGAAGGCGGCGCTGATCACCAGCGACATGCGTGGACCGGTGCGTCGCCGGGTGAACCGGTACACCACCGGGACCGCGGCGGCGGTGAGCACGGCCTGGACGATCAGTAGGACGTTCGGGCTGTCCCAGATCCAGTACAGCGGGGCGATGACCGCGATGATGGGGTGGAAGTGGTCGCCGAGGACATTAACGCCCGGCCCCTTCAGCGGAACCATCGGTGCCTGGAAGTGCGCGTAGGCACGCAGGGCCTGGTCGAAGATGCCGAGGTCGTAGCCGGTAGTGCGATACGTGTACTGGGCGTACAGCGCGTGGATCAGGTACGCGGCCAGGCAGCACAGCGTCAGGATCGTGATGCCGGGCGCATCGCGCACCCGATCCATTCGCTGCCGTACGGTAATGGTTGCGCGTTCGGTGAGGGTCGCGCTCATGATTGCGCCCGGGTCCGGCGCCAGACCTCTGCGCCCGCCAGCCACGCCAGCCAGCAGAGCAGCGCGTTGCGGACGGCCAGCAGCAGCGTCATCGGCAGGAGAGCCCAGCCGACGTTGACGACCCGGCCGTACCAGATCGGGTACACGAGCTGCGTGAACACCGACACCACGATCAGCAGCCGGGCGATGCGCCGCACCGCGGGATCAGCCGGGGCCAGCACGAACAGTGCGGCGACCGGTCCGCCCAGCCACAGGATGTACTGCGGACTCAGCGTCTTGTTCGTCACGGTAAGCACCGCAGCCGCCGTGAGGATCAGCCACGCGAGCGTCGTCAGCTCAGGCGCGCGCCGGCAGCGCAGCCACAGCCAGGCCAGGGCGAGCAGGGCCACTGCCGTCAGCGCGGTGGACGCCACCATCGTCGCATCGACACCGGCGCCGAAGATTTCCGTGGCCTTGTACCTGCTGGTGCGGACGTCCCAGATTCCGTGCGGGTGGACGGTACGGGCGAGCATCAGTGGCGTGGCCGGCACCGACTCGATCTGCAGCCCGCGCGCGGCTTGCCAGCTGATGGGCGAGACCAGCCGGCCGTACCCGGCGACGGCCAGACTGATGCCGGCGAGCACTGCGGTCGTGATCGCGAACCAGGCCAGGACGGTCGCCCGTCCGGTCCGGCGCAGCAGGAACACCGGCAGCATTACCACCGGCCACAGCTTCAGCCCCACGCCGACGCCCGTGAGAACACCGGTCCACCGGGGACGGCGCACCATCGCCAGCACCGCAGCCCCGGTGAGCACCGCTGGGACGAGGTCGAAGCGGAAGTACGCCAGCGCGCCCATTGCCGGTGCGAAGAGCAGCCAGAACCCCACAGCGGGCGAGAGCCGGCGCCCGGTCATGCGCCACAGGAACGCGGTGAAGACCGCATCCACGGCGAGCATCGACGCGACGAACAGGAACGCGAACGCCACGGTGGACAGCGCACCGATAAGGAACTGCGGCACGATGATCCCGAGCACGGGCACCGGATATTCCTGGAGGGTCAGCCGCAGCGACCCGCCGTAGAACATGCTGTGCAGGCTGCGCGCGTAGTAGCGGACGTCACCGGTGACCGGCCCGCCGAACAGCCCCAGCACCACGAGCATCGCGGCGCGGGACGCCGTCCAGGTGAGCGCGATCGAGCGTGCGTCTGCGGCCGTGAGCGCTGCGGGAAGCGATAGGCGTAGGAACCCCGGCTGCCGGGTCGAGGGACTGTCGGCTGGCGACCGGGTCACCTCGGTGGTCGCCATGGTCTCCCTTGGACGCGTAAGCCACAGTCGCCACCCTCACCGGGCGGTGCGGGCATAGGGTACCTGGGAGGGAGCAGTACGACAGGAGGACCGTCCATGGCTGATCGGATCCGGGTAGTTATCGCCAAACCGGGCCTGGACGGGCACGATCGGGGCGCCAAGGTGATCGCGCGCGCCCTCCGCGACGCCGGCATGGAGGTCATCTACACCGGCCTGCACCAGACGCCGGAGCAGATCGTGCAGACGGTGATCCAGGAGGACGCCGACGCGGTCGGGTTGTCGGTGCTGTCCGGGGCGCACATGACGCTGTTCGCCAAGACGCTGGAGTTGCTCGCCCAGCGCGGCGTCACGGACGTCGTGGTGTTCGGCGGCGGCATCATCCCGGACGCCGACATCCCGCAACTCGAGCGCATCGGCGTCGCCAAGCTCTTCACGCCGGGCGCGTCCATCGAGGAGATCGTCGAGTGGGTGCGCTCACACGTGGGCACCCGCGAACCAGCCGAGCACTAGGGTGCGCCCGTGGATCTGTTCGAGTACCAGTCCAAGCAACTGTTCCGCAAATACGGCGTCCCGACGGGCCTGGGTGAGGTGGCGACCACGCCGGAGGAGGCCAGCGCCATCGCGGAGCGGCTCGGCGGCGTCACGGTCGTCAAGGCGCAGGTGAAGACGGGTGGGCGTGGCAAGGCGGGCGGCGTCAAGATCGCCAAGACACCGGCCAATGCCGGGGAGCTTGCCGGGCAGATCCTGGACATGGACATCAAGGGGCACACGGTGCACCGCGTGCTGGTCGATCCGGGCGCGCAGATCGAGGCCGAGTACTACGTCTCGTTCCTGCTCGACCGGGCGAACCGCACGTTCCTCGCAATGGCATCCGCCGAGGGCGGCATGGAGATCGAGCAACTGGCGGTCGAGCGGCCCGAGGCGCTGGCCCGGGTCCCCGTCGACCCCTTGGCCGGAGTCGACCTCGCCAAGGCGCAGCAGATCGTCGCGGCGGCACGGTTCGCGCCAGACGTGGCGCCGCAGGTGGCCGATATTCTCGTCGCGCTGTGGCAGGCGTTCGTCGGTGCGGACGCCACGCTCGTCGAGGTCAACCCGCTGGCGCGCCTGGCCGACGGTTCGGTGACGGCGCTCGACGGCAAGGTGACCCTCGACGACAACGCGAGTTTCCGCCAGCCCGACAACGCCTCGTACGTGGACATGGAGTCCACCGACCCGCTGGAACGCCGCGCCAAGGAGAAGCACCTCAACTACGTCAAGCTCGACGGCTCTGTAGGCATCATCGGCAACGGCGCTGGTTTGGTGATGTCGACGTTGGATGTCGTCGCGTATGCGGGTGAGCGGCACGGCGGGACCAAACCGGCGAACTTCCTCGACATCGGCGGCGGGGCGTCCGCCGAGGTGATGGCCAACGGCCTGGAGATCATCCTGTCCGATCCGAGCGTCCGGTCCGTGTTCGTGAACGTGTTCGGCGGCATCACCGCCTGCGACGCGGTGGCGAACGGCATTGTTGCCGCTTTCCAGCTGTTGCGAGAGCGCGGCGACACGGTCGACAAGCCGCTCGTCGTCCGGCTCGACGGCAACAACGCCGAGCTGGGGCGGAGCATCCTCACCGAGGCGAAGCTTCCGGGAGTGCAGCAGGTCGACACCATGGATGACGCGGCCGATCGCGCGGCCGCCTTGGCGGAGGCTGCCTGATGGCGATTTTCTTGAACGAGCACTCCCGCGTCATCGTCCAGGGCATGACCGGGGCGGAGGGCACCCGGCACACGACCCGCATGCTGGCATCCGGCACGAACATCGTCGGCGGCGTCAACCCCCGTAAAGCCGGCGAGAAAGCCGACTTCGACGGGCGGTCAATCCCCGTGTTCGGGACGGTTGCCGAGGCCATCGACGAGACGGGCGCCGACGTGAGCGTGGTGTTCGTCCCGGCGCGATTCACCAAGGACGCAGTGATCGAGGCGATCGACGCGTCGATTCCGCTGTGCGTCGTCATCACCGAGGGCATCCCGGTGCACGACACGGCGGCGTTCTGGGCGCACGCGCGGGGCGGCTCGACCCGGATCGTGGGGCCGAACTGTCCCGGGCTGATCAGTCCCGGGAAGTCGAACGCGGGCATCATCCCCGCCGACATCACCAATGCCGGACCGATCGGTCTCGTCTCCAAGTCCGGCACGCTGACGTACCAGATGATGTACGAGCTGCGCGACATCGGCTTCTCCACCGCGATCGGCATCGGCGGCGACCCGATCATCGGCACGACACACATCGACGCGATCGAGGCGTTCGAGGCCGACCCCGAGACCGCCGCGATCGTCATGATCGGCGAGATCGGGGGCGACGCGGAGGAACGTGCCGCAGAGTACGTCGCGGCCCACGTCACGAAGCCGGTGGTCGGTTACGTCGCGGGGTTCACCGCGCCGGAGGGCAAGACGATGGGCCACGCCGGCGCGATTGTGTCGGGCTCCTCGGGTACTGCGCACGCGAAGCAGACAGCTCTCGAGGCGGCCGGCGTCAACGTCGGCAAGACGCCGAGCGAGACGGCGCGGCTGATGCGTGAGCTGCTGGCCTAGCGCGGGCTGTCGGCCTGCTGACGAGCCGTTGCCTCGCTGAGCTGTCACGACGCGCTGGCGCGAAATCGCGGGCCGGTGTTTCTCAACGCCGTGCCGGACCACTACGTTGTCCCGGATCGCCCACTTGCCGAAAGTGACACAAGGGAGAAATCGATGACCTCCGTCCCGCCCGAACCGCCGGCCGGCTCAGGCCCGCAGCCGCCGCCGCCCAGCGTGCCGCCCCTGCCGCCGGAGCAGCCGGCCCAGCAGTGGTCGGCGCCGCCGCCCAGCCAGCCGGGGCTGGCGCCGCGCGGCGGGTTCGATCCCGCGTCGGTCAAGCCCATGGACTGGGGCATCCTGGTCGCCGGCGTGCTGGCGCTCATCTTCTCGACGTTCGACTACTACACCGCAACGGCCAAGGCTGGAGGGAACTCGGCCAGCGACAGCATCAGTGCCTGGCATGGCTTCTTCGGCTGGTTCGCAGCCTTGCTGGCACTGGCGGCGGCGATCCTGCTGGCAATCCACATCTTTGCCCCGTCAGCGCGGATGCCGATTCCGATTCGGCCCGCCGTCCTGGGCGGTTTCCTGTTGTCAACGCTGTGCATCATTATCGCCGGTTTCGTCACTCCAGGAGCGAAGTCGTCCGGCGATCTCAGCGAGGCGCTTGGCGTCAGGGTGACCATCGATTACGGCCGGGGAGCTGGCTACTACCTGAGCTTGATCGTGATTCTCGCAGGTGTGGTGCTGTCGTTCTTGCGGCTGCGCGAGACCGGCGGCATGCTGCCCTGGGAGAAGCGCCGGACCTGACCGTCCGGGCAGCGGCACCCTGATCAGGATGCGGGACAGGCGGAGCGCCGTCGCCTTTGTCTGCCCGCATCCGATACGGTGGCGCCGATCGTCACTGGCGTGCCAGTGCAGGCACACCTGATAAGGAGTGAGGCTCAATGACCGGGTACGGAGCGCCCCAGCCGCAGCAGCGGTCCGGGGAGCAACTGCCGCTGTTCGACCTGATCGGGGCCGGACTCGGCGTTTTGGCATTCATTTGGGGCTTTCTGGACTGGTACGGCGTCAAGGGCGGCGAGTTCACCGGGTCAGCAACCGCCAAGGGATACTCGACCGGTGCCGGCGGCGCGGCGGCAGCGATCGGGTTGTCCGTGCTCGCGGGCGGAGTCGCTGCCATCGTCCTCCTCGACAAGAAGGCGAAGGGCTCGCTCGTTCCGCTGGCGGCCTCCGTGGCGTCGCTGCTGGTCACGTTCGGCCTGCTGATCGGCAAGGAAAAGGCCCTGGACATCAAGATCGGCCTGATCCTCATGCTGATCACCGCCATCCTCCAGGTCGGGGTGTTCGTCGCCGGGTGGCTGCAGGCCGAAGGCAAGATCATGACTGGCGCACGTGCCGGCGCCGGCGCGCAACAGTGGGGTAGCGCCCAGCAGTGGGGGGGCGGCTACCAGCAGCAGGGTTACCCGCAGGCTCCGACGCAGCAGTACGGGCAGCCGGTGCAACCGCAGTACGGCCAGCCGCCGCAGCACCAGCAGCCGCAGTACGGCCAGCCGCCGCAGCACCAGCAGCCGCAGGGCTACCCACAGCAGCAGCCGCCTAGCAACCCATACGGGCAGGGCTGAGCCCGGCCGACAAAGCTGCTTCCCGCCTAGCGCCGCGGTGATCCTGCCGCATTGCACGGCGGGGCGGTCGGCGAGCCTGGCGCGTCACCGCACTCCGGTTTGCAAGCCTGGACGGCATGACTCAGCGAGCCCGCACCACGTCTCGAGCGGCGCGGGCCGCCAAAGAGACCGGGCGCTCCGTCCCAGAGGCGATGAGCCGCACGCTACCCAGAGC
>JBKOXO010000018.1:0-5888 GCA_046744105.1 Actinomycetota bacterium
ACCCCCCGTGGCATCCGTGAGCAGCCCGATGGTGATCTGCGGCTCCAGACGGCGTTCCTTTGGACAGCCGCGGCTCGCGGAACCCGTCACCGGCATCGGTCTCGAAGTAGAGCGTGGACAGGTCGTAGAGCACCAGCGAGGCGGGGCCGAGGGCGGCGTGAGCGGCGCATGCGACGGAGATTTCCTTGCCACAAGGGCTTTCCGTAACGGGCAAGCCCGCGGGTCAAGGTCCGGTACGAGACAGAGTCGACACCGGTCTCCTCGAGCACCCGCAACGCATCCAGCTTCGATGTCGGCTCGATGATCCGCGCCAGCACCAACGCCCGGTACACCTCGTCGCCGCCCGTCGCCTGATCGAAGCCGAGCGAGTCGTAAGCCCGACACAACCCATCCCACAGGTGCCCGGCCTTCGACCCGACGACTTCCAACGGGCCCGACCCAGCCGCGGCATCCAGTCCGAGGTCGAGCTCGGCCTGCCCGGCAGCGATCCGTTCCGTCGCAATCGCCTTCAGCGCCGCCACCTCGTTATCCCTGTGGGCCGAGCCGGGATGCTCGATCTGCCGCGACCCCCGCCGCGAGGACCACACGACCTGCACCGGCGTCGCTCCAGAGGACGTCCGAACGGTCCGCACATACGCCACAGTGCGGGCTACGAGCACCGGCTAGTGCGCAAATCCTGCCCCACGAGACCCCTGCAGCCCAGCGAACACGGGAACCTACTCGCCAGGCCAAGATCAATTGACCGAAGGCAGGTCACGTACATGGTCGATTCGGTGCGGACCCTTGCCGGAGGCGCGCCCCCTGAGGCGCTGCTCGGCCACCACCCGGCCAGCTACCTCATCGTCCGTCCCCTGATCTGGTCTGCTGCGATCGTGCTGGTGTTCGCACCGATCGCCATAGCCCGGTACCGGCGTGGCTGAGCGCCTACACGCAGCAGCGGTTTCCGTGGCAAGTTGTAGACCGCGATGTCTTCGGCAAGCAGGGGTTTTCCCGATGACGTGGACCCTGATCGGCACACGTAGTGGTGCACGGCGACCCGAGCGGGACGCCGATCGCCCCGGCGAGCAGGCCGATGCGGGTGACCGAGCGACTCGGGCGGCGGGTGCCTCCTCAACGTGTGGTCGGCCGTGCGCCCGTCCGGTGACTGAGAGAGCTTGTCGGGACGCGTGCCTCGACGTCATGAAGCACATCCTCGGCTCGCATTGTCTCCGCGTGCACTCGTCCTTGAATGAAGGCCAAGTCCGTCCGCACTGCCTTATTCAGGTTATGGGCCGTGAACAGCATGTCGAACTCTTCGTCGTAGGCGTTAATCGAGAACGGGTTGGTCCGGTTGGTCGAGCTCGGCAGGATGTTCGGCTCGCCGGCGCAGCGCATGATGTCAGGAGCATTGCCCCGCCCGAGCTTTCGCAGTGGTACACATGGATGACGCGGCCGCCGATCGCGGCCATGGAATCCTCGTAGTAGTCGGTCTCGTTCAGCGTGTCGGCATGGAGCTCGTCCTGGAAGTTGTATTCGTCGGAGACGGATAGGCGTGTCCGGATTGCAGCGGGAGAAGCCGACCAGTCCTCGTGTATCTTCATTCCAGCCGCTCCGCCGAGGGCTGCTCGATAATCGTTTCCCGGTCCGACGAATTTCCTTTGCCGAAGTTGCCGAAATTGATCGGGAAGCTCGCCATCGCTTCCACCATCCGGTGGAGATTCCACGCTCCGCGACACTCGATTCCGACGGTCTTCGGCCCGGATCCCCGCCGATCAGCGTCGTGAAGCCAGCCGACTGAAACTCGTAGAGCTGCTGGGTGAGTCGAAGTGGGGATGGATGTCGACAATCCCCAGGGTTGCGATCTTTCCCTCGACTGAGAGGATGTCCTCCTGGGCCCGACGATCAATCCGGCGTAATCTCCATGGTTTCGGCGTTTCCCGCCTTGCCGATCCCCGCTATGTTACCGTCCCGCACGCCGATATCGCATTTGACGATCCGGAGGAGAGGGTCGATGAGGACCGCGTTTGTGATGACGAAATCCAGAGCACCGTCAGAGCGCTTGAACCAGGAGAGGGCGATCACCGGTATTTACGATTTTGTTCTTCTTGGTCTGTTGGTGGGTGCGAGCGGGAAGTCGCCGATTCCTGTCGGCAGTGTTCAGTCGGCCAGGACGTGAACGCCATGACGACCGCACCGCTCACAAGCGGGGTCATCATTGACGGACCGCGCTCACCGGCAGACCGAAGGTAATCTCGCCGCCTGCGCGGAGTGCCGCGAACCGCGGGTACGCGAGCCGAGCCGCTCCAAGGGCACGCTCGTTGCGTCGTGTCGGCACGCCGCCGGGCACAAAGCGCGGGCGGCGAAGCGGGCACCCGGTCATTCAGGCAGCGCACCGGTGGGTCTGCACGGTGAGATTCGCGGGCGCGATCTTGCAGCGCGCGAGGCGCTGCGAGACGATGGGTACTCAGCGAGCGTGGTAAGACAGATGCCGTCGATCATCTCCCGGGGTTTCAGGGGCCGCCGCGAAGGCGCGCCTCCGGGCCGCGTACCACCGGGGCAGTATGTGACCAGTGACTTTCCCGTGCTGTCGGCTGGCCCCACCCCGCACACGCCGCTGGAACGATGGGACTTCACCATCAGCGGCGAGGTGGATGAGCCACGCCGCTGGACGTGGGATGAGTTCCGCGCGCTGCCGAGCGAGGAGATCACCACCGACATCCACTGCGTGACCAAGTGGTCGAAGCTGGACACCGTGTGGCAGGGTGTCCGGGTCGACACGCTTCTCGAGGGCATCGAGACGTCAGCCGGCTACACGGTCGCGTTCAGCGACGGCGGGTACACGACGAACGTCCCGCTCGACGATCTCACCGGAGGTAAGGCGTGGGTCGCGTTCAGCTATAACGGTGAGTCGCTGCAACCGGTGCACGGCGGCCCGGCGCGGATGCTGGTGCCCCACCTGTACTTCTGGAAGAGCGCGAAGTGGGTGCGGGGACTGCGGCTGACGGCGGTCGACGAGCCCGGCTTCTGGGAGATCAACGGGTACCACAACTACGGAGACCCGTGGAGGGAACAACGGTACTGGGGCGATTGACCTGGCAGCCCGCGGACGTGACCGGGGTGGTCGCGGAGACGCCGCGCGCCAAGACGATCGCGTTCGACGTCCCCGGCTGGGTCGGGCATCGCGCGGGGCAGCACCTCGACGTCCGGCTGACCGCCGACGACGGCTACCAGGCCGAGCGCAGCTACTCGATCGCGTCGGCTCCGGATGGCACGCGCGTCGAGCTCACAGTGGTGCGCATCGCCGACGGCGAGGTCTCACCGTACCTGACCGACGACCTGCAGCCGGGCGACCAGATCGAGCTGCGCGGCCCGGTCGGCGGCTACTTCGTCTGGGAGCCGCCGCTGGGCGGTCCGCTGCTGCTGGTCGCCGGCGGGTCGGGTATCGCGCCGCTAATGGCGATGATCCGGCTTCGCGCCGCGGCCGGGAGCGATGTGGACACCCGGCTGCTGCTGTCCTCACGCGGCTGGGACGACATCATCTATCGAGAAGAACTCGAGCGCCTGAGTGGCAACGGCCTCACCGTGGTGCACACGCTGACCATGTCGCAGCCGCCCGGCTGGGCGGGCTACGCGCGCCGCGTCGACGCGGAGATGCTGGCGGAGGTCGGCCCGGTCGCCGCCGAACGGCCGCGCGTCTATGTCTGCGGACCGACGCCGTTCGTCGAGGCCGCGGCCGAAGCGCTGGTCCACCTCGGGCACCACCCCGAGGCGATCAAGACCGAACGGTTCGGGCCAACGGGGAGCTGAAATGGACGAATTGATGCTCGACGGGAACGCGGTCGCAGGCATGCTCGGGGAGGTGTTCGCCGTCGAAATGACCACCGCCATCATGACGTGCGGCAACTGCGGCACGTCCGGCGCGGTCGGGGCGATGCACGTCTTCCGGGGCGCCGGAATCGTCATGCGCTGCCCGAACTGCGACAACGCCGTCGCGAAAATCGTTGAAGACGGCACGCGCATCTGGATGAACTTCGCCGGCATGCAAGCGTTGGAGATCACCCGCTAACAGACCGGCCATTCCGGCAGGCGATGGCGCCTCATCGGGCTGGACGCCAAGAAAACCTACAGCAACACCACCCGCAGGGAGTCCGGAGGTTGCCCCGGACGTCGTGGAATTTGATTGAGGTGGCGGTCCCCCGCCTGACTCCTGCCGTGCGGTAGGTGTTGGGCGTCTTGCCAGAGACACCGTCAAGAAGGGGACCGCTGTGAAACAGAACTACCAGACGATCGATGCTGCCGCGATGGCACTGGGGGTGCCGGAGTCGGTGAGCGTGGTGCTCGGGGACGTCGTCGCCGACGTGCGCGAGGGACTGCTCGCGATGGCCGTGGGCACCGGGCTGCAGGTGATGGCCGCGATGATGGACGCCGACGTGAGTGCGGTGTGCGGCCTGAAGGGTAAGCACGATCCGCGCCGGACTGCCGTACGGCACGGTACGGAGAAGGGGTCGGTCACCCTCGGCGGGCGGCGGGTGCCAATCACCCGGCCGCGGATGCGCGCGATCGACGGCTGCGGTGAGTTGCCCGTGCCGAGCTATGAGCTGTTTACCGGCACCGAAGTGCTCGGGCGGATGGCGATGGCCAAGATGCTGGGCGGGATCTCCACCCGCGGCTATCCGGTGGGGTTGGAGCCGGTCGGCGAGAAAGTCGAACGCGCCGCCACTGCAACGAGCAAGTCCGCGGTCAGCCGGCGATTCGTCGCCGCGACCGAGACCGCGCTCGCCGATCTGCTCGCTGCCCCGCTGCACGAGCTGGACCTGGTGGCGTTGATGCTTGACGGGGTGCACTTCGGTGAGCACGTGTGCGTCCTCGCCCTCGGGATCGGCATTGACGGCACCAAGCATCCGCTCGCGCTGGTCGAAGGCGACACCGAGAACACCACCGTGGTCACCGACCTGCTGGTCGGGTTGCGCGAGCGCGGTCTGAACACAACCCGACCGATCCTGGTCGTGATCGACGGGGCGAAGGCGCTGCGGGCCGCGGTGACGCGGGTGTTCGACCACCCGGTGATCGCTCGGTGTCAGATCCACAAGCTGCGCAATGTGGCCGATCGGCTGCCCGACCGGCTCGCCTCGACGGTGACCAAGCGGATGCGCCGGGCCTACCACGCCGAGTCCGCGCTGGCCGCCGAAGCGCAGCTCGAGGCGCTGGCGAAGGAGCTGGACCGAACACACCCGGGCGCGGCCGCATCGTTGCGCGAGGGCCTGGCCGAGACGCTGACCGTGCTCCGCCTCGGCGTGCCGCCCACCCTGGCGCGGACGCTACGCAGCACGAACAGCATCGAGTCGATGATCTCCATCGCCCGCACCCACAGCCGCAACGTGAAGAACTGGCAGTCCGGCAGCATGGCCCTGCGCTGGTGCGCTGCCGGCATGGCCGAAGCAGCCAAGCAGTTCCGTCGCGTCAACGGGCGCCTACACCTCGCCGCTCTCCGCCGCGCCCTCGATGAGCATGTCGCTGCCGAAAGTGTCAGCACCACCCCTCAGAATGACTCCGTGATCGCCGCCTGACGATCACGCGGACCGCCACCGAAAATCAACAACGAGCGGGACATCCTCCCAGGACGAGTCAGGCGGGCTGGAGGAGTCTCAGTGCGCCTGACCAGAGCGGGCGAGCGGCGTCAGGCGGCCCCGTCAGGCGAATCGACGCTGTCGGTCATGCGACTTCCGGCATGCGAAGGCCGGACAGGCCCATTGCGTCGACGCACATTTCCCCGCGGATCTCGACGAGCACCATCGCGACGTTGTCGCAGTGACGGCACCGGACCACGATTCCGGGTCCACCCAGGTAGACCGCGTACTCGCCGAGGTACCCGCTCGTGCCACAGTTCGCACAGGTCGCGACGGCAGTGG
>JBKOXO010000200.1:0-12904 GCA_046744105.1 Actinomycetota bacterium
GCAGGTCGACTTCCTCCGGCTCAGTCGCCGGGCACAGACCCGCGGGCGTGATGTGCAGGGCGTGGTCGGGCGTTGCCACGCCAAGCCCGAGCTGTCGGTCGATCTGGGTCAGCACGGCCTCAATGTCGGGGTCGCGCGGCCTGTACAAGGTCACGCCATAGATGAGGCTGGCCTCCACGTCACCAGGGATGATGTCAGCCACCCGGCGAAGGTCGGCGTCCCGAACCAGGATCACTCCGTCGCGATGCATGTGGTGCATGTCGGCGACATCGTCCGAATCTCCGGTAGGCACGATGACCTCGGGCCGCGCCTCCCTGATGATCTCCACGTGGCGGCGCACGCGCGCTCGCATCATGTCGCGATCGTCCCACCACGCCGTGCTCTGCTCTGTCATGTCGTGCCCTCCCCCAAAGAGTCCACAAGTGCCGCGACAGAGTAGATCGCAGATCGTCTATGTCAATCAAGCGTTCGCCGTCGGCTTCAGCCCCTTCAGGAAAGCGTCGAGTAGGCCCACCTGACGGGCGCAGGGGAATGTCCTCGGGACGAACAGTGCCTGGACGACCAGGCCGTGTGTGAACGCGGCGACCGTCGCCACGAGGTCGTCGGGGTGACCGGCGGACAACTCGCCGCGGCGTTGGGCCTCCACTACCAACGGGCGCAGCCGGGCACGCCAGCGCTTGTACCGGGCCTGCTCGGCGGCGTGCAGCTCGGCGTCGCCGAGCGCCGCGTCCCACGAGCTGACCCAGACCCGGTTCATCGTCGCCGACGCCGCGGAAAGCGGCAGCACGTCGAGCAGCGCTTCGCGCAGCCCGCCCTGGCGCAGCGGCCGGGTCACGCTGCGCTCCTCGGCAACCTGCAGGGCGTGCCGTACGAGCGCGTCCTTGGACGGGAAGTAGTGGGTGACCAGACCCGTCGAGGCTCCCATCTCGGCGGCGACGGCCCGCAACGTCAGGCCGCCGAAGCCGTGCCGGGCGAGTACCCGCCACACCGCCTCGGAGACGTCGCGCCTACGAGCCTCATGGTCGGTCGGTGCCGGCATGCGAGCTAGCATACGTACCGAACGTTTGTTATGAACGGAGGACGCGATGCTGAAGCTGGCCCTGAGCGACGACGCCGAGCTGCGCGCGCTCGAGCCCTGGAATGCGGGCGAGTTCGCGCAGTTCCTGGACGGCACCCGTCCGCACCTGGCGCCGTGGCTGCCCTGGGCGACAACGATCACGGACGAGGCGGGCGCTCGCGAGTTCCTGCAGCGCTATGCCGACCGGCACGCCGCCGACGAGGGACACATCTTCGGGATATGGCTGGACGGCCGGCTTGCGGGCGGCGCGCTGTTCCGGGTGTTCGACGTGGCGTTCGGGGTTGCCGAGCTCGGCGTGTGGCTTGCTCCCGACGCGCAGGGACGCGGGCTGATGACGACGTCGGTGCGGCACCTGATCGTGTGGGCGTTCGAACGCGGCATGCACCGCATCGAGTGGCACTGCACGCCGACCAACGAGCGCAGCATTGCCGTGGCGCGGCGGCTCGGCATGACTCGCGAGGGCGTGCTGCGCAGCGCCTTTCCGGTGGCCGGTGTCCGGCAGGACATGGAGGTGTGGTCACTGCTGGACACGGACTAACCGTTACCGTGACAGGCATGCGAGTGACCGGCCTGGGCCACGCCAGCATGCTGATCGAGACCGCCTACGGCAGCGTTCTCACCGATCCATGGGTGAACCCGGCCTACTTCGGCTCCTGGTTCCCGTTCCCCGACAACTCGCAGCTCGACTGGGACACCATCGGGCAGGCCGACTACCTGTTCGTCAGCCACCTGCATCGCGACCACTTCGACGCCGAGCACCTGCGCCGCTACGTCCGCAAGGACATCACCGTCCTGCTGCCCAATTTCCCGACCTCGCAGCTCGAGGATGAGCTGCGCGAGGTGGGCTTCCGGACCTTCGTCAAGCCCGAGTCCGAGGAAGTCGTCGAACTGGACGGGCTGCAGATCATGATCCAGTCGCTCGTCTCACCGAGCGACGGCCCGATCGGCGACTCGTCGCTGTGGGTCTACGACGGGACGGCGCGCCTGCTCAACCAGAACGACGCGCGCCCGTCCGATCTGAGCGCGTTCACCCAGCTGGGTCCGATCGACGCGTACCTCGTGCAGTTCTCGGGCGCGATTTGGTTCCCGATGGTCTACGAGCTGCCCAAGCGCGCGAAGCAGGCGCTGGGCAAGACGAAGCGCGAGCGGCAGTTCGACCGCACATTGCGCTACATCGAGGAGGCCGGAGCGCGGCTCGTGTTCCCGACGGCCGGCCCCCCGTGTTTCCTGGACGAGGAGCTGTGGGGCTTCAACGACATCTTCGACGACGAGTCGAACATCTTTCCTGACCAGACCGTGTACCTGTCCTGGTTGGCCGAGCACGGGCACGAGGAGGGGCGGCTGCTGCTGCCCGGCTCGGTCGCCGACCTGGCTGACCCCGAGTGCCGGATACAGCATCCGATCGACCCCCGGACGATCTTCGGTGACAAGGTCGGCTACCTGCGCGACATGCAGGCGCGGCGCATGCCCGAGGTCGAGGTCGCCAAGAAGAGCTGGGCCCATCCCGAGATCGACGTCGTTGCGGAGATCAAACAGTGGTTCACCCCGCTGCTCGAAGAGGCCGAACACATGGCCGCCGGCATCAACGGCGGAGTGCGGTTCACCGCCGAGGACGCCGAGCGTGGTGACATCGACTTCGTCCTGGACTTCGTGGCCCGCGAGGTGCGCCAATACGCGGGGGAGAAGGTGCGCTACCGGTTCCGGACCCGGCGCGCCTACCTGGAGAAGCTCGTCGCGGAGCACGAGATCGACTGGGTGAACTCGCTGTTCCTATCGTGCCGGTTCTCGGCGCAGCGCATCGGTCCGTACAACGAGTTCATCTACGCCTTCTTCAAGTGCCTGTCCGAGGAACGGCTGAACTACGCCGAGGGCTGGTACACCGAGCAGAACGCTGCTGAGGCTGCCGAGATGATCGAGTTGCACGGCTGGCTGATGCAGCGTCGGTGTGCGCACCTGAAGGCCGACCTGTCCCGGTTCGGCAAGATCGAGGACGGCGTTCTCACCTGCCAGATGCATGGCTGGAAGTGGCGCCTCGCGGATGGCAAGTGCCTCACCTCGGTGGGCCACGACCTACGCTGCGCGCCTGCAGAGTCAGCTCCGTCCGGCTGATCTTGTGCAGACGCGCCGAGCATCGTGCGCGGGTCTGCACAAGATCACAAAGGTCGGCTCACCGGCCGGTCACTGGTGCCTGGCGAGTAGCCGCCGCCACCACGACGTGAAGGCGACCGGGGCGGACGCCCCGTTGAGCACCATGCACGCGCACTCGTCGGCGACGCGCCGGTCGTGGCACCGCTCGCACAAGTGCTGGCCGGTGACGGTCGTCTGGGTGGCGGGGCCGGCGCAGCCCGGCACCTCGCACGGCGTGCTTGCCATGCCTCCATGCTAGAACTCACGGTGTGCTTCGCAGCCTGCTGGTGCGCTCGCTGGACGAGGCGTTCTCGGTGGCGGCGCTGGTCGCCAGCGGTGCCGTGACGCTCGCGCCACCGCAGCGGTACCTGCGAACGCTACGTGCGCTCTCCGCCTATGGCCCGCTGGGACTGCTGGTCAGCGCAGGGGCGCAGCTGCACGGCGACACGGCGATCGTCGACGAGCGCGGGTCTATCACGTTCGTTGAGCTGGACGAACGGTCCAGTGCGCTTGCCAACGCCTGGCTCGCTGCCGGGCTCCCGGCAGGCGGGGGCGTCGGCATCCTGTGCCGCAACCACCGGTGGCTGTTCGAGTCGCTGGTGGCTGCCGCCAAGGTGGGCGCCCGGACGGTGCTCCTCAATGTCGGCTTCGCCGGCCCGCAGTTGCGCGATGTGTGCACGCGCGAGGATCTCGCGCTGCTCGTCCACGACGAGGAGTTCGCCGCAACGGTGGGCGACTACCGGCCGCCGCTGGGCCGGCTGCTCGCCTGGACGGATGCGGGCGAAGGAAGCACAGTCGACGAGCTGATCGCCAACTCCGACCCGGTGGCGCCGCCGAAGCCGGCGATCCGACAGCGGCTGGTGCTGATGACCAGCGGCACGACGGGCGCCCCGAAGGGCGCGCCTCGGGATCTCGGCATGTCGCTGATCCCGCCGGGCGGGTTCCTCAGCAAGATCCCGCTCCGGGCCGGGCGGAGCGCGTTCGTCGCGGCGCCTGCCTTCCACGCCTGGGGGCTGTTCAGCGCTGCCATGGCGCTCGCGATCGGCAACACGGTGATCGTCCACCGGCGCTTCGATCCGGCCCGCACACTCGATGCGGTGGCCGAGCACCACTGCGACGTGCTGACCCTGGTGCCGGTAATGCTGGCCCGCATACTGGCCCTCGGCGAGGACGAGCTGTGGCTGCGAGACACCTCCTCCTTGCGCATCATCGCGATGGCCGGCTCACCGCTGACGCCGGAACTAGCCGTGCGCGCCCGCGCCACGTTCGGCGACGTGCTGTACAACCTGTACGGCTCCACCGAGGTCTCGTTCGCGACAATTGCCACGCCGGACGACCTGCGCGAAGCGCCCGGCTGCGTCGGCCGCCCGCCGGTGGGGGTCACGGTGAAGGTGCTCGGCGACGACGGCACACCGGTGCCGCCCGGCGAGGTGGGGCGCATCTTCGTCGGCAGCAGCTACCAGTTCACCGGGTACACGGGCGGCGGCGGCAGGCGGATCATCGGCGGCCTGATGGACAGCGGGGACATCGGGCACTTTGACCGGCACCGCCGCCTGTTCGTCGACGGCCGCGCCGACGACATGATCGTGTCCGGCGGGGAGAACGTGTTCCCCGCAGAGGTCGAGCAGCTGCTGGTCGGCCACGACGGCGTCGCTGACGCAGCCGTGGTCGGCGTGCCCGACCCGGAGCTCGGCCAGCGGCTGCGTGCCTATGTCGTTCGGGCGCCCGGTGCGGAGCTCGACGAAGACGGGGTGCGCGAGTTCGTCGCGGCGAACCTGGCCCGCTACAAGGTGCCCCGAGACGTGATCTTCGTCGACGCGCTGCCGCGCAATCCCGTCGGCAAACCGCTCAAACGCGACCTCGGGTAGGCCGGGGCCGGGTGGGGCCGGAGGGAGTCGAACCCTCACTGGCACGGACCTAAACCGTGTGCCTCTGCCTGTTGGGCTACGGCCCCGCGTCCGCGAGCCTAGCCGTCGAGGGCCACCCACCAAATCGCGCAACATCTGGCGGCGTCAGCACGCCAGATCTTGCGCGATCTGCTCACAAACCCAGGTCGCGGCGCAGCTTGGCGACGTGACCGGTGGCCTTGACGTTGTACTGCGCCTGCTCGATCTTGCCCTCGCCGTCGACCACGAACGTCGACCGGATCACGCCGGTGACCTTCTTGCCGTACATCGTCTTCTCCCCGTACGCGCCGTACGCCTCGAGCACCGAACGGGACGGGTCGGACAGCAGGGGGAACGTCAGCGAGTCACGGTCGCGGAACTTGACAAGCTTCTCCGGCTTGTCGGGCGAGATGCCGACGACGTCGATGCCGGCCGCCGCAAGCGACGACAGGCTGTCGCGGAAATCGCACGCCTGCGTAGTGCAACCCGGGGTCATGGCGGCGGGGTAGAAGTAGACAACGACGCGACGCCCACGGAAGTCGGAGAGCGACACGTCCTTACCGTCGGCGTCCGGCAGGGTGAAGTCCGGCGCTGTGTCGCCGGGAGCGAGTCGGGTCATACGGATAGGCTTTCACGGACGGCTTGCCAGGAGGAGTTCAGCGTGGCTGCGAACAAGACGGCTGACGATATCCAGCGCGACATCGAGCAGGCGCGTACCTCGCTCGCCGTGGCGGTTGACCAGCTCGCAGAGCGCACCAGCCCAAAGCGCATCGCCAATCAGACCAGGCAGAACCTGATCGCCAGGGCCAAGTCACCCGCAGGCAGGGCGATCATCGGCGGCACGGCTGCCGCCATGGTCGCGCTGTTCGTCATTCGGGGTCTTCGGAGGCGTCGCGCAGGTTAACGGAAGGTTGCGGCGTCTCGAGCAGCGAGTCCCTGTGGGCTGGCAGTTCTGGATCGACCGAGGCGGCACGTTCACCGACATCGTGGCGCGCCGCCCGGACGGTAGCCTGCTGACCCGCAAGCTGCTGTCGGAGAACCCCGCCCGGTATGCGGACGCCGCCGTGGCCGGTATCCGCGAACTGCTCGGCGAGGGCGGCATCGACGAGGTCCGCATGGGCACCACTGTCGCTACGAACGCGCTGCTCGAACGCCGCGGGGAGCGCACCGCGCTGGTGATCACGCGCGGTTTCGGCGATGCGCTGCGCATCGGGTACCAGAACCGCCCGCGCATCTTCGATCGGCATATCGTGTTGCCTGAGCCGCTGTACGAGCGGGTCATCGAGGTTGATGAGCGCATCGCCGCCGACGGCACCGTGCTGCGCCGCCCCGACCTGGAGGCGCTGCGCGCCGAACTGCGCGACGCCCGGCGCGACGGCATCGAGGCCCTGGCCGTCGCGTGCCTGCACAGCCATCTGCATCCCGAGCACGAACAGGCGATCGGTGCGCTGGCCGCCGAGGTCGCGTTCGGGGAGGTGTCGCTGTCAAGTGAGGCCAGCCCGCTGCTCAAGCTCGTGCCGCGCGGTGACACGGCAGTGGTCGACGCGTACCTGTCGCCGGTGCTGCGCCGCTACGTCGACGGGGTAGCGGCGCAACTGCCGGATACGCCGCTGATGTTCATGCAGTCGGGTGGCGGGCTCGCGCAGGCGGGACACTTCCGCGGCAAGGACGCCATCCTGTCCGGGCCGGCGGGCGGCATCGTCGGCATGGCGCGGATGTCGCAGCTGGCCGGCTTCGACAAGGCGATCGGCTTCGACATGGGCGGGACGTCGACCGATGTGTCGCATTTCGCGGGGGAGTACGAGCGGGTGTTCCAGGCGGAGGTGGCCGGCGTCCGGCTCCGGGCACCGATGATCGCCATCCACACGGTCGCCGCGGGTGGGGGGTCGATCCTGCACTTCGACGGCAGCCGGTACCGGGTGGGCCCGGATTCCGCCGGCGCCGACCCAGGCCCGGCGTGCTACCGCAACGGCGGACCGCTCACAGTCACCGACGCCAACGTCATGCTCGGACGGATCCAGCCGGCGCATTTCCCGGCCGTGTTCGGCGTCGGCGGTGATCAGCCGCTGGACGTCGCGGTCGTGCGCCGGCGCTTCGCCGAGTTGGCACATGAGATCGGCGACGGCCGCACGCCCGAGCAGGTGGCGGAGGGCTATCTGCACATCGCGGTCGCCAATATGGCCAACGCGGTCAAGCGCATCTCGGTGCAACGCGGCCGCGATGTGACCGAGTACGTGCTCACCACGTTCGGCGGCGCAGGTGGGCAGCATGCCTGCGCAGTCGCCGATGCGCTGGGCATCCACACGGTGCTCGTGCCGCCCATGGCCGGCGTGCTCTCGGCGCTCGGCATCGGGCTGGCCGACACGACTGCCATCCGAGAGCAGTCCGTCGAGGCGCGTCTCGAAACGGCTGTCCTGCCGCGGCTCGCCGAGGTAGCGGACGCGCTGGAGAAGGCGGCTCGCAGCGAGGTAGCCGACGCCACACGCGTCGTCCGCCGCGCCCATCTGCGCTACGACGGCACCGACACCTCCATCCCGGTGGGTTTCGCCGACGTCGGCGGCATGACGCGGGCGTTCGAGGCGACATACCAGCAGATGTACTCGTTCCTCCTGGACCGTCCGCTCGTCGTAGAGGCCGTTTCGGTGGAGGTGAGCGCAGTGACCGAACCCGTCACGCTGAGCCTCGACAGCGGTGGCGGCGCGCCGCCGGGGACGGTACAGATGTACAGCCAGGCTGCCTGGAGATCCGCCGGGCTCCGGCACCGGGCGAGTCTGCGTACCGGCGACGAGGTGCCCGGCCCGGCGATCATCGTCGAGGACGGCTCCACCACCGTCGTGGACGAGGGCTGGCGGGCGACCATGCGTCCCGGCGGCCAGCTCGTGATCGAGCGGGTGGCCGCGCCCGCGGCGGAGGCGGTGACCACGCGGGCCGACCCGGTATTGCTGGAGATCTTCAACAACCTGTTCATGTCGATCGCCGAGCAGATGGGCGCCGCCCTCGAGTCGACCGCCCAGTCCGTCAACATCAAGGAACGGCTGGACTTCTCCTGCGCGCTGTTCGACCCGGACGGCAACCTGATCGCCAACGCGCCGCACATGCCGGTGCACCTGGGCTCGATGGGCACGAGCGTCAAGGAGGTGATCCGCCGCCGCTCGGGCACTATGCGCCCCGGCGAGGTGTACGCGGTCAACGACCCGTACCACGGCGGCACGCACCTGCCGGACGTCACCGTGATCACCCCGGTCTTCGAGGCCGAGCGGATCCTCTTCTACGTCGCCTCCCGGGGGCATCACGCCGAGATCGGCGGGCTGACGCCCGGATCTATGCCGGCGGCCAGCCGCGATGTGCACGAGGAGGGCGTGCTGTTCGACAACTGGCTGCTCGTTGCGAACGGATCCTTCCGCGAGGCAGAAACCCTTGCTCTGCTTACCGGGGCGCAACACCCGTCGCGCAACCCCGCGACGAATCTGGCCGACCTGCGCGCGCAGATCGCGGCCAACCAGAAGGGCGTCGCCGAGGTGCGCGCCATGATCGAGCACTTCGGGCTGCCCGTCGTGCAGGCATACATGCGGCACGTCCAGGACAACGCCGAGGAGGCGGTGCGCCGCGTGATCGATGCGCTCGACAACGGTGCGTACGGCTATGAGATGGACTCGGGTGCGGTGATCGAGGTGCACGTCACCGTCGACCGGGCGGCGCGCGTCGCCACTATCGACTTCACCGGGACGTCGCCCCAGCTGGACACGAACTTCAACGCCCCGTCGTCGGTGGCAACAGCAGCCGTGCTGTACGTCTTCCGGACTCTCGTCGCCGACGACATCCCGCTCAACGACGGCTGCTTGCGCCCGCTGCGGCTGATCATCCCGGAAGGCTCGATGTTGGCGCCGACCTATCCGGCAGCCGTCGTCGCCGGCAACGTCGAGACCTCGCAGGCGATCGTCGGCGCGCTGTACGCCGCGCTGGGTGTGCAGGCCGAGGGGTCGGGGACGATGAACAACGTGACGTTCGGCAACGAGCGGCACCAGTACTACGAGACTGTCGCCTCGGGGTCCGGTGCCGGTGACGGTTTCGCCGGGACGGATGTCGTGCAGACGCACATGACGAACTCCCGGCTGACGGACCCGGAGGTGCTCGAATCGCGGTTCCCGGTGCTGGTCGCGAGCTTCGCCATCCGTCGGGGCAGCGGAGGCGCCGGGCGCTGGCGCGGCGGCGACGGCGCGGTCCGCCGGATCCGGTTCCGCGAGCCGATGACGGTGAGCACGCTGTCCGGACACCGCCGCCGGCCCCCGTACGGGCTGGCCGGCGGGGCGCCCGGCGCGCTGGGCCGCAACTACATCGAGCGGGCGGACGGCACGGTGGCTGAGCTGCCCGGCTGCGCGTTCGCCGACGTCAGGCCCGGCGACGTGTTGGTCATCGAGACGCCGGGCGGCGGCGGCTACGGTCCGCCGACCTAAGCGACTGCCCGTCTGTTCCGAGTTGTTCGACGCAGGGCGGGAATAGGCGCGCCGGAGGTCGAACAAGTCAGGCAGAAGGGCGCGGCAGACACGTCGGCGGGCCGTCGGCTATGGTAAGCAAGGTAAGGCTTACCTAACAGACGGAGGGCGGATGCTCCCCACCTTCGTGATCGGCCTTCGCGAAGGGCTCGAGGCCTCCCTCATCGTCGGCATCGTGGCCGCCTTCCTGCGTCAGCGCGGCCGCCGCGACCTGCTGCGCTGGGTTTTCGTCGGCGTCGGCGCCGCGGTGTTGCTGTGTGTCGCGGTCGGCATCGCCCTGCGGGTGCTGTCGCAGAACCTGCCGCAGCGCCAGCAGGAGGGCCTCGAAACGGTCGTCGGCGCGGTGGCGGTCGTCATGGTCACGTACATGGTGGTGTGGATGCGCCGCCACTCGCGCGGCCTCAAGGGTCAGCTCACCGCCGCCACCGAATCGGCGCTCGCTGCCGGCTCGGCGTACGCGCTGGTGGCGATGGCGTTCCTGGCGGTGCTGCGCGAAGGCTTCGAGACCGTGGTGTTCCTGCTCGCCGCGTTCAACGAGAGCAATGCCGGCGCCGCCGGCGGTGTCGGCGCGCTGCTCGGCATCCTCGTGGCGGTCGCCCTGGGATACGGCATCTACCGGGGCGGCGTGCGCATCAACTTGTCCAAGTTCTTCCGTGTCACGGGTGTCGTCCTCGTGCTGGTCGCCGCCGGGCTGGTCGTGAACGCACTGCACACCGCCCACGAAGCCGGCTGGCTCACCGTGGGGCAGCAGCGCACGGTCGACCTGAGCGCGGTGGTGCGTCCCGGATCGGTGCAGGCGTCGCTGCTGACCGGGATGCTCGGCGTCCAGGAACATCCTGTGCTCGTCGAGGTGATCGGCTGGCTGGTCTACCTGGTGCCCGTGGGCCTCTACGTCGCCTGGCCCCCTGGGCGTTCCCCGAGTCGTGCCACGATCATGCGATTGGCGTTCGGCAGTGGCATGGCGCTCGCCGTCACCGCGCTGACGCTCGCCCTGGTGGCGCCGGGACGGCCGGCGGCCGGACGCCTCGATGCCGACGGGTTCACCGCCCAGCTCGTCGCGCGGCAGGGTGACTTCGCGCAGATCGAGGCGAGCACGCCGCGACACCCGGTCGGCACGCTCAGCGCGCGCCGCACCGGCACGGAACGCCATGACGGCATCGCCACCGATGTGTATACAGCCAGTGTGTATACAGCCAGCGTGCCGAGCCATGCCGACGCCGCGAGCCTGCCCACCACGGCCACTGTCGGCGAGGTGGCGCGACTCAACGGTGGACGATTGCCACTTGGCGCGCACGTCACCGGCGCCAGCGTCCCGCTGCACTACAGCACGCAGGACGTCGCGACGTTCTGGGTGCAGCCGCGCACCGGGCAGGTCGTCGACCTGAGCTGGCGGGACGTGATGACGCGCACCGCGACGCTCTCGACCGGCCCGGTCGTGCTCGGTACGGTCCGCGATCAGCTCGTGGCGCTGCCCCGTGCCGACGCTCTCGCTGCGGCCCGTGACGCACGGCACGCTGTGACCACGGTGGACCGGCGGCGCACGCTCACCGCACTCGCGGTCTCCTTCGGCGTGGCGGGTGCGTTGCTGCTGGCGGCCGGGCTGGGCGCGTTGGCCGCCCGACGGAATCGCCTCGGTGCGTCGCCGCAGTCCCCGGCCTCCGGCCTCGTCGCTAGTTAGGTTAGGCTCACCTAACTTCGACGAGGAGCAGCCGGAGATGACGTCCCGCAGGTACGGCCTGGCCGCAGCCGGCTCGGCAGCACTCGCGGTAGTCGCCGCGGTTGTGGCGTGCAGCAGTGACCCGAAGCCCGACCCGCCGTCCGGGGGCGGCGACCCGCACCGGGTCGTCGTCACGGTGACGGCGGCCGGCGGTTGCACCACCGACCGGGACAGCTACGCCGCTGGCGGACTCACGTTCACCATCACCAACAAGGACGCGACCGGCGTGAGTGAGGTCGAGCTACTCGCAGGGGAGCGCATCATCGGCGAGAAGGAGAACCTGCCGCCCGGCTTCTCCGGCACGTTCGCGGTGAACGCCGCACCGGGTTACTACACGCTGTATTGCCCAGGCGCCAAGGCCGCCCGGACGCCGTTCAAGGTCACCGGCAAGGCGAGCTCGACGGCGAACACCGGCACTCACGCGCTGCTCATCCGCGGCACTGAGGACTACGCGCAGTATGTCAACCGCCAGGCGGGCTACCTGGTCGCCGCCGTCAAACCGCTCTCGGCAGCCCTGGCCCGCGCTGACCTGAGTGGCGCGCAGAGCGCCTACGCCAAGGCCCGGCCGTTCTACGAGCGGATCGAGCCGGTGGCCGAGTCGTTCAGCACCGGCAGCACGCAGCTCGACCCCGCAATCGACGCACGCGAAGGCGACGTGCCGGCCGCGCGCTGGACCGGCTTCCACCGGATCGAGAAGGGGCTGTTCCAGGCGAAAAGTACAGCCGGGCTGGCGAAATACGGCGCCGGGCTGCTCGTGAACGTCGAACGGCTGCAGCGACTTGTCAGCGGGCTGACATATCAGCCGGCCGAGCTCGCCAACGGCGCGGTCGAGCTGCTCGACGAGGTGTCGAAGACGAAGATCACCGGCGAGGAGGAGCGCTACTCGCACATCGATCTACTCGACTTCCAGGCGAACGTCGAGGGTTCCGAGCAGGCGTTCGCGAACCTCCAGCCGGCTCTCGCCATCATCGACCCGACCTTGGCCAAGACGGTGACCGATGCGTTCAACAGCGTCGATACGCGGCTCGACGAGTACCGCGACGCGAGCGATCCGGCCGGCTTCGTGCGCTACGGCGCGCTGACCACCTCGGACAAGACGGCGCTGGCGCACGCCGTGCAGGCTGTCGCCGAGCCGCTGTCCCGGGTGGCCAGCAAGGTGGTCAACGCGTGATCGGCATGTCTACCGAATCGCGCAACATCTGGCAGCGTCACGCTGCCACACCTTGCGCAATCCGGGGACGAGCGGCGTGACGCCGACCCGGCGGGGCTTCCTGGGCGCAGCGCTCGGCACGGCGGGCGTGCTGGCCGCCGGTGGCGGTGGCTACGGCGTCGCCCGGGCCACGGCGTCTGCGCCGTCCGGCGACCCTGCCCAGCCGGTTGAGTTCTACGGCGAGCACCAGGCGGGAATCGCGACACCGGCGCAGGACCGGCTAGCATTCGCCGCCTTCGATGTGACCGCCGCAGATGTGGGCGCGCTCGAGGCGATGCTCGGCTCCTGGGCCGCCGCCGCCGCGCAGATGACGTCCGGCCGGCCCGTCGGGCCTACTGAGACCGCGCCGCAGGCGCCGCCGGCCGACACCGGCGAGGCGCTGGGTCTGCAGCC